>JBBISA010000001.1:0-335710 GCA_037441525.1 Bacteroidota bacterium
ACGTCCTAAACCTTTTTGAAAAATCTGTCCAAAGAATAGGGGGTTAAACCAATTGCTTAGGATGAAATATTTCTTAATACGATTATTAGAAATAACGATAGTTGACAAACCCGGATTTATCTCCTTTCCTGATAATGATTTATTGGTGCAAACTAAACGATAATGGATACTACAATATTTAATTAAATTGTAAATTGATGAGAATCATATTTACAGTTGTGGCAGAATAGCCTTATATTGATAGAATTATTTGGTCAGCGCAATTACAGTTATTAAATAATAATAGTTTCTGGGATGTTTGCGGATAAATAAACCCAGAATTAAGTGGTATAACATAAAGATTTTACAAAACAGATTTTTTGGTTTTGAGAAGCCCCTGTTTAATTGGCAATTTTTTGAAAAAACCATTGCAATTTACTACCTGCCAGTTTTCTATCCCTGGGCTGGTTTATAAGCCGGCCAGATTTCATCATATCTGCACTAAAAATTGTTGTTATTACTATCTTTGCAGCCAAAAAACGGTTTTTTGCTTGCTTTTCTGACTAAGAAATGCAATTTTTTCTTCAAAAAGGCAATTATAATAATAAAACCGTTGATTTCAAGTTATTTACACAGCATATGTTCCAACTAAAGTTCATTCAACCAAACAAAAAAATAACATGCGCCTATCAGCTGTCTTTTTCCTTGTGTTTGCAGGGTTGTTGGTTTTTCAGCCTGCATTTAGCCAGTCAGTTATTGAAACCCCGGAAAATAGAGCCGACACCATTGTTCCTGATCCCATCCGTTTTACCCCGGTTTCTGCTTCGGGGTATATAATTGATCTTCTAAAACGCGAAAACCTGTGGCGGCCGGCAAACAATCTGCTAAAACCATCGCTCGAAAGGCTTGTGGGGCATTATCAGCAACCCTACGACAGTGTGGTTCCCAGGTTATTAGGGTTTAACTATGATGGGGTAGAATTAAAACTTACCTCGGTGCGCAGAAACGATACTTTGCCGGTCAGGTGGCTCAATTCTTCCACCTTCATTGTTGATACCATCCGGCTTGAAAGAGAGCCCGTTATTTATCGCAAAACATTGGTTATTAATGCCATTGACTCGTCAGTTCTTTTCATGCGCAACGGATCGCCTGAGTTAAGAAGGTTCATTGATTCGCTTTTACTATCTCGAGAAACCATTTCAGAGGTATTTATCGATACCATTTACCTGAGGTCAAAACGTGTAACCATGCATAGGGTTGAGAATGATATGATTAGTCCACCACTGATGCTAAGAGGTTCGGGTACAACAGCCCGCTTTCTGCCGGATTCATCGGCACTGGTAGTTTCGAGGTATAAAAGATATTTGGTGGCCAATCAGGAATCGCCGTTTTACATAGTTCCGGGCGAACGGATGACCGATTCGTTGCAACACGCAGTACGAACGCTGGTAATGAATAATGATGCCCGCGATTCGCTGCTGGTGTTTTTCAGAAGCGGTGAGGGCACCCGCACACCCTATTGGTTAAGTAACCGAGATACCGAGTATTACCGTTTCTGGGTAAAGAACTCATCCAACGATTCACTGACTATCTGGATAGGCAACCCCAACCGCAGGGAGATTAACCTTTTGCTCGAAGACAACATTAATGTGGAAAGACGGGAGCGCCGCCGGGTTGACGATGTGCCTATTTCTACCCTCAGAGCCCAACGCTCGCTGGCAGCAGTGAGGCCCCTGGAGGAGATACCTGTTTATTGGCGCTATGATATGTCGAGCGCCTTCACACTCAACCAGACCTATTTCTCCAACTGGGCGCGCGGAGGTGAAAATTCGCTCTCGACCATGCTTGAGCTGAGGGGAAGCGCCCAATATACCAACAAAGCCTTTAAAAGCCAGTGGGCCAATACCGGCAGGCTGCGCTATGGCTCCATTGTTACCGAAGCACATGGTTTTCGCACCAATACCGATCTTTTGGAAACCAATTCACAATACAACAGAACCATTAACTCCAAGATCGATTTCAGCTCAACCCTGTATTTCAAAACCCAGGTTGCCAAAGGTTACAACTACCCCAACGATTCTGTAGTGGTTTCAAAGTTTCTCAACCCGGGTACTTTTACAGTGGGTGTAGGTTTCGAAATAAAGCCTTTCAAGAAAACCCGCATCAACTTCGCCCCCTTATCATACCGCAATACCTTTGTGCTCGATACAGCCCGCATCAACCAAAAAATTCATGGTATTGATAAAGACAAAAAGTCGAGACAGGAAATGGGGGGGCAGTTGGTTTTTGTAAATAGTGTTTCGCCCCTCAAAGGGCTTACTCTAAACAACAACGTAAGGCTTTTCTCGGGCTATCTAAACAAACCGGAAAACGTGGATGTTGACTGGGAATTGAACATTGAGCAGCAAATCAACTGGTTTTTTCTGGTAAGGCTAAACTTTCATGTTATCTATGATGATGACATTAAGATTACTATTTTAGGCAACGATGGCAAACCGATTATCCGGCCAGACGGAACCAGAAAAACCGGACCGAGGACGCAGCTAAAGCAATTCCTCGGATTAACCTTGTCATTCCGATTATAAAAATTTATTGCTTCTAATTGAGTCTGCTTTGAACCGCCCTTGCTTTGTCGTTAACTCCCAGTGCACGGTATAACTGATACATGGCAAGGTTTGAGGCGTTGTTTTGGTTTTGCTTTCCAAAGGCTTTATCGAGCCACGCAACAGCATCCTGGAAAGCTTCGAGCGAGCGCGCCCTTTCTTCCAGAACTCGCCGGTTGTTGGTTAGTATTCTTGCATTTTCCTCAATCTCAACACCCATATTATAATAGCAAGTGGCAATATTGATGTGACTGTTTACATCGTCTGGCGATGTTTTTATGGCCGATTCAAAGGCACTGATGGCTTCGGGATACTGATCTGATTTTTGGAAAATAAGTCCTTTGGTATAGTGAAGGATAAAGCGTGATGGATTAGTTTTTATCGCATCATCAAGCACCTTGATAGCCTTTTCTGTTTTCCCCTGTTTAAAGTAAAGGTCGGTCAAAAGGATCACAAGTCCTTCGTTATCATTGTACTTACCTATACCATTCATCAAAACCTTTTCAGCCGCAAGGGAGTCTTCTTTTTCAAGGTAAATGGTATGAAGCAAATGCGAAACATTGGTGGAATGGTTTAAGTTGTCGAGCATTTGAAGATAAAGTAAGGCCATTTCGCGGTTTCGCGCTTCGTAGGCTGCCATGGCTGTATTGTAAATCAGATTCTGATCGGTACGTACAGACAGAATGGGACTTTGGGTTATGGTGTGGGCAAGTTCGAATGCCTTAAATGCTTCCTCATATTTCTCACTCCTGAAATGTCTTTCGGCCACTCGTTGCAGGTCGTTGGCCAAAACAACATATTTTGGAGCCAGCTGCCGGTCGAGTTTGCCACGTGAATCAAGAGTCCTTGCACGTTCAAAAGAGTACCATGCCACAAAAAGCTGATCGGGATAAAGTTCCGACTTGCTGCGATCATTTTTCTCAATTCCTTCTCTGTAAGCGTTTTGTGCGAGAATGCCCCGCGCAAACCATGTGCGATACCATTTCGATGCATCCTCATCGGCAACCATCTCTTCAATTACCTTTTTGGCTTCAACATAATTGGCGATTTCAATTAAATGAAAGGCTGCAATAAGTTTGCTTTTCTGAAGGGGGGTTAATACCACGCAACCTGAAAGGGTCAAAAATAAAAGGATGGCAATTAATTTATTCATGATTAGAATGGATGATTGTTTGATCATTCGTTTCGGGTTTATGGGTGCAAAGATAATAAGAATGGTTGCTTAACTCCTATGGTATCTTCTATTGGATGATGGTTATTATTTTTACTTAATTTGCATTAATTATTATGGTTTATATGCTAACCCAATAATGGAGAAAAATAAAATGGATACTTTCAAAGCGATAAAAATTAGCAAATGGAATCTTTTGATATATACGGTGATAGTTGCCGGTTTATTACATTCGTGTGATTTTTTCAACGGTGACAATTTCCCTGTACGACCATCTGCAAGATATCCGGGTTATTGGGAGTACAGAGGAAGACCGGTTTTGCTTCTGGGTGGTACCCGCAACGACAATCTTTTTCAGGAACCAGATGCTGCACAACACCTGAAAGAACTGGCCAGGGTAGGAGGGAACTACATCAGAAATACCATGAGTGCTCGCGACTCAGGCAACGTGCAACCCTTTTTACTGCTTGATAATGGTTCATATGATCTTGATCAGTGGAATCCTGAATACTGGCAAAGATTTGAAACCCTGCTCCAGGCTGCCCGCCGGTTAAATATTATTGTGCAGATTGACCTGTGGGACCGATTGGATTTTTCGCAGACAGAGTGGCTGGTTAATGCCTTTAATCCCGGTATCAATATCAGTTACACCTATGCTGAATCGGGGCTCGATTCATTATATCCCCAACATGCCGGTCAGGACCTTCAGCCATTTTTCCACTCAATCCCTGGCTTGCCGCATTATATATCCGAACTGGAAAAGATTCGGCACTACCAGGAAAAATATGTTAGCAAACTTCTTGATCATACACTGAAATACCCCAACATACTTTACTGTATGAATAACGAGACCAATACGCCAGTTGAGTGGGGTCAATACTGGGTGACCTTTATCAGAAGCAGAGCATCGGCAGAGCACCATGAAGTTTATGCCACCGATATATTCGATGCCAATTACCGGCCAGGCACCTGTCTTGCCTGTCTGATGGCTGCAGTAACCCCTGAAATGTACCAGTTTCTTGATGTTTCGTCGATCAACAGCCGCAATTTTGGCCAGGCTCACTGGGATACCCTGCAGGTAATAATGAATCGGGTGAAGGATTTCAAGAGGCCCGTCAACACTATCAAGGTCGATGGTGGTGGTTTTACTGCGGGGGGAAGCGGAACACCGCAGGATGGCGTAGAACGCTTTTGCCGCAATCTTGTTGGGGGCATGGCAGCGGCTCGGTTTCACAAACCAACATCGGGCAACGGGTTGAACGAATTTGCCCAGTCGACAATTAAAGCCATCAGAATGGCGGAAGAGTATGTCAAATTCTGGGAGATTGAACCTGCCATGAACCTGCTGGCCGACAGAGGTGCTAACGAAGCCTACGCAGCCACCAACGGAAGGGATAAATTTCTGGTCTATTTTCCGGCTGGTGGTGCGGTAACTCTCACTACGGGTGGGGTACAGGGCATCTTTGAACTGATCTGGATCAATGTGGCCCCTGGTAACAGGGTCGACATGACCATTGTTCAGCCCCAAGGGAGTGTTAAACTCACAACGCCAGATTCAAGTGGCTGGTTTGCACTTGTTGTGCAGCGATAAATACTTCACAATCACAAAGTATTTTCGAAGGTTAATTTCTTAAATTTAGATCAGGCATTTTTATTCTATAATTAAAATATTTACAGGTGTTTATAATAAAAATGATTGATGAATTATCAATCCCGAACGCGATCAATCTAAAAGAATTGCTTTCAGGTTTGAAATGCGAATGGGATTAAGTTATTGTTTTCCAAAAGATAGAACTCCGCTATTTTATTTATTTGAGGCCCCCTAAATGACCAATTTATTGTTAATAAACAACGAGTTTGACAGTTTCAGATTTGTTTTGTCCTTCAATGGAAATAAAGTAGATGCCTCTGTCAAATAGTTTTAGATTAACATAATGATTATCATTTGAATAACAGCGGTTTTCATATACCAAGCGGCCGGAAGTATCAAATATTCGTACCATTTGAACTCCTTCCTGATAGTAACCGGCTTTAATTATAATATAGTCGTGGGCTGGATTTGGATATAATTTAAGACTGGAGGGTTGTAAGGTTTCCGGGAGTTTTATTGACAATGGCTCGGCTTGATCATAAAGAATAATTCCATTGTCGCCGCTAACATAAACGTTTCTCAATCCGGAAACAGCAAGGGCAGCAAAGCCGAGAAAAGTCTGTTCGGGTAATTCTGTCCAGGTATCTCCACCATCAGTGGTTGTAAGAAGGTTGCCATATTCACCGGCTATATAACCATTAAGCTGATCAGCAAATACCATGCTCAACAGCGATCTGTTTGTGATAGCCGGAAGTTTTGTCCATGATGTTCCGCCATTGGTACTTTTAAGAATCAAACCGGCTTGGCCAACGGCAAATAACAATTCGCTGCTCTGGTAGTATATATCGTAAATAAACATGGTAGTGCCGCTGGTCACTGGCTCCCAGCTTTCTCCGCCGTTTGTGGTAAGATAGATTTTTCCTGCTTGTCCGCCCATGATTCCATTCTGAGCATCATAAAAATCAAGGGCATATAGCCATGATGTGGTTATGCCGGGCTGGTTAATCCAGGAATCACCCCCGTTTGTAGTTTTTATTATAAGGCCGCTTTAGCCGATGGCCCAACCCGTATTAGCACTGGTAAACTGCAGATTGTAAATGATATTTGAAGTGCCCGATGTTTGTTTTTGCCATTAACGCCCTCCATTTATTGTTTTAAAAACATCACCGTCGCCGCCGCATACCCAGCCTATATTCTCATCAACAAAAAAAGCAGACTTGAAATCACCTGCTGAAACTTTTGTCATCTCAGTCCAGGATTGGCCCCCATCGGAGGTTTTTACTTCATTTCCACTGGTGGTCAGTGCAATTCCCACATTGTCGTTAACACAAAACAAGTCGACATACCCATCGCTCTGTGGTCTGGGATTAAGCCATTTCCACTGGGCAATAGCCATTTGGTGGATTAAAATGCAAATGAACAATGATAGAAGTTTCTTCATTTTTTTCTTTTTTAGTTAAGATTGACTGTTTTGATATGTTCTGGCAGAATGGCCCTGCATGTTAATTATAACATTCCCTTTAATCCCGAGCCTTTTGGGTTAAAACTTTAAAAAAATTTCTGCTAAACCTGATAAAATAAAAACCTATCACAACATCATGAGGTACCAGACTCAATCAGGCAGGAGGGGGAAAAGTTGCATTATTGTCTTAAAGGGAAGAACAAAGTGCCGTTAAATTGGCAATCAGTTCTGTCGGACCCCCATTTTATAGTTCCGACAATAATATTAATGAAAATAATCCGATAACCCTAATCACAATAGATGTTACCAGAATTATGAATTAGTTGGATTTATTTTGATATTGGTAAGAAAAAAATATAGGATAGAAAGGAAAATTAACACACGCAAGAAAAGATCGGCAATTTTGAAACCAAGACCATGGATTTGGTTCAGAAAAAATCTCCTTTTAATAGCATCCCTGGTTTTCTGACCAGAATAGGTTTTTAATAAAGTGATTGACTGTCGAAACATTAGATCATTCGCATATAGTAAGTTTATATTAGGCCGGATAGCTTGTCTTTTCATTGCCGGAGAAAACTATGGTCGCTATTCTGGCTTTGCGATATTCGAGTTCGTTTCAGAAAAAATAAACCGGTTCCCTGATTATTAAACCCGATTTGCCATTTTATTTTACAAAGATTGTTGGAAAAAGGACAGCATAAGTTATTGAATAATTGATTCTTAAAATTACATACCGCTTTAGAAAACCTTCAATCCCTAGCGCAGTTTCCTGAACAATACATTATTCTGTCCCCAATGCGAATTGGGTTAGATTTGTTTACGTTTTTTCAGGACAGCTAAAGACGAAAAAAAGGAATTACCAGCCACACTTTTCTTGAAAATTCCGGGCAGAAAAAAAGGCTTACCCCTTAACAAGAGTAAGCCTTGAAACCATAAATCTATTTTCTACAAAGCAGGTAACGACCAGCCTGGCCTGTAAGTGCGGCTGATGTATTCCTTTGCAGCATCAAGAGCATTCATTGTTGTGTATTGAGTGTCGAAAATTGGGTGGCCATCAATTACTTCGAACCTGTCGGTAGTAACTACCCTTATTTCATCGGTTGGACTGATATTGGTAAAGCGCATATTCTCACCATCCCACAACAATTCGCGTTTGAGATCCTGAAGACGAACAGCCAATACACCCATAACCACGGTTTCGTTAAACGGGCCAGAATAGGCAAAGTTTGAGCTTGCTTCTACCCGGCTGGCTTTGGGTTGCTTACAAGCTCTAACCCAGTCAGATTCATGGTTCAACCCATCGGCAATACGAGGCAATGTTCTTGGAACATTGGGTACACGCCCTGATACCAGACGTGGTCTTTCAGAATAACAATCGGTTACAAGGATATCCTTGGTGCCGATAAACATAGTGCCACCGTTCCAGTCGCCCATTTTAAAATCATCTTTCATCCCGGCAGGCCTTGCAGGAAGCAAACCACCATCATACCAGCTTATTTTCACCTCAGGAAGTCTGATCTTCAGACTTCTGTCGCGTGGTCTTTCGGGAAATACAAAATGTACAGTTTCGGCCTGCGGGGGCGATTCGGTGTTCATCATAGTAGAGCTGCCCTGCACCCTTGTGGGATACTTCAGTTTAAGGGCCTTGAAAACGGGGTCCATGATATGGCAGGCCATATCGCCCAGAGCGCCGGTTCCGAAATCCCACCAGCCGCGCCAATTCCATGGGGTATAAATTTCGTGGTAGGGGCGCAAGGGGGCGGGTCCTAAAAACAGGTCCCAGTTGAGATGCTCAGGAAGCCACATTCCCTGTTTGGGTCTTTCAAGGCCCTGGGGCCATATGGGGCGATTGGTCCAGCAATGTACTTCGCGTACTTCGCCAATTTCACCATTCCATACCCATTCGCAAACCTTACGTATATCGTCTGATGAGTTACCCTGGTTGCCCATTTGAGTGGCTACACCATACTTTTCGGCCAGTTTGGTCAGCAATCTCGATTCGGCAACTGAATATGTCAATGGTTTTTCAACATAAACATGTTTGCCAAGCACCATGGCATGGGCAGCAACGATGGCATGCGTATGGTCGGGGGTTGCCACAACAACAGCATCAATATCGTTGCGCATTTCGTCATACATCTTGCGCCAGTCCCAGTATTTTTTTGCATTGGGATAATCGTCAAATGCAGCTTTTGCGTATTTCCAGTCTACATCGGCTAAGGCAACTACCTGCATTTCGGGGCCCATGTTTCTGAGTTTTCTTCTTCCTACACCACCTGCACCAACACAGGCTACGTTGAGCAAGTCGCTGGGAGCGGTATGCCCCAGGCCCGACACAACATAGTTGGGAACAATGGTAAACCCGGCAGAGGCAACAGCAGCACCTTTTATGAAATTCCTCCTGCTTACACTATTTTGTTTATTCTCTTTCATAAATAATTTTTGTTTAGGTTTAACAATAGGTTGTTGGGTGAAATCTGAATTTCTTTATTAGGATTGTTGTCAGCAAATATATTAATAAAATTTAGGGTTGAGGATTCTTGTCAGGCTAAAGAAAAAATGATGATTAATCCTTCGCTCGACCTTGGGTTTAGAACCAGCGAGTGATAAGTGTTTTAAAATCATTTACTGTTACAGGTTTGGTAAGTTAATCGTCCATGCCAAGAGCAATATATTTTTTCTTTATCGCCTTCGAAAGCATTAGCGCATAGGCCTATTATCGGCGGGGGTTCAGGGTATATTTCCCTTAGTTTGTTCGTAGCCGATATCCCATTCATTACAGGCATCTTAATATCCATAAGAATATGATCGAATTGTCCGGGGCTAAACTTTTCTATTGCTTCCTGGTCATTATTGGCAATTGATAGCTGATGTCCCAGTCCTTTTAACCCAGATTTGTCTTTAGCCGATTTTTCTAATGACTGCCATTAGAAAAACATCAGTATAAGTTACTGATAATAATATTATTAGAACGATAAATCGCCTTAGAAAAACTATAAATTGTAATCAGAAATGCGTATAATTTATGTTTTTCTAAGGCGGGGTTAATCCCGGCTAAGTCATTAGTTCACTGCATTCCTAATAACCAATCCGGGTTTAGCACGATTAAAATATACCCTGCATTGAATTATACTATACTATAAAGCCCCTGATTATAAATATAATTTGTTTGTATTTTTACATCCAATACCTAAGAGTATAGTTTATCTTACTGAAGTGAATTTTAACAAAGTTTGAATTACCGTAAGGGTGATTGTTTGCTTACAGCGGAACATTAATTCTGAAAACTACTGGAACCTGAACCATTTTGTTCTCATTCGGGAGAATAATTCAAGGTAACATAAAAAAAAACCTGATTGCATAGTAGTAATCAGATTAACACCAGAATTGGAAATATATAGTTATTGATAAATAATTCATATAAACAGTTTTGTTATGTTTTTGACGCATCGACAATAATTGGCGTTTTATCCACATATATATAAAAAAAATACCTGTCGGATGACAGGCAGAATTTTTTTGTTTAATTCCGATATATAAAACTTTCTATGGAAGCCAGAAAGAAATGTCTTTAAATTAATCCTTAAAATATGAAGAACAGGACATAGAGCATCATCATGGCAGTAAGATTTTTTAGGTTGAACAATACATCAACAAAACATTTCAAATTTACCATGAAACCTAATACTTAAAAATAGTGAAACACGTGTTTTTTTACCTCGTATATTACCTGAAAAAAAATAAGTGAATTACGTATAATCATCTCATTTACAGAAGCTTGCCGGTTAATGATTATTTTTAATAAGCGAAGAAGAATGGTTATTGATAGGTATTTTCCTTAGTTTGGCAATAAGTATTTATGTGGCTTATATTTTTAAAAAAATATTTACAATTTTAAGTTCAAACTACAAATAATACGTATATAATAAATTGTTTAATGATGATGATAATATAGACAGAGATCAACAAAACAAGTGGTATCTAATTCTTAATAGACCAAATTTGTAGATTTGTTATGCTGATTAATAAAGGTTTAGTAATACAATATTGCGTATCTACTGAAGTTATTGGCTATAAATTTCGAAAAAAATTACATATAGAGTTCAAGTCGTTTTTATTTGATTTTATTGTATATTCGTGCGCAGCAATTACCTGATCATTTACAATTTAATATTAATGAAATGCTTCGTAATCTGAAATCGCTTTTTGTTGTTACTGAAGGAACAACAGAAGTCTCTAAATCTGAAAAAACAACTGGTAATCAGATTGAATCTGTTGAAAATGCGGCGAAACCGACAATAAAAACCATCGAAAAACCAGTAATTGATAATGCTATACTCGATCGGTTGTTGCAGGCCCTGGAAGAAAATAATCAATCAGGTTTTGATTATCTTGAGTATCGTAGATCGCTTAAGTCTTTACAGGCCCTTCCGATGGAAGAAGCTATCAAGTTTCAATCGGCCTTTGCAACAGCATCGACAATGGATGTGACATTGGAAAAATTATTGGCTTCGATCGAATTCTATAAAAAAGTGCTTCAGAATGAGCACGATAACTTCCTTAAAGCTTCAAAGGAGCAATACAACATAAATGTTGATAGCAGAATCAAAGAAAAGGAATCGATTAATAAACAGATAGTCGAAAAAAGCCAGCAGATACAAAGACTTACCGAAGAGATAAGAGCCCACCAGGCCACTCTTGATGAATTATCCCGATCAATTGACACGGCTGACAACAAAATCAAAGGAACTACTGCCAATTTTGAAATTGCTATGCAGGTAATATTATCGCAAATGGATGAAGATGCTGCAAAACTGAAACAATACATTAAATAACCTTAATAATATGAGCAACATAACATCAAAAAGTTTTTGGGAAAAACCCGAAGGCAAAGCAGGAATGTTTGGTCTGGCCGCAATTACTGTGGGCGGGGGCATACTTCTCTACCGAATTTTACCTTATCTGATTACTCTTACAGAAAATCTGTTGTATTTTTCTTTTTTACTGCTGGGGTTGGGTGCACTTATTTACCTTGTGCTCGACAAGAAGATAAGAAATCTTGTTTTCTTCATTTACAAATCATTCATGAGATGGTTAACCGGTTTGTTCATTCAAATAGATCCAATCGGCATATTAAAAACTTACATCGACGACCTTAAAAAAAATCTCCATAACATGAGTAAGCAACTGGCAGTTGTAAAAGGACAGATGCAACGGCTTAAAGCACTTATGGAAGAAAACCAGCGGAGTATTGAGAATAATCTGAAACTGGCCAGCAAAGCAAAAGAAACAGAAAAAACGGCGGTTATGATTCTTAAATCGCGCAAGGCTGGCCGCTTGCAAGAGTCGAATCTCAGGTACGATGAATTGTACAAAAAACTCGAGCTATTATACCGGGTACTTCTTAAAATGTATGAAAATTCTGAGATAATGCTCGAAGATATTGAAGACCAGGTATTTGTTAAAGAGAAGGAACGAAAGGCTATAAGGGCAAGTCATTCAGCCATGAAATCAGCCATGAACATAATTGCGGGCAATAGCGATAAGCGTGAAATGTTCGATATGGCCCTAGAAGCAATAGCCGACGATGTGAGTATGAAAATTGGAGAAATGGAACGATTCATGGAGATGTCGAGCAGTTTTGTTCAGTCCATTGATCTTCAGAATGGAGTATTTGAAGAAGAAGGATTACAACTTCTCGAAAAATGGGAAAAGGAAGGTGTTTCGCTGTTGCTCGGAAATGAAAAAGACCTGCTGATTAATAAGGCGAACAGCAATACCGATTTTATTGACCTCGATCAACCCATTTCAAAGGGAAAAAAACCTCATAGCAACCAATACAGCGATTTGTTTAAAATTTAATTTATACCCCAAACATGGCACGTACAAAACTTACCCCATTATCAAAATTCCTGATAACCCTTCTAATTGTTGGTGGCATTGGTTTTGCCCTCTACAAGGTTAGTGAAAACCCTGCAATAAAGGAAAAATTCGCATCAGGGGATGATACTTCCCCCCGTTCATCTGATGTTATAAACATTGGTGTGGTCACCTGGGGAGGCTATGCAGGCGGACAGTATTTTAATGAAGGTTTCAAAGCCAGTCGCGATTCGAGATTTTACAAGGATTATGGCTTCATGGTAAACTTTGAGGTAATAGATGATTTTGATGCGTCGCGCGAAGCATTTAAAAATGGTAAAATTGACCTGCTTTGGGCTACGATAGACGCCTTGCCCACCGAAATGGAAGGCTTGGCTTCTTTTGATCCCCAGGTAGTTTTTCAGGCCGACTGGAGCCGGGGCGGGGATGCAATTGTGGTTAGCAGGGGCATAAATTCGGTTAGCGATTTAAAAGGGAAAAAGATTGCAGTAGCCCCCATGACCCCTTCGCATTCCTTCTTGCTCTGGTTGCTTGATGCAGGCGATTTAAAAATGAATGATGTTTCTATTGTTGAAGTACCAAGTGCAATTGATGCAGCTGATGCCTTTAAAGCACAAACTGTTGATGCAGCTGTAGTTTGGAGCCCTGACGACCGCGACTGCGTAGCAAAAGTACCGGGCTCAAGAGTTCTTGAAAGCACCCGCAATGCTTCGCACATTATTGCCGATGTTTTTATTGCCAAGAAAAGCTACATTCAGAATAACCGCGAACGATTAAGGCAACTTTATGAAGGTTGGATGATAGGCGCAGCCGAAATCAACCAGAATCCCAACGCAAAAGCCAAGGCTGCCCAAATCCTTGCAAAGGGGTTAAATCAACCTGGCGATTTTTGTCTCGATGCCATTAATAATGTGCGGCTTGCCACACATGGCGATAATCTCGACTTTTTTGGCCTTAACCGCGAATATACGGGTGTTACGGGTGAAGACCTCTATAACCGTATGAAGATTAAATACAGCGAGGTCGGTTATAATACTGCCAACGCACGCAGCTGGAGACTTCTGGCATCAGACATAGTTAGTGGAGTTCAGCTATCGGGAGCAATGCATGCAAGTGAAACTCAAAAACAATTTGGTACTACCACCCAAAGCGAAATTTCTGCCGAAGCCATATCATCCAAAAAAGTATCTATAAACTTCCGCACTGGCGAGTTTATGCTTGATGAAAATGCCAAACAGATCATCGACCTTCAATTTACACCTATTGCAAAAGCATTTTCCAATGCCAAGATCAGGATTGAAGGCAATACTGATAATGTTGGTTCTCGAGAATCAAATGTATCCTTATCCCGAAGGAGAGCCGAATCAGTAGCCGACTATCTTATTTCAGAACATAATATGCCGGCAAACCGGTTTATAATTGTTGGAAACGGGCCCGACAAACCTGTTGCTGGCTGTGAAACCAATACAACTGATGCCTGTCGGGCCAGAAACCGTCGAACCGATTTTGAAATCATTGGCGAAACAAACTAAACATGTATTCTAAAAATCCCTTATTTGATCTCAGGGGACGTCTAGATAAAAAAACTGATGTCACCCTTCAGGTGGTTGGCGCTCTTATTTTACTTGGCATTTGGTGGTTGCTTAGTTTTGTTGCAACAACAAGCAATGTTACTCAAATGGACACTTCTGAGCTGACAGCCGCCAATATTACCGTTCACGACGACCGATACTACTACAACGATTCGCTTTTGGTGGCTCATTTCGATGAGTTGATAACCAAAAGTACCTTAGAATTACAGCAATTTGGATTGAAAAGAATCGTTGTAACCAACCTGCCATCACCCCTTACCGTTGTTTTAGCCATCCCTGAAATGTTTTACAGGGAAAGGCTGATGCCCAACATCTTCAAATCAGTTAAGCTTAATGTTTACGGATACATTTTTGCCATATTAATATCGTTGTTAATCGGGTTTATGATTGGTCTTTTGCCTGTATTCCGAGGCCTGTTCAGCCGGATACTCGATGCAGGAAGGTTTATTCCGCTTACTGCCGTTACCGGGATTTTTATTTTGTGGTTCGGAATAGGCAATGAAATGAAAATTATTTTTCTGGCTTTTGGTATATTGGTTTATCTTATTCCTGTGGTGGTTCAGCGAATAGATGAAGTGCAGTCAGTATATCTGCATACTGTTTATACCCTGGGCGCAACCGCCTGGCAAACTGTTCGTAGTGTTTATATTCCTTACGTAATGAGCAAGCTTATTGATGATGTAAGAGTATTAACTGCCATTTCCTGGACCTATATTACTATTGCTGAAATGTTAAATAAAAGTGGTGGAATTGGCGAGCTTATCTGGGAAGCGAAACGTCAAAGCCGCATCGATAAAGCATTTGCAGTATTGCTAATCATTATTTTGATCGGTATTATTCAAGACAGGCTTTTTGTTTTTCTTAACCAGATATTTTTTCCTCATAAATTAACCGAAGCCAAAAAATCTTAGGTATGATAACTTTTAAAGACGATCCTATTCTGCCCAATATTATTGAATTGCGCAATATTGTTCAAACCTACGACAATGGCAGGGTAAAAGTTATCGATAACTTTGATATGCTTATTGAAGATAAGCCTTTTCAGGGTCAGTTCGCGGTTTTACTTGGGATGTCGGGCTGTGGCAAAAGTACTATACTCAGGTATATTGCAGGTTTGCAGCAACCTACATCCGGCACCGTTTTGATAAAAAATGCCGAAGCAGGCGACAAAAACCGGGTCAATATGGTGTTTCAGCAATACTCATCTCTACCCTGGATGAATGTGCTCGACAATGTGGGTTTGGGCTTAAAGTTTAAAGGTATATCCAAGAAGGAGCGCGACGAAAAGGCAATGGAGATGATTGAATGGGTAGGTTTAAAGGGGCATGAGCGCAAATATGCCCAGTACCCTTTGCTTTCGGGTGGTCAGTTGCAGCGTGTAGCCATTGCACGAAGCCTTATATCAAACCCTGAAATTCTCCTTATGGATGAACCCTTTGGCGCCCTTGATGTGGAAACCCGCCAAAGTATGCAGGCACTCCTTTTGGATATTTGGCATAAGTTTCACACTACAATTGTTTTTGTTACCCACGATATATCTGAAGCTGTTTTTCTTGCCGATGATATCTACATCATGAAAAAAGCCCCTTCCAGAATTGTGGAGCATATTAAAGTTGATTTACCGTTAAACCGTACTTTCGAAATAAAACAAACAACCCGGTTTATTGAACTGGAGAGGGAAGTAGAGGAAAAACTTCTCAACACTCTGAAAAACCAGCCAACGGCATTATGATGTTTCATAAGAAAATTGAAGAAATCCTGGGGCAGTTTCCTGATGCGCCAACAACATTGGTAGCAGGAAACAGGGTAAATCCATTGCATATCATCACTATTTCCACCTTTTTTAAAACTCTTGATCTTTACCGAGAAGATATCTTGCTGGCTTCTTATAACCCTTCGGGAGCCATTTATTTTGTTCTCACCGACCTGCACATTTATTACAATCGAAACCAGGTAGCACAAAGAACACCCCTGTCTAATTATTCTTCAGATTTATTAGTTGATATAGCGCAACCCATTGAAATTAAGATACTTGAAGATTCTATTCTGATACTCAACCAGCAGCGCACTCAGGCTAAGAAAACTTTGGATAGCTTTGTTGATAAATACAAGTCTCTTTTTGAATCAGAAAAAATAAACTTTGAGAACAAGGAGTTGCATTTCGATGGCAAATACCTTGAAATGCTTCTTCACGAAGGAGACGAAATGTTGCATCTGTGCAGCCAACTTAATAATGATGCACAATTCATTCAAAGCCTTAACCTGATATTTAGCTATACCGGTGAAGCTTTAGACGGATTAAAGGCTGAACATATTTTTATTGCCGATCTTATTTATGCTTACAGGCTGATTGCTATAAATGAAAATCTAAAGGGGAAATTTACACTGGCCTATTTCTTTGAACGGTTGCAAGGCAATAACTTTAGCAAAGGGATAAGTATTCAGCGGTTGAATGAAATGGTTAACAATGAATCGTTCCAGGCCAACATTGAAAAAATAAAAGCAGCACGGTTCATCAATACACCTCCTGGGTATGAGGATGAATTTATACTTCCTTCCATCCTATTCCGAATGGACCATTTATTATTTGCTAAGTCCGGAAATTTGCTTTACAGATTTGCTTCACTTATAGCCAAAGCTGATAATAAAGTAACTGATGAAGAAAAGGAAATAATTAAATCATTGCTTGCAAAAACTTCGCAGCCCAAAACAATAACTAAGGATATTTCGAGAGAAGAAATTCCTTCATATGATTCGCTTGAAAAAGTGTTGGACGATTTGAACATTCTTACAGGTCTGGAAGAGGTGAAAAAAAGCATTGCTGACCTGGTAAATCTGATGAAGATCGACAAATTAAGAAAAGAGAAAAATCTTGAAAATGTTGAAATAGGTCTGCACACTGTTTTTCTTGGCCCCCCAGGTACAGGCAAAACAACGGTTGCACGGTTGCTGGGGCGCATTTTCAAGCATCTGGGTTATTTGTCAAAAGGGCATGTTGTTGAAACCGACAGGGCAGGACTTGTTGCAGGATATGTTGGACAAACTGCCATTAAGGTTAATGAGATCGTTAATGAAAGCAAGGGTGGTGTTTTATTTATCGATGAGGCTTATTCACTCGCTGTACCCGATGGAGGTCGCGATTTTGGCACTGAAGCAATTGATGCTCTGCTAAAACGTATGGAGGATTACCGAAGAGATTTGGTAGTGGTGATTGCCGGTTATACTGAACCAATGAAAGCCTTTGTGGAATCAAATCCTGGTTTGAGGTCGCGATTTAACCGTTATTTTATGTTCAATCATTTCCTGCCATCCCAACTACTCGAAATCATGAAAACCTTCTGTAAATCGTCGGATTTTGTCATGAGTGAATCAGCTGTTGAGAAATTACTGGAAATGTTTGAAATGATGTATGAGAAACGCGACGAAGGTTTTGGAAATGCACGGGTTGTACGCAACGTGTTCGAAAGGTGCATTCAGAACCAGGCAAACAGATTGGTTAACATTCCTGAACTTACTGTTGAACTCCTTCAGATTATTGAAGAAGCGGATGTTCCCGAACCAAAATATATGACAGATCAGGTTTATTTCACAACAACCTGATGATTGTTACCTTTTTGTCGCCACCAGATTAATTACCAATGGTATTTCATCACGGATAGCCCTGTCGCCAAGATTATCGAAAAAGCGGCCGCTGCCATAACGTACATCAAAATCGGCCCGGTTAAAGGATAATGACGCCGAAGCTATAACCCTCCCTCCAACAAAAGCAACAGTTGCCGGAAATTCGATGGGCCTTGTGGTACCTTTAATGCTGAGATCGCCGGTGATTCTAACCCTGCCTGTGCCTGCCGATTCAACATTTTTGATAATCAGGCTTGAGGTTGGAAAACGGTTTATATCAAAAAAATCTTGATTTTTTAGGTGTCCGTCGAGCCGGGCTTTGCGATCGCCCGTAAGATCGGTTGTGTTTATGGTACTCATGTCAATCAAAAAGGTGCCTCCTCTCAGATTTGTTCCTTCAAAGTTCATTGTACCTTCTTTTATGGAAATAGTGCCCTTATGTCCGCCACCACCAACACGATTGCCTTCCCACTCAACCGTACTGGCGGATGGGTCTACTACATATACTTCGTTTTGTGAAGGCTTAAACGCCGCGGAAATTATTGCAACTACAAGTGCTAAAATGCTCAGTCTATTCATGTTGTATAATATTTATGGTTTAACAATACTTATTCAAAACAGTTGAAATCTGCCAAATGTTTTCCAAACGCAAAAGGTTCCTTCTTAATAATTCAAAAGAACCTTTTCTGAAATCCATTCTTCAAAACAATAATTGATGGATAGTAAATTATCTGTTATATTCTTTTAATGATTATTAGAGAAAGTTCAACGCGTTGTTTCAAAGCCCAAAAAAGAGAAACTATTGCCATAGAAGACATCGTTTGGAGGCAATTTGTTGTAAATTTGATCTGATAAACTACTAATTAGCCATATTGCCCATCAATCACCATTAATTGACGGGTGTTTTCATTGTTTATATGAAAGAACTGATCGATCAGGAAACAGAGAGAACTGAAAATAAACTTACCACCTGGCAACAGATTAAGGGTGCTCTGCAAGGCACCGAAGCCGATTACACCAAAATCAATATCAACAAAGCTATTTTTTTACTAGCTATACCTATGGTGCTCGAGCTGGTTATGGAATCGACTTTTGCAGTTGTTGACATCTATTTTGTGGGGAAATTGGGAGCTTCAGCTGTGGCCACGGTAGGACTTACTGAAACCTTCCTTTTTCTTCTTTATTCCATGGCCATGGGTTTGGCTATTGCAGTAACTGCTATTGTATCCAGGAGGGTGGGAGAACGCAATGCCCAGGAGGCTGCCCGCTCAGCCGTTCAATCCATCTGGATCGGGTTGTTGTTTTCTGTCCCATTCACCCTTGCAGGTATCTTTTTTGCCAAAGAGTTATTAGGGTTTATGGGTGCTGATGCCTGGACCATTGAAACAGGCTATCGTTATACCCAATGGATGCTTGGCGGAAATGCCGTAATAGTTCTTCTTTTTGTAATTAACGCCATTTTCCGCGGTGCAGGCGATGCTGCCATCGCTATGCGAATACTTATAATTGCCAATAGCATCAATATTATTCTCGATCCCATGCTAATCTTTGGTATCGGCCCCTTCCCCGAACTGGGCATTGAAGGTGCTGCCATTGCCACCAACATTGGAAGGGGTATAGGCGTACTTGCCCAATTATGGCTGCTTTTTAAGGGTGGACAGCACATAAAAGTATTGACGGCTCAACTTGTATGGCAGGGCAAACTAATGGTTCATATCCTAAGGACATCTCTTGGAGGTATCGGGCAAATGTTTGTTGGCATGACCTCATGGATACTATTGGTGAGGATACTTGCCGAGCTGGGAAGTGAAGTGGTTGCTGGAGCCACCATTGCAGTTCGTATAATGATGTTTACCACTATGCCTGCCTGGGGCTTGTCAAATGCTGCTGCAACCCTTGTGGGGCAAAACCTTGGTGCCGATGAGCCTGACCGGGCCGAATCAGCTGTGTGGAAAACCGGCTTTTACAATATGGGTTTTCTGGTACTTGTTTCAATTGTTTTCTTCTTCTTCAATGAATCGTTAATGAAGATTTTTACCGATGATCCTCGGGTTGTTGATGTGGGTGGGGGCTGGTTGAGAATTTTATCCTATTCATTTTTTGTTTATGGATGGTGGATGGTTTCGGTGCAGGCATTTAATGGCGCTGGCGATACACGAACACCTACCCTTATCAATCTGGTTTTCTTCTGGATAATACAATTGCCTCTTTCATGGTTTTTGGCTATACAGATGGGGTGGGAACATTCAGGGGTTTTCTGGGGGGTATTTATCTCTGAAACTACAGTGGGGTTGTTCACACTTTGGCTCTTTACCCGTGGCAAATGGAAAAGCATGAAGGTATAGTGGATTCTCATTATCAGTTATAATTTTAACCAAATTCAATATTTTTGCATTCAATAACCCTTTTCAGAAAAACCAATTAAGTTCATCTGCATGCAGCTATTTAACAGACTATTTTCGGGTGTTTTTCTTGTAACTTTTATCATTTCATTCTCCAACAGCCAGGATTACCGCAAGTTCTGGCACGACGGAAAGCTTGAATGGACCGATTTTCAGCCAACCCTTGCCGGCGAAAATGCCTCTGAGCTTCGCTACACCATGGGTTTTAATCCAGAGCGAAAAGTATTGGGCGATACCATTGTTCGGAGGCTGGTGGCTTATGTTTTTATCAACCGCATGGTTTCTTCGGTTAACCCCCAATATCGCAATTCGCAACACTTAAGGTATAATCAGGTGGTGTTCGATATTCTTGAATCTTACCGACGCAAATTGCAGAATGAACTCGACCGGGCCAGAACCCCGGCAGAGGTAAATGATGCCTTGCAAATGATCCATCAGGCTGCTGAATCAGAGATATTGCGATTCCGCAACGAATCGCGGGGTGGCCATAACCTGCAGGCTACTGAAATGTGGGAGTCTGTGGTGGCATTGCAAATTGAAAATTCAAATTTTGATGCGCCCGCCATTACCAAAACCAATTTTAGCCTGGGAACGATTCTGGGTGCAGGAAAAAGTTTCCTTGCAGGATCATTGGGCAATCATTTCAGTGTACCTCTATCAATGGTTTTTGGTTTTGAATTTTTCTGGAAAAAAACATCATTTATGATAAATGGAGGAATGGGCACTTCCTGTTTTAAAGAAACCTACACAGGAAAAACCCTCTGGACCAAAGGGGAGAAAGCTACCCTGACTACTTTTAGTTTTTCACTGGGTCACGAACTGTTCAGCAGCCCCAAGTGGCGGATTACACCCTTTGCGGGCCTTGAGCTCCATGAGATTTCCGAATTAGGAGATAAAGATAATCCAGCAGATAAAAGAATGACATCCTGGCGTTATAATGCCGGGGTTTATGCCGATTATCGTTTCTGGAAATTTTTGTTTCTGCAACCAAATAGCTTTTATGGTCGCAGGGAATTCTCAGAAATGGGAATCAGAACCAGATTTTATGTTTCGCAGGCCGATTTCTACCCTGATCTTAAAGGTTTTGCCTCCCATTTTTCTATTGGGTTCTATATGATTTTGAGTGGCGTGAAGGTGAGATGACCTATGTTGAATCTGGCCTTTCAAATTATTAACGGTAAATAAAAACATTACTAATGATGATTATAGTCGTAAGTCATCACTAATCCAATACAAATGCTATAGAATGTCAGGTGTCAGGCAAAAAAAGGAAAAATAACCAAATCGCTCATTATTTTTAACAACAACCAGTTGCAACCCCTAAAACATTGAAATTATGATTACAATTATCGGACAAGCATTGCCCAACATCCCCTGGGAAGATAAACCGCAAGGCTATTACGAACCTATGTGGCGTTATAGCAAAAACCCTGTTACCGGCTGGAATCCTACTCAATCCATTGCCCGGGTATACAACAGCGCCGTTCTTCCGCACGAAGGGAAGTTTATCGGTGTTTTCAGGGCTGACCATAAAAACGGCCGCGCCAATCTTCACTTTGGATGCAGCAACGATGGAATTCACTTCGAATTCGACGATGAAGTAATACCATGGGTTGATCGCGAAGGAAACCCGAATCCCGTAAGTTATGCTTACGACCCGCGGTTTGTTAAAATCGACGATACCTTCTATGCAATCTGGTGCGACGATATGCATGGCGCTTCCATCGGTATGGGATATACCAAAGACCTGAAAACCTGGGTGCGTCTGCCCAATCCTCTTCTGCCATTCAACCGCAACGGTGTTTTGTTTCCCCGCAAGATAAATGGTATGTACAAACTTCTCAGCCGTCCCAGCGACAGTGGCCATACTCCTTTTGGCGATATCTTTATCAGCGAAAGTCCTGACCTGGTTTACTGGGGCAACCATAAGTGGGTAATGGGCAAAGGAGGAAAAGGATGGTGGCAGGGCGTTAAGATCGGATCAGGCCCTGTTCCTATCGAAACAAATGAAGGGTGGCTGCTATTTTATCATGGTGTTTCAAGCACCTGCAATGGGTTTGTGTACAGCATCGGAGCGGTGATCCTCGATATTGACGACCCAGGTAAGGTAAAGTATCGCTGCGGAAATTATCTGCTTACCCCTCAGGAACAGTATGAGGTAACAGGGTTTGTTCCCAATGTGTGCTTCCCCTGTCAAAACATTTATGATGCTGCTACTGGTCGTATTGCCATTTATTATGGGGCGGCCGACACTTTCACTGCCCTCGCTTTTTGCAAGGCAGATGAGGTTATAGCTTATATAAAGAAACACAATGAAGTAGTTAAATAAATAACTAATTTAAACTGCCAGGAAAGGGGGCTGAAGTTCCTTATTTTCGGCCTTTTTTTACATTTTCTGAGTTCCATTGCTATAAGAATGTTTTTTACATTTACCGATCAGAAATTCTTTAAAATTAATCCTATGTACATCGTATGCGTAACCATCTTCGTAAAGGAGGCTGATATAGAAAATTTCATTGAAGCAACCCTGGAGAATTGCAGGGAAACCCGCAAGGAAAAAGCAAATCTTCGCTTCGATTTTTTGCTCAGTGAAGACGACCCCACCCGTTTTTTCCTTTATGAAGCCTACCGGGGTAAAGAAGATTTTTCGGCCCATCAGCAAACACCCCATTATCGCAAATGGAAGGAAACCGTTGCTGATATGATGGCCCAGCCCCGGCAGGGAGTAAGGCATTTCAATGTTTTCCCGGAGGATAAGCAATGGCCATGAAGTTTGAATTTTATACCGCACCTGAAATATTTTTCGGGAAAGGGCAGATAAAAGAATTGCCATTTCATTGTAAGCGGTTTGGCAACAAGGTTTTGTTGGTAAAGGGTGGCCGGTCGCTGGAAGAAAGCGGCTTGCTTCAGCTTATTTTGGATGGCCTTAATTCGGAAGGTATACAAGCAGAGCTTCTTTCAGTAACCTCCGAACCCGAAGTGGAAATGATCGATGGCTTTGTGGAACAAGCAAACCATTTTGGGGCAGAAATGGTTGTTGCCATTGGCGGCGGTTCGGTTCTCGATGCAGGCAAGGCAGTGGCAGGCCTGGCAACCAACGGGGGTTCCATTACGGAATATCTTGAAGGGGTGGGAACAGGCAGGTTGATTGAAAAACCAGCTCTTCCATTCATTGCTGCACCTACCACATCAGGAACAGGTACCGAAGTAACAAAAAATGCAGTTATCTCATCACGGAAACTGGGGTTTAAGAAAAGTATCCGCCATCAATACCTGATACCACGAATTGCCATTATAGACCCGCAACTTTCCTGGTCGCAATCGCCTCAGGTTACTGCCGCCTGTGGTATGGATGCCCTTACTCAGCTTATTGAGCCTTTCGTGTCCCTTAAAGCGAACCCTTTTACCGATATGATCTGTCTGAAGGGGATTGCACTTATCGCCAGTTCGCTCTTAAGGGCATTTGAGAATGGAAAGGATAAGGAAGCCCGCGAAAACATGAGCTTAGCATCGCTTATGGGCGGAATGGCTTTGGCCAACGCCGGACTTGGTTCAGTGCATGGACTGGCGGCTCCGCTTGGGGCTATGTTCCCGGTTGCCCATGGGGTTGCATGCGCAACGGTTTTGCCTGCCGCGTTTCAAGTCAATGTTAAGGCTATATGGGAAAGGGGCGAAAACCGGAATGTGTTGCGAAAGTATGCCGAAGTTTCCGGTGCTCTTACAGGGATATCTTTTTCTGATGATAAGGAAGCCATTGAAGCGGGGATTGCCTGGCTGAAGGAACTAAAGGAAAAACTAAGTATCCCATCTTTGCATACGCTGGGAATTGAACAAGCCGATATTCCTGCCATTATAAAGGAAAGCCGGGGTTCGAGCATGAAAACCAATCCGGTAGTACTCACCGATGACGAGATAGGGGAGATTTTGCGTATGTCGATGTGATGATGGGAATTGGGTGCATGTATGGATTAAATTGCGATGTTGTGCTTGAAGACGATTGTAAAAGAGTTAATGAGAAGCAAAAAAATGATACAACTATTTTATGATTAAAGATTCTTAAATCAAAAACTAAGTATATGCGTTCAAAATGAAATTTATGTTTATGAACGCAAAAAGATATATTAAATAAAAAAATTAGACCGAAATTTTATGACCATCGGCAGTGAACCTGAAAAATATCATTCTTTTCTTAGAGATGAAAGGGTTCATATGGAAGGAAATTTAAACCAAAGGATAAATTATTTTATTTCGGTATTTGGTTTTATTTAAGCTTCCTTTCAATTTGTAAATAACTTATTGTCGTTGAGGATTATAGTAATTATTGGACTTATTATTGAAGGAATTTTTACATTGGCAATAGGAAGAGCAAACCGAAATCTCCAAATTAATCCCGGATTAGTCATTAGGAATGCAGTGAACTAATGACTTAGCCGGGATTAACCCCGCCTTAGAAAAACATAAATTGTAAGCATTTCTGATTACAATTTATAGTTTTTCTTATGCGATTTGTCGTTCTAATAATATTATTATCAATAACTTATACTGATGTTTTTCTAATGACAGTCCTTAGAAAAATCGGCTAAAGACAAATCTGGGTTAATATGAAAGCGCTTGAATTAATAGAGAACGACTCATCTTTTGATATAAAAAAGGTAGCAGATAATGCCCCTGGGTGGAACTGTTATAGGAAAAGTGGGTTTAGATGGATGACCAATACCTTACCAATTGTGATTATAATACAATTAATACAATCATTAGTATTTTCAGGAAAG
Source organism: Bacteroidota bacterium (assembly GCA_037441525.1). Taxonomy (GTDB): domain Bacteria; phylum Bacteroidota; class Bacteroidia; order Bacteroidales; family UBA7960; genus SKVR01. Next base: position 25,074 of record JBBISA010000001.1, read on the forward strand.
TTAAATATGATGATACATCCGAAATAAAATAGTGTTAAAATTTATGGTTTTGTCAAACTTTATTTTCACCAATTTTTAAGCTATAAAAACAGCCTTTCTTCAGATCTCACATCAGCAATCAGGTATTATTGTTTTACAAACCTATGATTGTAAGTGCCTTGTTTTGTAATAAATGTAAGGTTATACAAACCGTTTGCCAGCCAATCTATGCTGAAACTCATTTCGCCGTTTCCTTCAATATTGGCAATCAATTTACCTCCCAAATCCTGTATTAATAGCTGATAAGGTTCATTTATCCGGTTGTTCACCTTCAAAATATCCTTTGCGGGATTAGGGTATATCTCAAACGGCGACCCACTCACTTCATCAACATTCACATAGGGTGTTATACAATTAGCCGGGTTGGTTTCTGCTGTTAATCCGGTATTGCCGCCGGTGCATCTTCCGCACATATCAATTGTAGCGCTTCCACCAAGGTCGCCATTGCAATCGCACTCAGGGTTTACAAACTTTGAAAGTAATTTGATATAGGCCAGTTGATAGCCATTGCTGTTTTCGGTTACAGACCATGAATTTAATGGCCAGCTGGTATTAAAGTCCTTGTACGATTTCTGGCTGGGTTGACCTTTGGGTGGGGTAATCGATTCTGAATTGCAAATGGCATTGTTATTTGCTGAACCACAGCCGCTGGGGCAACATCCATCCCAGTTGTATGATGGGTTGGGGCCACCGGTTAAAAATCCGGGAGCAGGTCCATAGGTAGAAACCCCTGCCCGGTCCCAGTGAAGACTTTTGTTGGCAAACCAGGTATGGTAAAACTCGTTGACGCCATGCTTTGCGCCATACTTATACATGTTTGAGAGGTAAACCATGATTAGAGGGTTAATCCCGTGCATGTGATTGATATAGCCAATGGCAGCATTGCGCGCGGCATCATTGAGCGATGTCTGCAGATCGAAAAGTATCATGTTGTAAAACATGTTTCCCTGGTGGCATTTCACTGCGTTGCTTCCCCAGGTATAATCTTTAATATGGGCTCTGTAGGGATCTTTTTTAGTATTATAGGCAGGGAAATTCTCACTTCCATTAACCATTGCATTGCGATAAACATTTCGGATGTTATTGGCAACTGTTGCTGAAACCCCTTCAAGTTTCGAATAATAAAGCAACATGTCCTGGTTAACGGTTTGAAAGGGGAAAGCAAAGTTCCACTGAATCATATTTACCTGGGTATAATTACTCTCAAAATATTGTTTGTAGGTATTTTCGCCGGTAATTTCGAAAAGATAAGCCGCTGCCCTTAATTTTTTTGTTAAACGGCCGTAGTTATCAACCTCTTGCTGGCCGGCACCAAGGCCTGATGAGCCATTTGCACTTTCGTTGTTTCGGAAGATTACCTCAGGGTTAGCATCTGCCCATTGCCAGGCTTTTATTGCTTTTTCTTTAAGCTGGTCGGCATAATTGGACATACCAACAGACCGGTAAACCTTGGATGCGATGGCAAATGCGGCTGCCGTGGTCAGGGTTGCCGATGTATTGGCCGGGCCATACCGGCTTGCTCCGGTAGCAGCCGATGGTGGACTTGCATGGGCCATGCCCACAATGCTCAACACACTTCCATCTTCATTTTGCAACCTCATCAAGTGGTCAATTCCCCATTTAGCCTCATCCAATAAATCGGGGAGGCCATTGCCCGATTCGGGGAGGTTGTAATCATCGGTCCATACACCGGGTCTTTCAAGGTAGGCGAGCATCATGTCCACAACATAATCGGCAGTCCAGTTGGTGTATTTGTTGTAATCGCCGGCATCGTACCAACCTCCGCTGACATTGCGCTCGGTGGCCGCATTGGCAGTGGCATTGAACAAACGGGCATTAAGGTCCTGACCGGGTTTCAGGTGGCTTGCCCCATCAGTCCAGCCTTTTTCAGCATACGGGGCAGCTTTTGCAAAACCTGCCCTCTGATAAAACAAAGTACGTACAGCATGCTTCAGTACTTCATTGTAAACAGATGGCGAAATTCTGAATTCAAATGATCGTACATTATTTTCAATATCGAGTACATAATAGTTACCTGTGGTGGTTACTTCCGAAAAGTCGAACCACCAGGCTTTATCGCCCGATGATGCATCGGTAGCTCCATTGTTCCACTTTACCGGAGCAGCTGTAAATACCGTTTGCTGGGTTGTGGCATCAATCAATGAATAGGTATTACCGGGTGTGAACGATTGCCAGGAATCATAACCCACCTGAGGGTCTTTAATAACGGCTACTTTTGGAGCATTGGGCAGATAGCCAAACTGATCAACGGCAATAAAGGGAGAATTGGATTGCCCGTAGAGCAAAATACTGTTGGCTGCAAGAGTTAGGATGAGAAAGATGTAGTACTTGGACATGGTCAAAAGGTTTTTTTTGCAAATATAAGCTAATTGGGTAAAATGAACCGGCCGGAATCAACCAATCCGGCCGGCCAAAAAAAAATTAAAGTTTCAGCAATTTTTTTTCACATGAACTTTAGTTGAGTGGTACTAATCTAATGTTGTCGAAGGCAAATTCAATGGTGGTTTCATGCTGTGCTTTGAAGGAACCTAAACGACCTACTTTAAAGGTCTCGCCTCTCAGGGCCGTCATCATCGAAAGCGGTATTTTAACTGTTATCCATCCGGTATTTGCTAGTTTTTTGGCTTCACCGCCCAGGTGCTCCCATCCACGCCATTCGTAAAAAATTGTAGATGAGCCTACCATTTCAATTTCGAACCAGTTTTTATCCCATGTATTACCAACCCACATTTCAAAGGCAACAGCAAAGTTTGCCTTATTGCCTGCAACAGAAACATTACCACAATAAGCAATCACAGTTTCCTGTATCCACCATGTGTTGGCTGCATAATTCTTTTTAATATAATAATAGTTGCCGCTGATAGGTTTTGCAGGAATATTTGCCGGAACATTGCTTGCATTTACTACAAATTCGTTTCCACCCCAGCAAATTGGAAAATCATCAAAATTAACCATCATACCCCGGTTATCACGAAAATGAGCCTTACTGGTAGCAATCCCGGCAACAGCATGTACTTTAACAGGCCCTGACGAAGCATCGGGGGGTACAATTACATTAATAACACGGGCATTTGGAACCGTAAAGTTGGTGGTGGTTACTCCACCGGCAAATTCAATTTGCTTTACATTGTGGAAGTAATTACCGTTAATTATCAACGTTCCTCCTGAAGGCACCCATTCCAGCGGAAAGTCTATGGCTACCGGAGGGGGTATATCTATGGGGAAGTTATAGATGGCTTCTCCTCCTTTGGTGATCAGCTTTATATTATTGGTGATTTCGGTGGGGAAATCATCTGGTACTCTTACAATAACATTGTTGTTGGTAACAAAGGAGGGATTAACGAAAGCCTTTTCGCTGTTGAAGTAAACTTCCTGGGTGGATTCAAGATTTTCGCCCTGAATTACAACCAATTGGCCAAGATTGCCTGAAGTAATGGGTGCTGTGGCTGTTGCAGGATCTGTGGTACGAACACTGGTAATTTTGGGTGTTCCGTAGTTTTCCTTTTCTTCACAGGAATTCAACGTAAAGGTTAGGGTGGTGCTTATGGCCAAAACCATGCACATCCCCAGCACCTTTCTGCTATACTGATGAGATGTTTTTTTCATGTTTATTCAATTTATATTTTTCTTAAATGAAATATCTGCCTACAGAAGTTCCTGTACATTCCTGTACATTGATATTGCCTTAGTTGCCAAAATTATAAGGAACAGGCTCCTTGGTAAGAAGTGGATTCTTATCGGCATCACCCTGTGGGATAGGTAGAAAGAAATTATCTGCTCTAACGGGAAATTTACGACTGGTTAGCACCAATGCTCGGGTAGTTGCATCCCAGTAATAACTGCCACGCTCCTGATTTGCAATGTAATTAATTACCCACTGCGGATCGTAGTAATATTTTCTTACCAGGTCGTACCAGTAATCGGCTTCATAAGCAAGCTCAATGCGTCTTTCTTTGCGGATATCATCCCATGTAATGGAAGTTTTGGTTGGTACTCTGGCCCTTATTCGTACTGCATTGAAGGCTGCCAGTGCTTCGCCATCGGAAGTGGAAGCGGAATTACCAAGAATTGCTTCCGCATAGATCAGATAAACATCGGCCAGACGCAAAACATAGGTATTTATTCCAGTTGACATAAAGCAGACCTTACCCGCACCTCCATTATCTGAAGTTGAACCTATTACATACTTTTTAACGTGCGACAGGGTAGGGGGAGGGCTTTGTTGGTTAATTATGTGGGTATACCCGCCTACTGCTTTGTTCAGTTCAGGATAAAAATCGCCATTAATCATAAATGTTGGTTTTCTTCTTAAATCGCCAGGTTCATATTCACTTTGCAAGTCCAGTGTTGGTCCCTTATAACCTCCCCAGCCATCACCGGCTCCGGTTATTTCGCCACTGGCTGCCCAGTAAGCCTGGTTGGTATTTTGTGTACCCCAGCTAAGGCAGGGCAGCCATTGAAAAGCAAAAAGAGACTCTATGTTGTTGTTTTCATTTAATAAAAACAAGTCAGCATAGTTATTTAATAATTTCAATTCAGAATTGTTAAAAACATCTCCCGCCAGGTCACGCGCTTTTGCAAGCATCTGTGCATCACGGGTTCCGTTTTGGTTATAACCTGAGTAAGTCAGATAGACCTTTGCCAGCATTCCCTTGGCAGACCATGTCGTAACCCGGCCACTTTTTCCGGCGTATCTCAGAGGTAGGTCTTCAACCGCTTTTTCAAGGTCTCTGATTATAAGGGTATAAACATCTTCAACCCGATTGCGGGGTACCTTTGAATCGTAAACCAATTTGGTGTTATCCATAATAATTGGAACACCGCCCCAAAGTCTTACGAGGTAAAAATAAGCAGTAGCCCGCATAAACAACCCTTCTGCAACTACTCTTTTTACAATTGATTGAGGAATATTGGATGATGCGCGTTTGGGAACTTCGTTAATTATGGCATTGGCATGGGCAATTACCATCCACAGAGATGTCCAGGCTTCGCCCAGGTGGGCATTACTGGGTTGAACACTGAAGGTGAAAAACTGTGCAAGGGCACCATCGCTTGTCCAGTCGTTCCCAGAACGGGAATCGCCTATGGTCCAGTGAGCCTTGTCATTGATGGTAAACCACGGCCAGCCATATAACAAAGCCGATGCGGCATCAAGCTGGGCAGGGGTCTGATAGAAATTGTCAATGGTAATGGCATCCAGAGGTGGCCTTTCGAGAAAGTCTTCACTGCAGGCAATCAGCAAGGATGTCAGTAAGATATATAAAAAGATTTTCTTTTTCATAATTATTAGTTTTTAGTTTGACTGAAGGAGACCATCGATGTTCGGATTAAGACATCGAAACTTCCTTCCTACATCGTTACTTATATTTTTTTGTTGTTACACATTAAAACTCCACATTCAAACCAATGGTATAGATACGTGGCATGGGATAACGGCCATTATCGACACCCATGAGCATCGATTGCTGGTTGTAAGCCCCAATCTCGGCATCATAACCCGAATATTTGGTCATGGTGTAAAGATTCTGAATGGTGGCATAAATGCGTAGTCTTGTCAATCCTATGGGAGCACCAATGCCGGAAGGTAGTTTGTAACCCAGGGAAACAGTTTGAATACGGGCATAGGAGCCATCTTCCACGTAGCGGTCAGAAATCCGACGATTGTCGTTGGGGTCGATGGTAGTAGCCCTCGGCATATTGCTGTTGGCATTGATTACCCTGAAATTGGTGGGGTCGGTTGTACTACCTTCAGGATTGATCATTTCAACCATCGTGCGATTGTTTATGGTGGCCAGCTGATTCATCACCCCAGAATTCATACCTTCGGTTTGGCGACGGGTAAAGTTGAATATCTTATTACCATAACTACCCTGGAGGTAGATCATCATATCAAAATTTTTCCATACCAGTGTATTGTTAAATCCAAACACGAATTTGGGATTAGGATCACCAATAAAGGTTCTGTCGCTATCGTCGATCTTACCATCTGGAACACCTTCAGGTCCACTGATATCTTTAAATTTCAGGTCGCCCAGCCAAACACCTGTAGTCGGGTTTACAGTGGGGCGTTGAGTGGCATGACTGGCAATATCTTCGGCGCTTTGATAAACACCTTCAACAACATAACCGTAGAACTGGCCGATGGGATAACCTGCAGTTGTTTTGGTAACAGTGTTGAACCATTGTACATTCTGGAAAATCACAGCGTCTTCTTCGCCCAGGAACAGTACTTTGTTTTTATTATGAGAGAAGGTAAGGTCGGTATCCCAGGTAAGATCAACTCTGTTAATATTTTTTGTTCCCAAAGTAAATTCGATCCCTTTGTTTTCAAGTTCACCAATATTTACCCATGGGGATGAAATTCCCATCCAGTGTCCGCTCCCCAGATAGTTTGGCAATGGAAGTTCAAGAAGCATATCCTTAATGTTTTTCTGATATACATCAACCTTAACATCAATGCGGTTATCATATAAACCAAGTTCGAAACCAAAGTTGGCAGAACGTGTTGCTTCCCATTTTACCCGTGGGTTTGGAATGTTGTTTAACCTGAAGGTTTGCCCTATTCCGCCCGGAGCTGCCGAAAGGGCTGATCCGTAACGATAACCGCCAATGTTCTGGTTACCAACTTCGCCATAACTGGCACGCAGGCTCAGGTTGCTGATAATATTGGTAAGGTTGCTCATGAATTGTTCGTTGGAAACAGTCCATCTCAATGCAACTGATTGAAAATAACCCCAGCGGTTTTCGGGGCCAAAGTTCGATGAACCGTCAGCACGCATGGTGGCGGTTAATATATAGCGGTCATTATAGTTATAATTCACCCTTCCGAAAAATGATGCAAGCGCAGCACTTCCACGGTAACCTTCATTGGTTGCTGTGGTTGCATCGCCTGCATTGAGTTCCTGTATGTCGTTGGTAAGAAAGTCTGATCTCTGGCCCATCATCCCTTCCCAGGTACTTTCTGATGCTTCCTGCCCAAGAAGCAGGGTTATATTATGTTTGCGGGCAAAAGTTTGCTGGTAGGTGAGATAGTTTTTAACTTCCCAGTAAAGGCTTTGCCTGTAAAACCTTCGTGAAGAATTGATGTTGTTAACCTGTCGACCATATTCGTAGGTGGGGTTAAAGCCATAGTTATTGCTTACCTGAACATCGCCGCCAAATTCGCTGCGAAGAGTAAGATTTTTCAGAAGTTTAGCTTCACTGTAAAGGTTTCCTAAAACACGTGTGCGGGTAAGATCCAGGTCTCTGTCGAGGGCCATTGCCACTGGGTTACGCGGTCCAAACTGGCTTTCCAGCGGCCCACCCCAGTTACCATCAACAAAGCGAAGCGGTATATCGGGAGATTGAGTGAGTGTTGCAGCAATTACCCCATCATCGGAGTCGTTGAGGGTGATGCGTTCGCTGGTGCGGTTCACAGTAATATTGTTACCGATGCGCAGCCACCGTTTTGTCTGGTTGTCGAGATTGAGTCTCAGAGAATAACGGTCGAATGTGGAACCTACAATAATGCCATCCTGTTGAAAAAAACCAGCTGAAAAAGCATAGTTGGTATTGTCGCTTCCGCCTGAAACAGAAAACTGATGGTTGGTAACAGGAGCAAGTCTGAAAACTTCGCTCTGCCAGTCGGTTCCATTCCCCAGAATAGTGGGATCGCGGTATTCTTCGCGAGCACCAATCCAGCCTTCAGCGGCCATTTCATTGTGGAATCCGGCATATTCCCTTAGGTTCATTACATCCATCCTTTTTGATAGTTGTTGTAAACCAAAATAGGGTTCATAGGTTACCTTTGATTCTCCTTTTTTGCCTTGGCGGGTAGTGATAAGTATAACCCCATTGGCGCCACGGGAACCATAAATAGCGGCAGCTGATGCATCCTTAAGGATTTCAACTGAAACTATATCAGCGGGGTTAATGGTAGCCAAAGCGCTAACAGCCGTTTGCCCGTTTCCACCACCTGCCCAGTCAAAACCAACCGCTGTACCTCCTGCATCGCCCGAAATAGCTACACCATCTATCACATACAATGGTTCATTAGAACTATGAATAGAATTAGACCCCCTTATGCGGATGGATACACCACCACCGGGTTGCCCTGAGTTCTGAAAAACCTGAACCCCGGCAGCACGACCCTGCAATGCCTGGTCGATTGATGTAGTTACCGATGCTTTTAATTTGTCTTCAGAAACAGATACTACCGAACCGGTAAGATCGCTGCGTCTCATACTTCCATAACCCACAAATACCACTTCATCAAGTGCTTTAAGGTCGGGTATAAGGCTGATATTAATTACATTGCGTCCTGCTATTTCAATTTGTTCTTTCAGATAGCCCACGTAAGAAACTATAAGTACTGCGTTTCCATCGGTTGCTTCAATCGAATACCGTCCATAGAGGTCTGTGGCGACCCCTGTGTTGGTACCTTCTATCATTACTGTCACTCCAGGCAGGGTTTCGTTGGTAAGACCATCGCGAATAACCCCTGTAACACGATGCGCTTGATTGTTGCGTTCAGCCGGAGTGATCACTACCAGGTTATTTTCCAGCAGCTGATAAGAAACATTTGCGCTGGCAAATACCTGCTTAAGTACATCTTCAACGGTATTGTTCTGAGCATCGAGTGATACAACCTTGTCAAGGTCAAGAAAGTCGCTGTTGTATAAAAATCGGTATTGACTCTGGTTTTCAACTTCGCGCAAAACCTGTTTGATGGATTTGTTTCGCAACGATATTGAAACCGTAGTATTTTGTGAGAATAAACCTGCCGAGGCATTCAATATGCCAACCAAGCATAACAATACGGTTAATTTCATAGCTAATAGTTGTTTTGAAAAGATCCACGGGGTGATCATGGGATCGCGGTTTGGTTTTTTTTTCATAATTTTGTTTTTGAAGGTTGATTACTAATTTTCAGGGGTTAATTGCCATAAAAACACCTGAAATTTGTTTTAAACTCGTCTATTGTTAGGGAGAATGCCAGTTCTCCCTAATTTTTTTGTTTTTGTGGTGTCTATCCCATAGGCTAGTTGTTTTTGTTTTTTAATAGCTGTTTATAATTCCGGATTTTACTCTGGTTGATGGTCAAATAAACTTTATTATGTCTAATGTCAAAATTAATCGGCAAGGTTAGCTGTAATGCCAGTAAAACCTGTTCTATCGACTCTTCTTCCAGTGTCCCTGTAAGATGGAAGTCCCTGATTTCCTGGGTCTCGAATTCAATTTTGACATCATAGTGCCGTTCGAGTTTAATAGCCAGTGCACCCAGGCTTTCTCGTTCAAATATCCATCGTTTTTCTTTCCATGAGGTTGAAACTTCTGTATTAATATTGTTCTCAATCCTTATTCTGGCGGGGGTTGTTACAATATTGGCAAGTTGCGGAGATTTCTGTTTTTCGGCCGGAGCAGTAGATTCAACACTAATGGCATTGGTGAAAAATGATGCCTTTTGATTGGGTAAAAGAACAATTGGTTGTGTGTTCTGATTATTTCCTTCCCTGTTAATGCTCACTGAACCTTTAACCAGAGTGGTTTCAACCATTCCCTCCTCCGGATAGGCTTTAACATTAAATTCGGTTCCCAGGGCTTCAACAACCAATCCTGCTGTATATACCCTGAATTTAAGATTTTCATTTCGCGCCACAACAAAATACCCTTCACCCTCAAGGTATAAGTTGCGGTTGTTCTGGTTAAAACTGCGAGGATATCGTATTTTGCTGCCGGCATTAAGTATAACCTGGCTGCCATCGGTAAGGGTAATTCTTGATTTGGCTCCACGAGGCGCTTCTACTGTAAAGTAACTTTCCCTTGAAAATGATTTGATCTGCTGAATGATAAAGATGGATGCAGTACCTCCAAGCAAAAATGCAAATAGTATGGCTGCTACAAGCCGCCCCCATGACATAGATATATTAAAGACTCCCAATGCAGGAAGCCTTTTCTTGTTGTTTTTAAACTCAGAAACAGGGGTGATCTTTTTTTGAATACGCTCCCATGATTGATTGACAATGGTAGTTTCAACAGGCTTGTTTACAGCATTTAATAGCCATAATTCTTTGATGGCTTCAAAAAATGCTTTATTGGATTCACTTTCATGGACCCAATCCCAGGCTTCCTTTAGTTCAAAATCTGTAGCATTCCCATCAAGGCATTTGAGCATTAATTCTCTTTGGTTCGATCTGGTATTTCTCATCAATAAAATCTATGTAAAACTGCTTTGTTTTTTCGTAAAGACAATTAACCTGGTCGAAAAGACTACAAAGAATTAAGAAATTAATAACAAAATCTTAATAATAATTTCAATCTGCCTCAATATGAGAACAATACAGGCTGAAATTATAATGTTAAAAAATAGGATGGAGATTTCAGAAGATAGAAAGACTCTCCTGTAGGTCTTTTCTTAACTTAACGAGTGCCCGCGAAATCTGAGTCTTTACAGTGCTTACTGAAACCCCTAAAACTTCAGCAATTTTGTCATTTCGCATGTCTTCATAACGGCTCATGATAAAAATTTCGCGGCACTGCTGAGGGAGTTTATTTATGGATCGTTCAATCAAATCTTCAATTTCTTTATTGAGGATATGAGAAAGGGGAAAATCAAACGAGTAAGCATTGTTGTATTGCTGTGGTTCAATGTAGTGCTTAAAGTACAATGTATATTTATCTTTAATTTTCTGATGTTTAAAATGATTTATACACTGGTTGTAAATGCTTCTGAAAAGGTATGCACGCAGGGATGTATTAATATTAAGTTTTTCGCGGTTTTCCCAGAGTTTAACAAAGGCTTCTTCGGCCATTTCCTGAGCCATATCATGATCTTTGAGTATTTCTTTTGCATATTGGAGCAACTGGCCAAAATATGACCTGAACAGAGACTCAAAGGCCTTTTGGTCACCTCTGCAAAGTTGTTCAAGAAGTTGCTTTTCTAATTGATGCATGCTTCAAATTTAATAATTTTATTAAACTTCTGTTAAAATAACTTATTTTTCCTGCCTGATATTCTTTTAAATACAATTACTTTGCATCAACACTCAGCAACATTATATCGAATTAGTTTATATTATTTTTTATTTAAGAATTATTCAAATGGATCAAGACGGTATCAACATTTCCGACCCCAATTATTTTTCCGATAGCTTACCTTCCACAGCCCAGTATCGATCCAAATGTTTAGAAACTTATGTTTCGCAACTTGTTCTCAGCGATAATAAAAGAATTTACCGCCGTGTATTTGAAAGAGAGGAGTTAAGCTTTTTGTATGTTGATTTTACTTTCTACAACAAAAAGTTTGATGAAGAAGACTGGGAGGCATCACTCAGTTTTGAGCTTTATCTGCTCACCGAGGTTGAACCCATCATGCTCGATTTTGCTCAACAAATCAGAACTATTGGCAAAAATGAAAATATTGTAACAATAACCGACAACTGGGGCAATGAAGAACCAGGCAAAGTATGGCAGGTTGGCAAATACCGTTATGATGTATGGGTAAATGGCAACATGGCCGAAAGTTGTATTTTTTATATACAGGATTATGGTGTGGTTTTGCCCTCTGCCAACCCATACCTTAATGTTTATTCGCTAAGGTTGTTTGAGTCGGGCGAAAAACCTGTTTCACCGGGCGACCGGCATTACCTGTCATGTTTTCGGCACGATGCCACGCGGTTTGTTTGGGCCGAAATCGAATTTGAGAATCGCCTCCAGGGCCAGCAATGGATGGGAGAATTTACCTTTTGTTTTTACAATGATGCCCGAATGCTCATTGCAATGCAAAACATGGTTGTGCCCGTTTCAACCCTTGGAAACAACAAAACTTTCAGAATTGAAGCAAAGCATGGTCACGAAACCCAGGTAACATGGGTAAAAGACATGTATACCGTTGAAGTATGGTTTTTGGGGATTAAAATTGCATCAACCGCTTTTGAAGTAGGCGATAAAGACAGATATGGCAGCAACCGGCTCGAAACTCCCCAAACTAAGCAGGCCACAGAAACTGAAAAAATTAACAACGAGAAGTCAAAGCTACCAGATAAATCCATTACTGAAGGTGACTCCCTGAGCGAAGAAAATCTCCTGGCTGGGCTTAATGGCATGGTAGGTCTGGAAGCCATAAGGCGAAAACTGGCAGATTACATTGCCTATGTTAAATACAATAAACTCAGGAAGAGCCGGGGAATGGAAGATGATGGAGCCATAAATCTGCACGCAGTATTCATGGGAAATCCAGGCACAGGTAAAACTACTGTTGCCCGAACTTTAGGGAAGATATATTACCAACTGGGTTTATTGCCCCGCGATACAGTATTTGAGGCCGATCGCTCTTCGCTCATAGGAAGATATATAGGCGAAACAGCCCCAATGACCCAGGATGTGATTGAAAAGGCAAGGGGAGGGATTCTTTTTATCGACGAAGCATACGCCCTGAGCAAAAAGCATGACGAAAAGGATTTTGGCCGTGAATCTCTTGAAATTATCCTTAAGGAAATGTCGGATGGACCTGGCGATCTGGCGGTGATAGTGGCCGGATACCCCAGAGAAATGAAAGGATTTCTTGAATTCAATCCAGGCCTTAAATCAAGATTTCATAATATATATGAGTTTCCTGATTATTTGCCCGACGAATTGCTTCGTATTGCCGAAGTTAAGGCTGCCCGGAAAGGACTCATTATTGGCCATGAAGCTTATTACACCCTTGAGCAGATACTGACTGAAGAGTTTCGCAGACGCGACCTTTCCTTTGGAAATGCCCGTCTTGTTGGTTCCATTATTGAATCGGCACAACTAAACCTTGGAGTGCGCATTATGAACATGCCCCATCCTGAAAATCTTGATACCAAAACCCTATGTACACTAACCCGCGAAGATATAGGGAGGGTAAGCCTCAAGCCAGGCATAAGAAAGGCCGACCTGCCTATTAATGAAGAACTTCTCTCCAATTCACTCTCCCTATTAAATCAACTTACCGGAATTGAACGTGTAAAGCAGGAAATTCATGATTTGGTTAAACTGGTCCGCTATCAAAAGGAGATTAATTCAAATATTCTCAATACTTACAGCCTTCATAATGTGTTTATGGGCAATCCGGGCACCGGCAAAACCACTGTGGCAAGGTTAATGGCACAGATATTCAAAGCCCTTGGGTTGTTGGAAAGGGGGCATCTGGTTGAAGTGAACCGCGAAAACCTTGTGGCTGGCCATGTAGGACAAACAGCTATAAAAACCAAAGAAGTAGTTGATAATGCAATGGGTGGAGTGTTGTTTATTGATGAAGCTTATTCTCTGTTTTCACCCCGTGGGACGTCCGATTTTGGAAATGAAGCAGTTGAAGTTATTTTGAAAAGAATGGAAGATGATCGGGGTCAGTTTGCTGTGATTATGGCCGGATATACCCAGGAAATGCAGATTTTTATTGATAGTAACCCTGGTTTGCGTTCCCGTTTCGATAATTATATTTTGTTCGATGATTATTCATCAGCAGAACTGGTTTACATTGCCCGGTCCATGCTGGCTGAAAAAGGCCTTACCCCGACTCAGGAAGCCTTAGAATTGCTTCAAAAATATTTTGAACTGAACGTGCAACAAAGCGACCGGTTTTTCGGAAATGCCCGGTTTGTTCGCAAGGTAATAGAAAAGGCCACCCGAAACCAGTTGTTAAGATTGGGTTCTACGTTGCCATCTCAAAGAACACTTGAAATAATGCAAACCCTTACTTTAGATGATGTTTATGAGTTTCGGGGTACCCCTGATGGTTTACAAACCAGACCCGTTATCGGATTTATAAAGCGAAACAAACTGCAATAACTCATGAGATTTTTAACTATCACAAAATCTAAAACTGACTTAAGTTGAGGCTACAAAATTGGTGAATTCTGGTTACTTATTGATATTTAATCAAATATGAAATTCAAAACCCTTCTTCATTAATCGCCATTTTCAACCGATTAGTATATATGTATATTATATTTTTTACATCAAAATCAATAAAACATTTTTTTTATTGCCCGGGGTATATTTAAAAGTAAATCACATGCAACAAGGCTTTCCATGGGTGTTTTTCTAATGGCAATATCGGCAGCCAAACCATGAACAAAGACCCCTGCCATACAACTATATAACGGCGAATAGCCCTGTGCCATAAACCCTGTAATCATCCCTGTAAGCACATCTCCACTTCCGCCGGTAGCCATGCCCGGGTTGCCTGTACTGTTGAAAATAACCTGCCTGTCGGGGCATATAATCGCTGTATGGGCACCTTTTAATACAATGTAGCAGCCAAACTTTAAAGCCATTTCCCTTGCTTTTTGTATTCTATCCCAACCCGATGAATATTTGCCGCCCATTCTTTCAAATTCGCCTACATGAGGTGTAAGTACTGAGTTGGGCGGTAAAAACGACAACCAGGTAGGGTTTTCGGCCAACAGGTTCAGTGCATCTGCATCGAGAACCAGTGGTCGTGAAGAATTCTGGATGAGTAGTTTTAGGCCGTTGGCAGTTTTTGGGTCGCGGCCAAGTCCCGGCCCTGCGGCAATTGCTGTAAATGGAGAAATATCGCGGATTTGAGTAAAAAATTCGGTGTTTTCATCAACCGAAACCATCCCTTCCGGAAAGGAAGATTGTTGCACTGAATAATTTCCGGCAGGTACATGGGTTGTAACCAAACCGGAACCAACGAGAGCCGAAGCCCTGGCGGCAAGCACAGCAGCACCGCTTTTTCCTTTGCTGCCGGCTATAAGAAGGGTATGACCAAACCGACCCTTATGATCGTATTTTGACCGGGGTTTGTATCCTGGCTTTAGGTCAGCATCGAGCAAAAAATGCCAGGGTGTGTCCTGGCGCTCTATATAATCTTTATCAATACCAATATCCAAAACCATCCATTGGCCTAAAAACTGGTCGTTTTCGGGAAGCAGGAATGAAAGTTTGGGCAATTGGAATGTATAGGTGTAATCGGCCTTAATAATATGTTGATGATTATTCTGAGTGTTGTTTTCACCAAAAAGCCCGCTGGGCAGGTCAATGGCAATAACTTTTGCTCCGGAGGCATTGATATGCTTCACTATGTGGGCCGCGAAACCTTCCAGCGGGCGCGAAAGTCCACTCCCAAATATGGCATCAATTACAATATCGGTAGAATTAATTGCCGGAAACCCGGAATCAGGTTCAATAATCTGGTATTGAGCTTTGCGGATTTTCTTTAATCGCAATTCATTGATGAGAAAATCGGCCGAAGCCTTATCACCATAATTTACTTTGTAGGTTTCTACCTGAAAGCCAGAAAGAAGCATCATGCGCGAAACTGCCAACCCGTCTCCGCCATTATTTCCCATTCCACAAAAAACCTTTATGGTGTCATTCTTCCTGATCCGTGATTTAATTGCATCAAATAATGTTTTTGATGCACGCTCCATCAGATCGATAGACGCAATGGGTTCATTTTCAATGGTAAAGCGGTCTGCATCACGCATCTGGGTGGTTGTCAGTATCTTCATCCTAAAATCATTTTAACAGGATGCTAAAGTACGAAAACCAATATTGCAGGGAAGCAAATTGGATATTCTTAAACAAATTATCTCCAATAAATAAAGAAAAAAATATTTAATTAAGTTCCTTATAATAAAAACCTGTTGAAATATTTTTGATTATAGTAAGGAATCGGGAATCCTTTTGTTTTAAACAGAAAATCAAAAAAAATGGCTATTTCTGTTTGCAATTTTATAACCCTTTGGTAGTGTCAACGTAAAAAAAGTTTGTGTATTCAGCATTACAGCCGTATCTTTATTAAAAAATTTAGTCTGATAAAATTAATTTAGTATACAAAAAAACATTGATTGGTCTGAAATCAGTTTTGTTTAGTTGGCTGTTTTCAGGGTAAATGGTAATGTTTTGTTCAACTCCAACCCACGTAAACCTATGGCATGGTATAGCGCGCCTATTACAGAAAAAAAGAAGCAAAAGAAACCCCTGTTTGTAAAATGTAAACAATGTCAGAGCCATATATGGCAGCAGGAATGGACCCGTAATCTCAACGTTTGCCCCAATTGCAATTATCACGGAAGTATCAATGCCTTCGAAAGGGCTTCACAAATATTTGATGCAGGCACCTTTGAAGAGCTGTTTGCAGGTATTGCTCCGGTAGATTCGCTGGGATTTACTGATTTGAAGGGAAGTTATGCTGATAAAATAATTGAGAACCGCAAAAAGGCCGGCATTACAGAAGCAGTAATAACAGGCAAGGGCCAGATAAACGGTATTCATTCAGCAGCTTCCATTATGGATTTTCGTTTTCTGGGCGGCAGCCTTGGCAGTGCTACCGGCGAAAAAATTCTCCAGGGAGCCAATTTTGCCTTTGAACATGGTTTACCCTACATCGTTTTTTCCGCATCGGGTGGAGCCCGCATGCAGGAAGGCGTTTTATCGCTTATGCAAATGGCTAAAACCTGCGCCGGTGTTGCACGTCTCAACCGCAAAAACATACCCTTTATCTCAGTGTTAACCAATCCTACAACAGGTGGTGTTACTGCAAGCTATGCTATGATGGGCGATGTAAATATTGCAGAACCTGGCGCTGTAATTGGCTTTGCCGGACGAAGGGTAATTGAGCAAACTATCGGTGAAAAACTCCCCGATAATTTCCAGACCGCCGAATACCTGCGCGAGCATGGCTTTGTGGATACTATCGTAAACCGCAAGGATATGAAAGAATACCTCTTCAGGCTTCTTTCATACTACAATCGTTAGTCCATCATTTCAGAAAATCATTAAATCAAATCTAATCTTTAGTATGGGAGACAATACTATCACCCAAAATCCTGAAAATGGATCGACCGGGCAAACTGCCTGGGATATTGTTAAAATTAGCCGTCACCCCCAGCGTCCGGTATTTCAGGATTATCTCAACCTGATTGTTACCGATTTTATGGAACTTCACGGTGATCGTTATTTTGCTGATGATCTGGCCATAGCCGGCGGTTTTGCTACCATTGGCGGTCATAGGGTAATGCTCATAGGACACAATAAAGGGAAGAACACCATCGAAAATATCGAACGCAACTTTGGGATGGCCAAGCCCGAAGGGTACCGAAAAGCTCTACGTCTAATGAAGCTTGCACAGCGTTTCAATATCCCGGTTATTACTATTATCGACACGCCGGGAGCATTTCCGGGCCTGGAAGCCGAAGAACGTGGTCAGGCTGAATCCATTGCTAAGAATATTACAGAAATGGCCAATATAGAAGTACCCATAATAGCCCTGGTAATTGGAGAGGGCGGAAGTGGCGGAGCCCTTGGTATTGGCGTTGGCGACCGCATTTTGATGCTATCAAACGCAATTTACTCAGTAATATCTCCCGAAGGTTGTGCATCCATTTTATGGCGCGATGCTTCCTTTGCCCCCGATGCCGCTCAGGCGTTGAACCTAACTGCTCAGGCATTGTTAAATCATGGTGTAATTGACCGGATCATTGAAGAACCTGGCGAAGGTGCCCACAGCGATTATGAAACCATTGCTGCCCATGTAACAAAGGCGCTGGTTGAAACTATAAAATCGCTTTCTTCTATTCCTGTTGATACCCTTCTGCAGCAACGTTTCGAGAAGTATTCTGCCATGGGCAAATTTGAAATTCTTTAAAAATTCCCAGTTTTCCAAATTAATACTATTACCCTTATGAATGAACAGATCTTAAGAATAACAGATACCACATTGCGCGATGGACACCAGTCGTTGTGGGCTACCCGCATGCGTACAAAAGACATACTCGGAATTATCGACACCATCGACCATGTAGGTTATTACTCTCTCGAAGTATGGGGAGGTGCTACCTTTGACGTTTGCCTCAGATTTCTTCGCGAAAACCCATGGGAAAGGCTTCGCCTCATCAAGGCCAAAGCCAAACATACCCCGCTGCAAATGCTTCTGAGAGGACAGAATGTAGTAGGCTACAAAAACTACCCCGACGATCTTCTGGAAAACTTTATAGAAACAGCGGTAATGAACGGGATTGATATTTTCAGAATTTTCGATGCTCTTAATGATACCCGCAACCTAGAATCAGCCATTAAGTTTGTTAAAAAATATGGTGGCCATGCACAGGGAGCTCTTTCATATACCATAAGTCCGGTTCATACGGTTGAAAAATATGTGCAATATGCCAAAGAGCAGGCCCAGCTTGGCATTGATTCCTTGGTTATTAAAGATATGGCCGGAATCCTTTCGCCTGTTCGCAGCAAGGAACTCGTTAGTGCCCTTGTGAAAGAATTAAACATTCCAATCCAGATTCATTGCCATGCTACCAGCGGTATGGCTGAAGCAGCATATCTTGAAGGAGTAAGGGTAGGGGCTGGCGCCATTGATTGTGCTGTGGCTTCTTTGGGTGGATTTTCATCCCAGCCACCAGTTCAAACCTTACATGCCATCTTCTCAGAAACAGAATACAAAGTAAATATCGATATGGATGCCATTCGTAAGGTTGATAAATACTTTGCCGATCTTACACCTAGCCGGTCCAAAGGTCGCGGTTATGAGCCACCCATCGATGCCGAGATTCTCATTCATCAAATTCCCGGAGGTATGATCTCTAACTTCCGCTCTCAGCTTGAGCAGCAGGATGCACTGGATAAACTGCCTGAAGTACTTGAGGAGGTGACCAAAGTTAGAGAAGACCTTGGTTTTCCGCCACTTGTTACCCCAACAAGCCAGATTGTGGGTACCCAGGCTGTAATGAATGTATTGGCCGGCGAACGTTACAAAATTGTACCCCAGGAAGTAAAAAGTTATGTAAAAGGAATGTATGGCCGCTCACCTGTTCCTATCAAAGCTGAGTTTATCAAACAAATTTTGGGTGATGAAAAACCCATTGACCACAGACCTGCCGATGATCTGAGGCCCATCCTTCCCGAGGCGACAAAAAACATTTCTCAGTCTGAACTTATCCAGGCCGAAGAGGATATAATTTCGTATTGCCTTTTCCCTGAAATCGCAATTGAGTTTTTCAAATGGAGAGCTATTCCTGAAGCCACCAGGCCCAAATCTCCTGCCGATATTGAAATTGAAGACCTTGCAGCGGTTAAAAATGCACAACCAAAGGCTGAAGAACCTGTACTTTCTGTACAGACCAACCTTGAAAAGATATTACATGCTGACGATTACCATGGAATCAATAGTATTCTTGAGAAAGCATCGTATTTACAGGTGAGCGAACTGATAATCAGAAAAGGTGATTTTAATCTTTCGTTATTTTCAGGTAACGCAAATGGGTATGCCCGCCAGATTCCTGCTGAAATGGTTGCTGCTCCTGCTGTTGCACCACTTGCCCCAAGCCAGGCTGCTGCAACTGCTCCAGCCCCTGCACCAGTTGCTCCGGCTCCCCAAAAACAATCCGTGTCGTCAGGCGAAACCATCAATGCTGTAATGGCTGGTACTTTTTACCGTAGCCCTGGTCAGAATGTTGCGCCTTTTGTTAACGAAGGTTCTGTGGTTGAAAAGGGAGATACAATTTGCATTATCGAAGCCATGAAGTTGTTTAACGAAATTCAGGCTCCTTTCAAATGCAGGATAATTAAGATTCTGGTTCAGGATGCAAGCAAGATTAAGAAAGGTGAACCGCTTGTGGAAATAGAAAAGCTCTAAAGCTGACAACCAATTTAGCTTTATACTCAATTAAAATTTAAACCTGTACTTTCCGCCACTTCTTTTAATGGCGGATTGTGCAGGTTGATTTTTTTTGCACGCTCCAAACGGATTATCTCCATTTCGAGCATGTCAATCTCCTTTTCAAGGATTGAGTATTCGTTGATTAACAGCATTTTAAACTTTAGAAGCGCACTGAGGGAAAACGATTTTTTCCACAATTCATCAAAACTGTCGATATAGGCCGAAAGAGCAATGATGTTGCCGCTAATTATATTTTTAAGATAATTCAGGTCATTAATTAGCAACTTTCCCTGTGTATCCGAAAAAACCTCAACACTTTCAGAGCCTCCAAAGCTTTCGATATGATTTCTCAATAGGGGCAATGAAGACTCCAGCCCCTGGTTGGCATCGAAACAAATCTGTCTGAAGCGTGATAGTAAAGTGAGATCAGATTCAACTTTCGCAAAACCCTTATCCATTGAAGTAAAAAGTTGTGCAGTCCCTTTAATTATTTTCTCAATTCTGATCAAACGAGTGGTCATTGTCAGTGTTTTTGTATGGCCTACAATATTAAATATTTAAACTGAATCAGATTTTTGTTTTTACCTGAACAGAATTGCAGTATACACGATATATTTTACTCTTTGCAGTATATTTTGCTTATTTTGACAGTAAAGATTTTCAAAAAAAAAAATATCATATCATAATGCTCAAATTGTCAAATAGTTATAAAAAATGTTGAAAACTTCACGTAAAAATTACCTTTTTAAAAGTGATTTAGTAGAACAATATTACCTGCTATAAATTTATCTATAAATTATGTATTAAATTGAAAGTATTGGAATTTTTAATTCAGTAAAAATGCTAAAGAATGTGTTGGCCTATAGAATAAAAGAATTACCTTTGACCATCCTTTTTTTCCAAACCATTAACCGGGCGATGCTGGCTTATTTGATAAAGCTTTGGTACAAAAGGAATTGTTCCTGATATTTATTGGATTATATGAGGTTTCATTATGTTCGGCTGTCATGTCAGTATGAAACCGTACGGCGTTGCCCGGGTTTTTTGGTTTTTGGCTGTAAGCTAATTCCCCTTAAAATCAAAAAACCGAAAGTGGATTGAGTTAATACACGAAAAATCGTAATTATATCAATCACAGAAAATATTTAAGTTGCCCTCTGCTTATCCAGGCAGAGGGTTTTTTTTATGAATCTGTGTCCCGGCATTTGGTTATTCTTTCATTTATTTGTTTATTTGTTAAGTATACCAAAATGTTGTTTCAATGGTTACTGCATCAGCATTATAGTTAATTATAATGACTTAATATTGGGAGATTTTATATTAAATTCACATGGTACACCCCCATTTTTCGCTTTCAAAACCTTTGCATGATAATACCCTGCACCTTATACTATTCTATAACCAAAAAGCTTATGACTATTTATGCCGGAAAAACAACCTGCATGAAAACATTCATCAGGCCAGACTTTGCTGTAAACGTATCCGCAGTGTATTGCAGCTATCCAGGCCATTTCTCGATGAGGTAACTTTTGCCGAAATCAATGGTTTTTATCGCGATACTGCCGGCAGACTTTCTCAGATCCGTGATCTGACAGCACTTCTGGAAACTATTGGTGGTTTCATTGAGCAAACCAAAAACACAGATTCAGTAATTTATTTGAAAAAAATAGTAAAACAACTTGCTTCCGAAAGAGAAAATATTGTGCAGATTAAAGAGTTTTTGCAGGAAAAGAACGCTGTTGAAGAACTTTTTGAAATCATGCAAAAGGAATTGTCTGAAAAGCTTCATCCATTTCTAACCAATCAAAACGTTTTAGCCGGATTTGCCAGAACATGGTGCAGGGCATTGAAACACCTGAACAACCTTAACCAAACCATGGACGACCACATTATGCACGAATGGCGCAAGCAGGTGAAATACCTATGGTATCAGGCACATATTCTGATTCCTGTTTGGCCACAAATTTTCGAAATTTTATCTTCAGAGTGTCAAACACTCAGTAAAATCCTTGGAAAGCATCACGACATGGTGGTTTTCGAAAATTGGTTGCAAATAAACATATCTGCCGAGCATAATGCAAAATCACTAAAACCATTGCTGAGAACCCTAAACCGAAGGAAAAACAGTCTCGGAAAAAAGGCTATGGCAACAGGCAATAAACTTTTCTCCCTTTATGGATGCAGCGGTATTACACAGTGGACCGAAAAATTGTCCGGAATAGTTTTTCCAGGGTTGTTGCCAGATACCAAATAACATTTTCAAAATAAATTATTTAACCTTAATACTTTAATTAAATGAAAAAACTTACAATCCTTGCCCTTCTTATTGCAACATTTTCAGTACTAACTTCCTGTCAGCCACAGGAACCCCAATGGGAGACAATCTTCAATGGACAGGACCTCAGCAATTTGGACACATTCCTTGGCAGTTCACTTGGTGGCGATTTCGACAGCATATCTCAGGCAGCTACCATTGAAAGTGTTTTTTCAGTTGTAGAAGAAAATGGTGAAAAAATAATCAGGATTTCAGGCGAGATCAATGGTTCACTTGCTACGAGAGAAACCTATGAAAACTATCACCTTCGTCTTGTTTTTAAATGGGGCGAAACAGTTTACGGCCGGCGCAACAGTGGTTTGCTTTATCACAGTTTTGGCGATTTCGGGACAGCTTTTGGCACCTGGATGCCAAATATTGAGCTTCAGCTTATGCACCAGAACCTTGGCGATACTTACCTTATGGCTAATACCACCTGCGAAACTCCTGCAGTGCAAAACCCCGATAATAACCAGTTTGTATTTACCCCCGGTGCTGAAAAAGTTCAGTTTGGAGAGCATGCCAATGGTCGTTTGGTGCGCAAAAACCCCGACATGGAAAAACCTTTGAGCGAGTGGAATGTGGTGGAAATTTATAGTTTGGGTTCAACCGCAGTGCATGTTATAAACGGTGAAACGGTAATGATAAATTATAACACCGGTGTTTTTGAAAACGGGCAGGTTAATCCTTTAACAGCGGGTAAGATTCAGATTCAGTCAGAAGGTGCCGAATTATTTGTTAAAAGCCTTGAAATTAAACCTATTAAGGCTATCCCCACAGAAATCATGAAATAAAAAGGGTTTCTATACCCAAACCCGAACCCCGCAGTTTCAGAGTGTAATTCCTGAAACTGTGGGGTTCAATTGTTAAAGTGGGGTGGTAATTTCTGAGCAAACCGAAGGGTTATCTGAAAATACGTTTCTGTGTCCTGGCAGTTTCAAATCTTTGAAGCAATATAAATTCAAACTTTGAGTCACCATCAAAGGTTTGCGCATACCTGATTCCCAAATCTGCTTCGGCAAGAATTCTGAACATGTTTACATCGAAAATCAAATCTATACCCATCGAACCCAATTGGTTGGTAATGCCAGGCAGTATGCCAAACCCAAAATCTGTAAACAGGTTTGTTCTGATACGTTTAATGTAAAGAACTGAACCAATCCCAAAGTCAGGATAGAACAATGGCATGGAATAATCGATGGATAATTTACCTGTTTGCAGGTAAAACAGGTTGTCGTAACCCCTGAAAAACAATGCTCTTGATGGGAAAATATAACCCTTGTCGGGGTCAAAGTCTGGATTTTGTTCTTCCCATGAGCCCCCAATACGCAAAGAATGGTGTTTCATCAGGCCAGGAAGAAACGATTCAGCGGCAATGCTCAACAATGAACCGGAATAGTCGCTCAAAAGAAGGGTTTGCCTGTAATTGGCATCGAAGTTAAAGCCCAATCTGGGATAAATATCCCTTAACGACATTGCTTTAAATACCTGAAAAGAACCTGCAATTGCGGCACTTGAGAATGAGCCGTTACCAAAATCATAATTTCCTTTGTACAGGTAGCCGAGTCCGTTTACAAAACTGTAGGCAAAAGAAGCAGAAAGGTTAAGGTACCTGTTAAGGTCTTCACGGGTAAGATTGAGGGGGACTGCTAAACTTGCTTCTAACGACTGCTCATTCCATTGATAATATTGATTTCCAGGCGAAGTCATGGCAGTTCGTCGGCCGGTTGAACCACTCAGCCCCAAAACCGGAAATGCAGTCGACCAGAAGTAAGACAGGGACTGATTGGTTGTATTTTCATTCTGGTTGTATTCAACCGAAGCAGCAAAATTATGGATTCCAAGTGGGTCGCTGGCAACTGCCGTGGCACCTATTCCCTGTGGGGCGGGGGTAAAAAACCAGGAATGGAGTTTTACGCCCTGCCTCAAATGGTTGAATTCAGTAATTTCATAAGAACCCGTTTCTGGTGAATAATTTTTAAAAATACCTTCCTGATTTTCCATATTCACCAGCGGTGAAATGTAAAATTGAGTTTTCTGATTTGTCTGATATGGTTCAAAGTGCAATGGGTCTGGTTCCCAGCTGTATAACCGGTGTCCATCGGGTGTATAGGATTCAACGATAACCTCATCGCTTCCTGGCAGATGTGAAGGATTGAAATACCCATATCCGCCGGTTAATGCTACGCTGCGTTCACGAGTTTCAAGGTCAATAACATGAAGTTCATTGCTGTTTGTGCCATCTGCAACAAAATATAAGGAATTACCCAGGAGTAATGGCGAAAGAATGTTTTCGTTGTGATGAAAGGGAATGGTTTCCAGGCTATTGTTTTCAGAAAGAATATTGATGCTAACACCACTGGAGTCGGAAGTGTGAAATACAAGTTTTGTTCCGTCGCTGCTCCATCGTGGTTCACGAGGATAAACACCGTAAGGTAGGGAATAAGCATATAGCAATTCACCACTATTGGCGCTTAAAAAATCAATGGAATAGGTGCGGTTTGTATCGTACCTCACCGAGGCTATTTTCTCTCCTGATGGTGATATGGCAGGCGAGAGATACTTTTTGCCTGTTGTAAGTTTTCGGGTAAAACCGGTTTCAATATTCATTATCATAACATCAGAAAAATCCTGAAGCTCCCAACGGATATCGGGGGTGGATGTGCTCCATGTAAGAATTGAGCCGTTGGTTGAAATGAAATGTTCATTATTGAGGCCCCTTAATTTCTGTTCCTGCCCGTTTACCAGCCTGACAATTGTAGGTGGAGAATCAAAACCATTCTTTACGTATATAAGTGATCCATCATTTAATCTGTGCCCATATTTGTAATTAGTATAAAGCTTCGGTTGGGGAATTTCTATTCCTTCCAGGGTTTCAGCTATGGGTTGCTGATTAACTGACCAGAACTCACGCAATTCTCCCATGGCATTTTTATAGGTTTTCCTCATGTTATAACCCGTAACCTTTTTCACGCTACCGGAAAATCGCCGTAAGCGTGTTGTCCGGTCTATGATATCGGGCCACTTATCAATACCATAATTGCGGGCAATATGTGTATGCAGGTTGTACCCCAGGTAATAATGGTTAGGATAAAAACGCTTGTAAGATTGCAGATAGGCCTGGTTATAGGTAAACTTCTGGTTGGTGCCGGTAAGGATAGCTTTGGTGTACATATCAAATGATGGCATTCTTCCTCTGCCGGCATGGGTTAGCAAAGTTTCAGCTGATATTGCATCACCTTCAAAGTACCACATAGGAATAAAAAGCATGGCCATAAGCGACTTACCAACGTCTCCGGCAAGTGCGGCCGGAATCTGGTAAAAATTACGGTTCAGAAAATCGAATTGTGTTGTGTGCCTGAATTCGTGAACAGCAAGCAACTGAAGCCAGTCAGCGCTTCCAAGCAAAGATGCATCTTGCATGGGATGGGCAAAAAAGTGCAAGTGCCTTGGTCCCAGTGCCATCCAACCGTTTGAAACTGCTGTGAGGCTGCTAAGATAGAGTGGAATGGGTTTGGGAGAAATTTCATACGCTCCGGGAACCTTTTCATAAACATAATCCATGAGTGATGCCGTTTGCAGGGCAGTTGCATGCAATCCTTCATGAAAAATAACCCGATAATGGGGAGTTTTTATACTGTACCATTTTAAAGAGGGTGGAGGCTGCTGTGAAATAACGTCATTACCATTAGCTAATAGCAACATCAGCCATAGGAAAAAAAGGAATTGTCTCATTTAAAGCAGTAGTTTTAGTTACAGACCAAAGCTAAGACCAAGTCCAAGCCTGAGCCCTCCGGGTCTCATCATACTTAGCAGGTCTTTGGAATTTTCGGTAATTCCCGTGGAAGGTGGAACTGAATACCCATCGCCAGAAGAAACCTTTAACGCGTAACCAAGTTCGAGTATAAATCTCGAGTTTCTTCCGAGTTTCCAGGCAAATCCCAGACCTACATTCAGATTGGTAACTGGTTTTATAGTGACCAGAACGTTTTCACCTGCAGGTACATTGTTGGTCTCCAGTTGAAGTTCCAATGGTTCGGGCAATCCAGTGGCTCGGGCCAGTCCAACAATGTAATACATACTACGGGGGTAATTTCTGTAAAACCTGAAATCGGCGCCGAGTTTATACCCCCAGGTTCCAATGCCGGCATAGGCTGCAAGGGTGGTTTTTTTTACAATTTTAAATTCACCGGTTAAAGCGAGTATGCCTCCATAATTAATACCCGTGCTTATCCCAAGCCAGCTAGCCGGGGGGGTATCATCTGATTGAGCGATTTGTGCCAGAGATAGAGTTTCATTATTATCTGAAATGAAGTTTCCCTGATTGCTGGCCATCAATACCGTAGTCACGATTACCATGGCAAATGCTGAAAATAAATGCTATTTTTCCATTTTTTGATTGTTTTGCTTTCCTTTAAATGATCAATGATTTGAATTGAAGGGTTTTGTTCTGATTAAATTTTTGGAATAGCAATTTTTCTTTTGGTGCGAATGGATTTAAAAACTGCATCTACCACAAGCATATCCTTAAGCCCTTCTTCACCAGGCACCCTGGGGCGTTCACCATTTGTAAAGCTTACAACATCTTCGTCCATTTGGGTTGCCTGCTGGTTAATATTGGGGAAACTGAGTTCTCCTTGGCTTGTACGTCCGCGAATGCCTCCAAAACCCGAAAAAGGCTCCAGTTCGAACCAGCCTCTTTCAGCAAATACTTTGAGGTAATTAAAATTGGCGTGGAAGCCTGTTTGCAAACTGGCAACAGTTCCTCCGGGGAATTCGAGCTGGAAAGTGGTAGCTTCGTCAACATCCTTAAATTGTCCCGGGCGGGTTACAAAAGTCTGGGCCGACACGGTAAGGGGTTCAATCCCCATTACATAGCGGGCTGCCTGCAGCGGATAAACGCCCATATCCATCATTGCGCCACCGCCATGCCGTTTCATCCATTTCCAATGATTAAAATTGTTATTGCGGAAAGCTCCTCCACAGCTAATATGCAGCGGATTTCCAAATATTTTATCCTGGCCAAGACGCATTATTTCCTGGGTAAAGGGCTCGTATTGCATGCGATAGCCGATGGATAACCCCACATTATTGCGTTTGCAGGCATCAATCATATCGCGGCATTCCTGCGCGTTTATAGCCATTGGCTTTTCGCATATAACATGCTTTTTGGCATTGGCAGCCCTTATTGTAAACTCCCGGTGCATATTGTTGGGCAATACCACATTTACCACATCAATATCCGGATTGGATGCAATGGAATCGAAATTCTGATAGTTATAAATGTTTTTACGGGGAATATTATATTTTTCGGCCCAGATGCGTTCCTTTTCAGGCGTGCCCGTAACTATACCTGCCAGATAGGCTGTAGATGTTTGCTGAAGGGCGGGGGCAAGGATATCGGTGCTGTACCAGCCTAATCCAATCAGGGCAATACCCACCTTTTTTTGTTTGCCGGTGAGTATGCCCGGTATGCCAAATACCTTAGGAGCCGCCATAGCGCCCGCCAGCCCTATGGCCGCCATCTTTAGAAACTCTCTCCGTGTTCTTGATTCTGAGTTTATATTCATATCTTTCAGAATTTCATTTATGCTGTAAAGATATAAAAATATGTGAAAAAATTATTTTCTACGCAAGGAATATAAATTTTTTATAATTATAGGCAGGCAATTGTGAAAAACTTTATTTAGCTTTTATGATTATCCGCAATCCTGCCAGAAGCATTGAATATTATTCAATTGCAATTGCGCTGACATTACAAAATAATCATTAAATGTCCATTCTATTGCAGCGCTAAAATATTTGACCATTAATCAATTTCTACCAAGGTTTCGGGCCTACAGCCCTGTTTCTAATGTGGGAAATACCCTAATGGACAGCGGACTGGTAATCTTTATGGGTATGTGAATTAAACCCGGCTAAGTCATTAGTTCATTGCATTTCTAATGACTTAGCCGGGTTAAATACTATTTTGTGCGGCCAAATAAACCTGGCCCACGACATTTAATTCATTGACAGCGCAATTCGCAGAAATTTTGGAATAAAAAGTTTATCATATTATAACTGGCAAGATTGCGGATAATCATATTAGCTTTTTATGCCTAATCTCCATGATGCTTTTATCAGAAAAATGTTGTGTGGTTTTTCAGTAAACATGGTATTAAGATTGTCAATATAATTCATATTTCCCTGGTTTTCAATAAGTGAACGCGATTGGTTCCAAACCAGATAAATTGCCGAACCAGGATTGAACTCCCATCGTAGCACCAGGTTGGATAGAAATTCACGGACATTAAAATCGGGTTTGTCGAAGTTAAAGTCAGTAATTCCGTCGAGGTTGTAATCTATCTGATACCTGCCATCAGAAAATGCGATCTGATTGGGAGTGAACTCTTCGAACCGTTTGTTAAAATCCTGATTTTTGGAGTCAGTTATTAGTTTAAAGTCAGCGTATTTGCCCGCGGCAACAAAAGGTTGCCCCCAATACTGAATAGTAAGGTCGGGGGTCAAAGCCCAGTTTACCCTGAATGAGAAGTTTATTACCTGCTGGTCGATGGTTCCGAAAATGTAACTGGCGGTTCCATTATTCCCTCTTTGACTTACATATTGCAGTACATCGTAATTGCTTGAATAAGAAGGGCTGAATGAAAAATTGAATTTATCGGCAGGCTTGTAGGTTATTGTGCTTCCCAGCCGGTAGAATAAATAGTTATTCTCCACGCCATTATTCAAATAGCCATTAATTCTCATTGCAAATTTTTTTCGCTCGTCGGTAGAACCTCCCAGCCAGATGCCCATCTTATCGGGTTGTTTAAAAGCCGGGCCGCCTCTGAGCATTTTGTCGGATAAGTTATTGTAGCTGTACTCAATCCCCATATTGTAACTCCAATAATTCATAAACCTGATGAAGCCATTTACATTGGCGCCACTTCCCAGGGGAATAAGTCCAAAATTCCATGAATTGTACTGGTTCATATTGATATTAAAACTTCTGTAAAATCTTCTGGGTTCCCACTCGCGATATCCAACCCAAACAACCTGAATAAGCTGGTCGGCTTCGCGCATGTACCCAATATCGTTAATTTCGAATTGGGGCGATTTCCATAGCATAGCTGCCATCATACTCCAGTGGCCGTCGCCGGTTTTTAGCACCTGCATGCGTCCGCCGGTACCGGTTAATGATGTGCGGGAAGGATCGAGATCAACATGATCAGCATCGGGGCGTTGAAAGTACCTTGCCGATGATTTTTGCGTGCGTAAAATGGCTTCTCCAGAGCCAGACACATGACTGAATGCACTGTTAATGTTTATCATCCACGTTTTTTCCCTGAAATATTTACTGAAATCCAACCCGCCGGTATAAGCCTGTTGGTGCATTTGCGATTCAAGATTATCATTGAGTTGGCGATGGGTGCTGGTAAATATACCTCCAATAAGCAGGTTGCCGTTATCAAAATCCTGTTGTACACGACTTACAAAGTAATTCGAGAGTGGTTCAATAAGTTCGTTGCTCTGATTGCCATTGTTATTGATGCGGGCATAGGTATCGCCGGTAACTGACTCTATAATTGCAACAGAAAGGCCATCCTGGGTTTTACCGGTAAGCTTAGCTGCCCCGATTATATTGGTAAAAGATGGCCGGTCTATCCATTCGCCACTACCCGAAACAAACTGCCCCAAGGGACGTCGTCCGATACGCCTTGAATAAAACAGGTTGTCATTGCCCAGGCCGCCATCGCCCAGACCCAGGGAGAAACTCGATATATTACGACCCTCAATGAAGAAGGGGCGTTTTTCCTGAAAAAATGTTTCAAAAGCACTCAGGTTAACCTGACTGGGGTCTGCTTCAATCTGTCCAAAATCGGGGTTAATAGTTAGGTCCACTATAAAATTGCTTGTTACTCCAATTTTGGCGTCAACACCACCTTTAAGGTCTCCCTCGCGCCCCGGTGAAAATGGGTTTCCTGCCTGGGCTTTGTAGGTTTCGCCCTGTGCAACCAAATATGGGGTAATATCGAAATGGCGTCGCGGCTGAAGGCTACCCATTCCGGTCATTTCTCCAAACAGGTGAACCATCCCGGGAGAGTTAGCCGGAACATGCTGCCAGAATGACAATTCTGCATGGCGGTGAATTTGCCTGAATGCTTCCAAACCCCAAATTCCGCTTCCATTTTTCTTAAAACGCAACTGGCTTAGGGGTATTTTAAACTCTGCTGTCCATCCCTTATCATTATTATGGGTTTTGGCCCACCAATTGGGGTCCCAGGTTGGATCTTCATCCGAACCATTATTCGACATAATAAAATCGAAACGGGTACCTCCGGCTGTAACTCCTAGTATGAAAGCAGTTCGTTGATCGAAATAGCTGTCGATACCAATACCAACAAAATCGCCATCGCTGTTGTCCCGACGGGTTAAGCGGGTTATAATACTGTCGGGAGCGGTATCCCAGGCTTTAAAACCAACGTACAGGTTGTCATCGTCATACAAAATAGAGAATTCGGTTTGTTGTGAAGGATCCCGACCGTTATTGGGTTCATGCTGAATAAAGCCAGCTTCCCAATTTGCATTTATCCAAACGTCATCATCTGGAATTCCATCTATGACCGGTGGAATTGATATCCGGGTTGGTTGATACTGTTTTTTTTCGCCATTGGAAGCTGGTGATGTTAAATGGATAGCAAAAAATAAAATTAGAAAAAGAATGTAACTGCATGTCTTGTTCATGGTGTATGAATATTTTTTGGTTTCAAACTCTGCTTAACAAGGCCTAAGCCAAAATTTGCAATTTTTTATTAATCAGGTATTTGTTTAATCATTTGCGATGCTAGGTTTAAGGGTTATTGTCCGAATTCGGGCATTGATGTAAGATTACGAACAATTTTCTTGATTTAATAGCCTGAAATTTCTATTCTAAAAAAGTATTTTTGATGGTTTATTTTCCCCGAAGGAAAGAGAAAATGGGATGCTGGCATTTTTAGGTTCGCATTTGTGAAAATTCACGTATCTGAAGTTATCTAACTAACTAAACACCTATAATAAATGAACAGAAGAGAAAGTATTCAAACCATGGGTATAGCAGCAGCTGCCCTGATGATACCACAGGTGGCGTGTAAGCCCACGGTGAAAAAGGAAACCACATTCAGATTTTGTCTCAATACAAGTACCATAAGGGGGCAGCAACTGGGGTTGATAAAAGACATTGAAATTGCAGCACGGGCAGGTTACGACAGTGTGGAATTATGGGTAAGAGATGTGCAGGCTTATGTAGCCGAAGGCAACAGCACCGCCGGTTTATCAAAATACATTCGCGATAATGGGCTCGAAGTGGCTAATGCCATCGGGTTTGCACCATGGATGGCTGATGATGAAACTATAAGTACAAAGGGCTTTGAACAGATGCGTGATGAAATGGAGTTAATGGCATCAATAGGATGTACGCGCATTGCAGCACCTGCCGCCGGCCAGTTCATCAATCCGGAAATTGACCTTTTCGTTGCCGCAGAAAAGTACAATAAGCTTATTGACCTGGGCAGGCAAACAGGCGTTATGCCTCAACTTGAATTCTGGGGAGCTTCAAAAGTACTCTTTCATATAGGACAGGTAATGATGATTGCTGCTGTTGCCAACAGCCCTGATGTTCGTATTTTGCCCGATGTGTATCATATGTTCAGGGGCGGATCGGGGTATCATAGTCTTAGGTTGCTACAGGGGCATACGATAGAGATTTTTCATATAAACGATTTTCCAATCCACATACCAAGGGAGGAACAGAAGGATTCGGACCGAGTATATCCCGGCGAAGGAGGAGCCCCAATGGAACAAATAATAAAAGACCTGAAGGCAATGGGAGGAGTAAAATACCTTTCGCTTGAGCTTTTTAATCCTACTTATTGGGAGCAGGATGCACTTATGGTGGCAAAAACCGGTTTACAAAAAATTAAACAGTTTACCCAGTAATAGAAATTGCAGTGGTATAAGACCTGGCTCAAATGAGGGTTGCCCTATTAACTCGTTGTTATCCAATCAAGTATATCTGAGTTTTGTTGGATTCTTGAGTATGGAATTGCCTGGCAGGATTATCCATCCCCAGAAAAGAATTGCCAGAAGGTAAATGGGGGCAATAATTGTTATTAAATCGGTAGTGCGCGAAATATTGAGTCTGAAATAGAAAAAAAGAACAATGCCCGCAATTGTTAAATTGATAGCAATACTTATTATTTTTTTGGTTTTATAGCCAGCTCCTTTAAAACCAGAAAAATAAATTGCCAGATTGCATATAAAACCCGGTAATGCCACTATTCCGCCAACAAACAGATAAAATAGAATGGTAAGTCTGAAATAAGCAAGATCGCGGTAATTGAATTGGTAGAATTCAATAAAATTGTAATATTTTTCAAGAGGCAAAAAGGCCGAAAATATACTTATAGTTATTGCAGAAGTTAACATCGTAATTGCCCAAAAAAGAATGATTCTTAGGATTATTCTCAGCTCTTTCTGATATTTTTTTATCATTTGCATAATAAAAGTTGGTTTATAGGCATTAATACTATTAAGTATTTTATTGGAATCGTTTCTGTTTCAATAAGGTTATGATCATCTCCATCCAATAATTAACGGGCTCGATTCTGTTACAACATTGTCTTTATTGTCGGAAACATAAAGATATATTCTGTAGTTAGATTTTTTTGACGGAACCCTGAAATTGAACCTGAAAAGACCCTGCTCGAAAGGTGTTTCGGTTATTCTTTTGAAGGTTCCCTGTTCATAAATAATCCATTTAAAAAACAATGAATCGCGCAATTCAACCTGCCGTGTTGCTGCTATGGCACTGGCCCATCCATTGGGAACCAAAAAGTTGTCCTTAGGCAGGAGTATATTAAATGGGGGTATAGGTATTTCCTTTTCAGATGGTATGTCAGACCATAATTGCTTTAATGAATACCATACAGGTTTTTTGTTACCAAAAATATCTGTAATACCAAACCAGGTGGCTGTTCCTTCATAACGATCCTTCCAGCAAAAGGCAAACCCGCCAAGATTTCTCTCTTTGTGATTATAAATGTAGTTTTCCCATTGATACTGCATATCCTCTGCTTTTGCAAAAGAGTTTTGCTCAAAGGGAATAGTATCGTATATGTAGTCGTTATATTCTTTATGCCAGTAACCTTTCGGGCCAAACTCCCCCACAAAGTATTTTTTATCAGGAGCCACACTCTGCATAACAGAATCGAGCAAACTGATATTCTGATGATAATAGGAATTCACGCCATAAAAATCAACATTAGGCGCATATCTTCTGAAGGCATAAAAAGCCGATGATAGATGAGATGTATGTTCTTCAACAACAAAAACCGGGCGATTCGGATCAATCTTTTTAATCTTTTCAGCAAGATTGCCTATCATTTTCAAATACTCAATCCTTACCTGGCTAAGATAGGGTTCGTTGAAGTTGAGTTTCAGCAAACCCCATGATTCGTTGCCAAGTGTCCATCCAATTATTGCGGGATTGTTTTTGAGTTGTTTCACCCTTCTTATTACCTGTCTTTCATAAATCCAAATTCTGAGTTTATTCACCGAATAATCAATTGCCGGGTCGAACCAAAAGCCATACAGAACGTTTAAATCCATCCTGTTAGCAACTCTCAGAATATTCCTATCGTAGATAGATGGGCTGTAACGCCTTATCGTATTGGCTCCCATTTCTTTTATTTTTGAGAAATCATCTTCAAGTTTATCAATGGTAAGGGGTAAGGTATGGCTGTTATCGCGCCAGTCGTGTCCTGCATTATAAGCTACACCATACATATAGTTTACTGTCAAGGGGCTTTTGGGAGTGGAGTTGTTTTGTGATAATGGTTTAGAATTGGCGGCAAAAGCCAGGAAATCAACATCGGTAACTCTTTTATTTGTTGGCTTGGCAGTGGTTAATCTATCATTTTCCCACAACAATATTGGCAGGTCTGAATCAACAGCCGAATCAGGCAACTTGTTGGTAAGCAGCCAGGCCAGTGAATACTTATTATACTCAATATATGGATCATTTTGGGGCGAATCGGTTTCCCAAACCCAGGCAATATTTGGGTAATTTACCTTATTGGCCAGGGTTGCCAGTTCATTTAAGCGCATGGCCAATATTTTTCTTTCCCTGCCAAACAATGGTTTTTCGGTTTTAAGGGCAATAAAAACCGGAAGATATTTTTCGCGCAGGAAAAGAAAAAGTTCAGAGAATTCATTAAGGTTCATCGGCAAGGTATCTTGCGATACATTGTGGGGCAATTTGAAGAAATAGAAAGGAATTTTCCCTTTCAGAAAGCACGAATCGGCAAATGAAGTAGTTTTTTCGAGGAAGTTTTCGTTTGTTGCAAAAACCCTATAAACAAATTGTGCATTTGAATCGCGGCTTTCGGCAGAAGCCCCTGTCATTCGGGGAATGAAAAACTCTTTTTGGGTGAATGCCCCGGTTCTTAATTGATTATGGCGTTTAGTTTCATTGTTCCTGGCTATCAATATTAAAATTACTGTTAACACAATAAGTGGTATTCCGGCGAGTTGAAGACTTCCATAAAACCTATAGGTTTGTTTGGATGCCCATTTTCTGGGGAAACTATCCCGAGATATCATCTTCCCTTTTGTAATTTTTCTAACCCAGAAGAGAACACCTTGCATGGCCATTAAGCTGCCAGATGAAAAGATGATAACGTTAGTGCCTGCCAGGATGGCCATAAAGAAAGAAAAGGGGTTTAAATCGTGCGACAGACCGTAAACAATGGCCACACCAGACAGAAGTATGATGATGAAATTTGGAATCAGTAATTTTAGCGGTGTTTCTGATTCATATCCCTTTTGTGTTGGTATATAAGGAATTTTTTTCTTTATCAACGAATACAAAAAGCCCAGCAGAAATGCCCACCATGCCGATTTCAATAATACCCCTCCCAAAATAAATGAGCCTCGCTCATGGTTTTCCAATAGCCATTTCTGATTGAATTGCCTTATGGCTATTGTGCTTACAAACAAAGGAATATAGAACTGAAAGAAGGCCATTGGCGAAACTTTCAGGGGCACAATCCCTGAAAAAAGAGCAATAATGGGAATTAAAACATCAAAGAGTGCTACTAATCCAGACAAATAAAATAAAGGTGCTGCAAAGTAGTAAAGCTTTTGTTTCCAATTGAGTTTAGAGAATATCTTTGGCAAAACCTTAAAAAGAAGTTCAAAAGTACCACGGGCCCATTTAAGCTGCTGCAAACAATAACCAGAATAATTCCAGGGAACAAGTCCTTTTGCCGAAATAACGGGGTTATAAACAGATTTCCACCCTTTGGCGTGCAAGAGCATGGATGTATGCATATCTTCGGTTAAGCCCGGAGCATGCCCTCCAATTGAATCGAGCGCCGCGCGTCTGAATGTACAATTGGCTCCAATGGCAGGTACAGCACCTAATGTATTAAGTCCCATCATCATGGGGCCATAAAACTGGTAAGTTTGCTGGGCAGCAGCTCTTGCAATCCATGTATGACCATGATTATAATAAGCCTGTGCTACCTGAACAAATCCAATTCTTTCATCTTCAAAATAGGGCAGAACTTCGTCAATAAAGTATTCATGAGGAATATGATCAGGGTCAAGAATAACACAAATTTCCCCATCAGCAACACTATACAATGCATAATTGATATTGCCTGCCTTTGCATTTTTTTTCTCCTTCCTGGTAACATGAATGACCCCCAGTTTTTCGCAAACTTCTTTAAGCTCAGGATCATCTGCTTCGTCGCACAGGTAAGACTTATGAGGATAAGTTATCTCCTGCATTGCATGAAGAGTTTTAATCACCATTTCTTTTGGTTCAGGGGGACAATAAGTGGTTAGCACGTCAACTCTCCACTGCTTTGTTATTACTGGCTTTTCAGGTACGGAAAGATGGAAGCAAAGAAACCATTCATAAAGCAGGCGAAGTGCCTTGTAAACGAAAAGAATAATTAATACATAATATAACGGCTTGTAACCTAAAAATTCGGGGCGTAGCAACCAATTTAGAAAGATAAACATAGAAACCAGCCCCGAAAGAACTAGAAACTTGCTTTTTATCTTTTCAACTTTACCGGGAGGGTTGTTTTTTATGATTTCACTTTGCATGAAATGTGAATATAATTTTTTTTGCAAAAGTTTAGCGCCGCAAAAATAATCTAATTTTAATTTGGTTTAATAAGAAAAAAAGTATTTTTCATGATAAAAAATTATCAATTGACAAAAATCTGAGAAACTCGACTTTTTTCATCAATATAAAATTTTTATATTATCTTTTGGCTTAAATTCAGATATTGCAAAGATATTTTAAAATGTTTATCGAGAATTGATTGCGAATAAATCGAGTAGTTTTTAAGATATTTAACTAATCTGCTTGAATCTGGTGTTGATTTCGTTTTTAAACAGACAAAAAAAGTCTTTAGGCTCGATGTAAAAAAAAGCAAATTTCACTTGTCCCAAATTGCAATTACTATTAAGAGTTGACCAAAGCACCAGTATTGAAGATATATCTATTTGTATAGCATATTTCATGCAGAGTTAAGCTAATGGCGCCAAAGTAATAGTGGCGATGATTAGAGGGGCTAAAGTGTTTTTAAGAGTCTAAAAAAACAAACTCGTGCTTAAGGGCAGATAAATTTTTTATCGGTAACACTAACTTTTTTATAATGACATGAGTTTAGCTTTTATTAGAGCACCAATAGTAAAATATCTAGAGTATGAAGCAACTTTGGAACTAAATGGGATAGGGTAATTGAATCTTCGGGCAAAGAATAATAGTTCTTTTAAGTGAGGACAATCTGTTCTATGAAGTAATGAAATGAATCTAAAACGGTTTTTCAAATATATTTCATGGTTAAAAACTTTATCGTATTTCCTTAACACTCCTATTAAATCTAATGCGAGTTGGGTTTTCATACATTTTAAACACTTAGAACAATTTTGTTCATTTTCTTCATCAAGGCAAACATCAAGAAAATCATGCGTGTCGGCAATTTGTGAAACCCGAATTACTTTATCTACTCTGCTCAATGAACTCCCCAAACTAATTAGATTTATGGATTTTGTTGATAAATTTGGCAATAATAAAGGGTCTGCAAAACCCACATGCTTTTTGCAATTTATTTCCAGGTTTTCATAATTATAAGCCGATGAATAAAAATATTTGTCAATACCATTTTGAAAGAGAAGGCCAACGGAGGCATTTAGAAAGGTATGGGTCTCAATAAATCTAAAAGTATGATAAAAATCCTGGATGTTGGAATTCACCCCAATAAAAGGAACACCAAGCTTTTCGGGTAATTGCTTTAAATGTTGATATTTTTGCTGCCACAACCTTTCACCAGACATCCCATGCGCTCCTACATTGTTGTAAAAAAGATGATTTACCTTGTATGCTGGGGAAACAGAATCAGAATAATAGTGCTCAGCCATTGTATAAAATGAATCAATACCGGCCGAAAATCCTGTTGCAACATTTCCAGAATTTGTGAATGTATCAGAAAAACTGTCAGCATGAATTTTTATCCTCTTTAGTTTTGGTAAAAAAATAAGAAGTATTGTTTGTATGTCATTGTTTAGTTGAAAAACTAAATCTTCAGAGGCTTTTCCCTTGAGAATAATATCTTCGCCTTTGCTCATTGCAGCTATTATTAACCCTACCAATGCAGAATCTAAGCTGTTTGAAATATAGCTTTCATATTTTTTATCAACTTCAAACCATAAAAATTCAGGTAATTTTGAATTTGAAATTTTGAATTTGAATCTAATTTTCGAAGTATTTTTTTCGATGACAGGTTCAAATAGTACCATCGCAAAAATTATTAAGTTAATAATTACTATTGTGGGGTTGTATTAAAGTTTGACTTATCAATCATTTAAGAAACATAATATCAATTATTCTTGGTTTTGTCCGCCAAACCACAACTCCATCAAATAGGTCTAATAGTCTTGAATAGGTTTTTATTATAAATCCTGAAACTGATTTTCCAGGAAGCTAAATAGAAATATATAATTGAACAATTGCATTATTCAGAAACTTACCAAATTCGAAAAAGTCATACATTTTTTGAACTAAATAATAATGATGATTAATATCCGGGGCTTTCTTGAATTTGGTGTGAAGTATTCATTAGAATTAAGAAATTAGCGATGCGAAAACTGACTGTCCAAAGAAAAGTGTAGATTTGCTTATTGTTAAATAATTTAATTAAATTAAATGATTCGTATTTGCTAAAAAAAAGGAGAATGTTTTTGTCATCTCATCTTTCTGTTACTTTATCGAACGATAAATGTTGTTTGTATTGTTATTTTAGATTAATTTTGAATATTGCAAAGATATTCTAAAATTTGTATTTATAAATTGATTACAAATAAATCAACATACTTTTAAGTTATTTAACTAAACTACTTGAATCTGTTGTTGATTCTACTTTTTTAAATGTTGATGTAAATTGTTAATTATTAAGTTGCGATATTAATTTTAAATTGTAATGAATATTTCTTTGTGTCTTAAGCCTCTGTTGCTTGGAATTTTGATTCTGGTTTTTAATTCATGCATTAATTCCGATAAAGAATTAGAAACAACATACCAGCCTAAGGTAGGTTTCAGGTTTGAACAGGGAATGTGGAAGCTTTACCGCAACAATGAACCTTACTTTGTTAAAGGTGCACATGGTTTTGTCAGACTCGACCTTTTAAAGAAAGCTGGTGGAAATTCAATTGTTATATATGAAAATGAGCTAAGTGAAAAATTGTTGAATGAAGCAGATAGCCTTGGGATTTCGGTTTCAGTGGTTCTTGATGTAGAAAAGGTAAGGTTTGCACCCAACGGTTATCGCGACACTGATTTTGTGGAAAACCAACGTAGACGTATAAAAGAAACGGTGTTAAAGTATAAAGATCATCCTGCAATACTTTTCTGGATTCTTGGGAATGAGCTTCATCTATTAAAAAGATTCAACTACTTTTTGTGGCGGGAAGTAAATCAACTTGCACGGTTGGTTAAAGAAATTGACCCCGATCATCCTACTACTACCACAGTTGCCGCTTACCCAACCCAAACATTCGAACCGCTGCAGATAAAACTGTTTGCCCCGGCTATTGACTTTCTGTCAATAACAGTATATGAGTTTGCGCCGCGCCTGCGCAGAGAGGCCGAAAGTTTTATCTGGGGTATTAATGGTCCTTTTCTTGTAACCGAATGGGCTGGAATACCTTATTGGATGTATCCGCGAACCGAATGGGACGCGATAATGGAGCATAGTTCTACCCGTAACGCAGAGATGTTTTATCATAACAAATTTCTGATATTTGATTATAATCCCGAAAAATGCATCGGGGGCTATGTTTTTTACTGGGGCGAAAAACAAGAACGTACTCACACTGTTTTCAGCCTTATTCTGGAAGAAAAATATAAAATGCAGGCACTGGAAACACTACAACATATTTGGACTGAAACCTACCCTGATAACTGGGCTCCTCGCATCGATACATTTATGATTGAAGGGTTCAGGCAGGGGCAACACTACCTGGAACCAGGTCAGGAATACACAGCACAAATTCTGGCTTCTGATCCTGACAAAGATCACATAAATATGAAATGGATATTACTCGAAGAAGGCTACTATAGAGGCAAAACAGGAGGGGATGCTGAGCGGATACCTGAAATAATCTCAAAATCAGATACTTTGATGCCTTATTCCAGAGAATTCAAGTTTTTTACA
Organism: Bacteroidota bacterium; assembly: GCA_037441525.1. Classification (GTDB taxonomy): domain Bacteria; phylum Bacteroidota; class Bacteroidia; order Bacteroidales; family UBA7960; genus SKVR01. The sequence goes on from JBBISA010000001.1 coordinate 64,840, forward strand.
CCGGAGAGGGATGGGCAGTACCGCTTGTTCGTTTACCTGTATGATAATCATGATTATGTGGCAACAGCCAATATTCCTGTTTATGTGATGCCCTGATTATTGCACCAGGGTGAGCTTTGAGCTGAAATCTTACAACAGCGATTGAAGGGTATTTACAAAATCATTGATATCATTTTCGGTGGTGTTGAAGTGGGTCATCCAGCGCACTTCAGAAGTTTCAGGATTCCAAACGTAAAAAAAGTACTTTTCTTGCAGGGGTTGAATAATTTGTGGCGGTACAGTGGCAAATACTGCATTTATCTGCACCGGCATGGTTATGCTAATGCCTGGTAAGTTGTTAATTTTACCGGCAAGTAACTTGGCCATACCATTGGCGGTATTTGCTGTTTTCAACCATAAATCGTCATTAAAATGGGCAATAAACTGAGCCGAAATAAAACGCATTTTTGAAGCCAGTTGCATGGCTTGTTTCCTTACATAGGGAAACCCCTTAGCCAGCTCGGGGTTAAGAAATACTACTGCTTCACCCATCATTAATCCGTTTTTTGTTCCCCCGAAGGAGATTACGTCAACACCTGTATTGGTTATTAAGTCCTGCAATGAAAGCCCAAGTGAGGCAACGGCATTGGCAATGCGCGCGCCATCGACATGCAGATAAAGGTCGTTTTGATGCGCAAATCGTGCAATTTCTTCAATCTCTTCGGGTGTGTAAACAATTCCCATTTCTGTAGCCTGGGTAATAGAGATGATGCCTGGCTGGGCATGATGCTCAAATCCTACCGAGTGCAGAAATGGTTCCAGTTGTGATGGCCTTATCTTTCCATCTGTAGAAGGGATGACATGAAGCTTACTCCCGGTAAATTTTTCGGGAGCGCCGCACTCATCATGATGAATATGGGCCAAGGAGGAGCACATGATGGTCTGCCAGGGTTTTATCAGGTGACTTATGGCCGATACATTGGCTCCTGTGCCATTAAACACAAAGAATACTTCGGTGTCGGTTCCGAATTTCTCATCGAATAAAAGTTTGGCTTTTTCGGTATAGGGGTCGTCGCCGTATGATACAAAGTCATCGTGATTGGCATCGATAATGGCCTTCATAATATCGGGATGAACAGGTGCATTGTTGTCGGATGCGAAGCTACGTTTCATTGGGCTATTGGATTTTCGGATTAATTGATTACCTGATTATCAGATTAATGGATTTTGGGGACACTGATTTGTAAAAGTAAGTTGTTGTTATTTACAATCAGTCGGCAATATGTGAAAATCTTTTATTGAATATAACCAGGATAGCTAAAATTGCACCCCATTGTATAATTACTGTCATAGGACTGAACCCAGCGAGTGGATTATACCATTGATCGGGGGTGAACTCTGTAAAGGATAACCATCCCCACCAGGCCAGAAGAATAAGGCCTGCAAAGGGCACAAACCAACGGATTAAAATGTGCCACCATAAACCGGCTTTCCAGTCTTTCGGTTCAGAATCAGGTTTGGTTTTTAGTTTCTCCAGACCATGACTAACGGCAAAATAAGCAATAAAAACACCCGAAAGTATCAACCCCAGCCCCCAAACAAAATCCTGGTTGCTTAATATGTTGAGACTCATGGCTGAGGGTATTCCCAGCAAATAGGTAAACGTACCGGCTAATAAAACTGCCTTTTTTCTGGAAATGCCCCTGTCGACCAGGGTGCGCGAACTTAACTCGAGCTCGAAATAAGGGAGGAGAAACCGGCAAAAGTTAACCCAAGAAAGAATAAAATGGCAACGATTTTTCCACCTGGCATCAAGGCGAATAATTGAGGCATCCATATAAAGGTTAATCCTGTTGAAGCAGGACCTGATGTTTTCATAACATCGATGGTTTGGGCATCGGTAAAACCCAGGCCATGATTTAGTACCGAAAAAACCGTTGCAAAAATCATAATAGCCATGACCAGCGATATGAGATTATTTCCCACTCCTGTAATTACAGCGTTTTTAACCACCCCATGTCTGGCTTGCATGTAAGCGGCATAGCAAAGAAACAGCCCCCAGCCAGCGCCGGTATCCCAAGCGTTTTGTGTAAGTGCCTGAAGCCAGATGCCAGGAGTAGCAAGTTGTGACCATTCGACTCTGAACAGGTAAGAGATGCCCTGACCCGCTCCTGGCAAAAACATTGACCAGATAACCGAACCCAGGATTATGACTATTAGCGTTGGGATTAGAATCCGGTTTATATTTTCAATAGATTTAACCCCTTTCCAAATGGCCAATAACCCGGCGGCCACAGCAAAAAAATGAAAAACATGAGGCCACAAAGAATGTTGAAAACCTTCCCAAATTGCCAGGGAGGCGGCACTATCGGCAGGAAGGGGGTTAAATAGCATGAATGCAAAGTACCATAGGGCCTACCCCACAATTACTGCATAAAAGAAGCCGATGGCAGTAGCCACAAACGCAATAAATCCTCCCATCCAGGCAAATCGTTGCCCGATTCCTTTTGCAAAAGATCCAACAACTCCATACCTGAACTTTCGGCCAATATAGTAGTCAGCGATGATAAGGGGTATGCTCCAAAGAAAAAGAAAGATAATCCAGGCTAAAATGAGTGCACCGGCTCCCTCATCTCCGCCATTTTGTGCGGCAATGCGCGGAAACCGCCAGCTGTTGCCGGTTCCCACAGCAATTCCCAGAGCACTGAGCAATAGCCCGATACGCGATATAAATCGTTGCTGGGTCGACAGGTCGGCAGCCATTTTTAAACCAGAAAATGAAATTTGCTAAACATTAAAACGAATATTAAGAATATCACCGTCCTGAACAATATAAGTTTTTCCTTCAATGTAAAATTTGCCGGCTGTTTTGCAGGCATGTTCTGAGCCAAGCCGGGCAAAATCTTCGTACTTCATTACTTCCGCCCTAATGAAGCCTTTTTCGAGATCAGAGTGAATTACCCCGGCAGCTTGTGGTGCAGTCATTCCTTCTCTTATGGTCCATGCATGGGCTTCCTTGGGTCCAACAGTAAAAAAAGTTTTAAGATTGAGAAGATCGTAGGCAGCCCGAATTAGTTTGTTAACACCGGGTTCGTGGAGGCCAAGGTCTTTCAGGAATTCTACCCGGTCGGTTTCATCTTCCAGTTCTGCTATATCGGCTTCGGCACGGGCAGCAATAATGAGCATATTTGTATTTTCGTCTTTAATGGCCTGGGCAACCTGTTGGGTATAATTGTTTCCGGTGGCTGCAGATGCTTCATCAACATTGCAAACATATAAAACTGGTTTTACAGTAAGCAGGAAACAGTCGTCGATATGTTTCTGGTCCTTTTCATCTATGGAGAAGGTACGGGCTGGCAAACCGTTTTCCATGTGGTCTTTAAGGCGGGAAACGATCTCAATTCCTGCTTTTGCATCTTTATCACCACTTTTGGCAGTTTTTTCGAGTCTTTGCAGCTTCTTTTCAAGGGTTTCAATATCACGGCTTATGAGCTCCAGATCAACAATTTCTTTATCTCTTACAGGGTTTACTGTAACTTCAACATGGGGCACAGTATCATCATCAAAACACCTGAGTACGTGAATTACAGCATCGGTTTGGCGAATGTCGGCAAGGAACTGGTTTCCACCCTTAATCTGGCTGCTGCCTTTTGTAAGCCCGGGGATATCGACTATTTCGACCGTTGTGGGTACTATTTTGGCCGATTTTGCCAGTTCATACAAATGCACCAGCCTTGGGTCGGGTACTTCTATTTGCCCAAGATTGGTTGCTTTTGGGGCCCCTGCGCTAACTTTGCTCTTCGATAAGCAATTGAATACTGTTGTTTTTCCTGTGCCGGCAAGCCCGACGATTCCACATTTTAATGCCATATATTGTTCAATTTATTTTTCAGGCCGCAAAAGTACAATTTTTTCGGGTGGAAATCAGCCTGTGTCTGTTGCAAGTTCATTTTCCCGGTTTGTGTTTCAGGCTTTTCAAACCAGACTTATTCTACCCAAAGTATTGAGTAAAATTCACCTTCCTTAAGTAAATATTCAAATCCTTGTCGTTGTGCAATGCCCAGCATTGAGCGGGGTTCGAAACTGGTAACAAGAAAATCGCCTTTCATCTGGTTGGTTGGAATATACATCCAATCAACGGGATTTAGAGTTTTCGGAGCAATAACTACCCGAATTGTCTCGGCCAGCAGATTAGTGTCTTCTTCATCGACACTTTCTGATAGAGCTTTGATATGAAGGGCTGTTATAGTTTTTCCATACAAACCACAGCGGGTGAATAGTTTATTTTATGTCGGTCAATGAGTTGAACAAGTTGTGTATCGCTAACGGGTGCCAGATAAGCAACCGGTCGGCTGACTTCGTAAGCAGCTTTTACGACAGGATGGTAGTTTTCGACCACAACAAGAGTGTCGGCGCCGGTTTTTGATGATTTGAGCGGTAGGAGAAGTGGGGCATCGCCAGGGAAGTGCTCCATTCTGATTGCAACCTTTTCTCCGGTTTTATCTGATAATAGCTGCTGTCGGGACATTTCGCTTATTTCCCGTGCTTCCTGAGAGTTTTCTGCCAAATAATTCAGCAATGCGAGCAAGGCTTCATACTGACCAAAGGTTCTGCGTTCCAGATTTTCGACATAGCCATCTTTTCCATTGATACCTTCGTAGATAAAAGAGATTGTACCCTGAATTGCAAAGCTGTGGCGGCCATCGTCGATATCAACAGTGGAATGTCGTGTGCGCCCTTGGGCAGGGGGAGGCCCTACAATGTAATTATTGAAGCTGAATCCGTTTTGATTAAGGTGAATCTCAATGGCAGGCATTGCACGCCAAAGGGAAAAATCGCGGATGGACTGGTTAACATTCAGGTTGGTAGCGGCACCCACCTGCACATCGAAGGTTTTATACCCCCCGAACATTTCCCATGATTCACGAAAAGGTTGGTATTCGTGCATATCGACGGTAACGTGAGGCAATTCTCTGCCAAACAGGGCATGCAGGGCCTGAACCTCGGGAGAGTACAACAAAATATGGTCGCGGTTAAGATCTAAACCGGCAGCATTGTGGCGTTTATTGGTGTCTGACCCCCAGGGGTTAACCTGTGGAACAATCCATAACTCCATCGAAGAAAGCAGTTCAGGGTGTTTTTTACGGGCAAAATCGCTGATGAGAAGCAAGGCTGCTTCTTTCCCGCTCTGCTCATTGCCCTGTTGCTGTGCAAAGATCAATACTTTTAGCAGGTTGTTGGGGTTGATGTTGGGTTGGCGATCCTGACTGCCACAAGTGGTTTGCCATCGTGGCTGTACCCGATTGTTTCCAAACTTATTGATGGTGAAATGCGGGCAGCTCTCTGGCAAAAAGTTACAATCTCAGCTGATGTAGTGGGAGATGAAAAAGCCCTTATATAAGCCGGTGATTCAACCGGAACCTGGCACGAAACCACAGTCAGGAACACAAGAAAAATTATTACATTAAAAGGTCTCATAGTTTTTCAAGCATCAGGGTGAGTTTTTCTTCGTCAGTTAACTTTCCGTTAATCCAGTGTATTTTAAACCCATTTTTTTCCATCCGCCGGAACCATGTCATTTGTTTTTTTGCAAATTGATGAATTGCGGTATTGAGCTTACTGAACATATTGTCGTAGTTTATTTCTCCGGTTACATATTGGGTAATATATTTATACTCCAGGCCGTAAAATGTTAGTTGTTCTGGTTTTAGGCCTCTTTTCAGCAGTCGTTGAATTTCGTCAATCATTCCTGATGATAGTCTGTTGCGAAGTCTTTGGGTTATTCTCTCCCTGATGATTTCCCTCTGAAAAACGATGGCGAAAATGATATAGCTAAAATCGGGAGTGTGCGATTTTGGTGTATCAAGGGTTTTTTGAAACATTTCAATTTCTATTGCCCTAACAAGTCGTTCGCGCAAAGTTGTATCGGTGGTGTTATGCAGGGGGCGCAAGGTGGCCAGTTTCGCAACCAGTTCATCGTGGGTGTATTCGTTTAGCTTTTTTCTGAGCAGAGTATTTTCAGGTACTTTAAACAGTTTGTAACTGGCCAGGGCAGCTTCAATATACAGGCCGGTACCGCCACACATTATGGTTTGCTTATTCCGTTTCTTTATTTTATCGTATGCTTTAAGGAATTCCTGCTTGAACTCAAATACATTGAATTCGTATCCTGGTTCAACCATATCAACCAGATGAAAAGGAATCTGTTTTCCATCTACCATATAATCAGCAAGGTCTTTACCAGTGCCAAGGTCCATTCCTTTATAGATTTGTCGGGAGTCGGCGCTTATGATTTCACCATTGATGCGGTGAGCCAGCAAAGCGGCCAATCGTGTTTTTCCTGTGGCTGTAGGCCCGGTAATCACAATCAGGTCATATTTTCCGGGAATTTGTTTATTCATTCTCTTTCTGAATTTTTAGTTCGGATTTATATAGAAATGTACGGATAAAATCCAAATCCTTTACCGGAGTAAGTGAAAAATCAAGATCCGCCATAACAACATTAAGCTGTAATGAAGGAAAGTAAATAGCCATGAATTTTTTCAAATTCTCTTCGTCGCTTCTGGGTTGAAGTGCATGGTGCTTTTTAAGGTATTGAAGGATGCGTAATCCATCCACCTTATCATGACATGCCTTAATAAATCTTGATAAATCAGGGTTATTCCGGCGCAGGGGTTCAAAAATATCGTCCTCACCAAACTGTTCCCGGAAAAACTCATCCATTGGAGTAACCAGATGGCCATGAAACAAATCAGGGAATTTATTGATGGTTTGTTTGATGTTATCAAATAGGGAAAGGTTGAATAAAGGGTATCGATGCCAACCTTCAGCAATGCCCCTGATAAGGGCAGGGCCAGTACCAAATAAAACCCTTTCTGATAAACGGGTGCCCGGAAATACTGTTTCAGAGTTGTACATCATTACATGGCCAGCCTTAACCATTTTCTGTAAAAAGTAGAAGTCTTCACCACTTTTTTTGGGGGTCAATCCGTTTATTTTGCGATAAGCCCATACCCTGCAAGCCATAGCTGAGCCCAAAGGACTGAAGCAATAGGGAGTACCTGCAAAACGCATATTAAGGGCATAATAACGCATGTAAATCTCGTAACGTAGCATGGCCCTGTCAAGCTCATCCATGCCTGTCAAGGGATGCAAGTAGGGGTTTGCCAAAGCTAATGCTGAACTATTGCTTCGAAAGCAATCCATTACAGAAGTAAGGTATTGGGATGCAAAAACTGTATCGGCATCCATGGAAACAATTATGTCTTCGGGTTGGGCCACAATGTTTATCGCATCCATCAAAACTTTTCGTGCCATTCCTATTCCTTCCCGGCCTGTTTGCCAGCCTGAGCCCGGAGAACTTCTATCTATAATATGAAGCCTGGTAAGACTACATTTTTTAAGCAATTCCAGTGTTCGGTTATTGTTGTTGCAAACAATAAGCTTTTCAGGTTGCTGCCACCAATTATCGGGCTGATTTACACACACCCAGGTGTGAAAACCCCCGAGCGTCTGATTTTTCAGACATTCGAGGGTTTTTGAAATATATTCTGCCTCGTTTAAGGCGGGTAGTGCTATGTGTACCTCGGGTACTGCTGGCATGACAATCGCTATTTCTTCATTCTTTTACGTTCGTGTTCATCAAGGATTATCTTACGCATCCGCATTTTACCGGGGGTAAACTCAACGTATTCGTCTTCGGCAATATATTCAAGAGCTTCTTCCATCGAAAACTTAATGGCAGGGGCAATGACCATTTTTTCGTCAGAACCGGATGCCCTGACGTTGCTGAGTTTCTTGGTTTTGGTAAGATTAACGATAAGGTCTTCCTGTTTGGAGTTTTCGCCCACTACCTGTCCGGCATATATGTCTTCGCCCGGGTCAACAAAGAATTTTCCACGATCCTGAAGTTTGTCGATAGAATAGGCAATAGCAGAACCTGTTTCCATGGCAATAAGAGCACCATTGCGTTTGCGGGCAAAATCGCCTTTCCAGGGTTCAAAACCCTTTAGCCTGTGCGACATTACGGCTTCACCTTCGGTGGCTGTAAGCATATTGCTTCTTAATCCTATCAAGCCTCGCGAAGGGATTTCGAATTCAAGATGGGTTCTTTCGTTCAGGTTTTCCATATTGGTCATTTCGCCTTTTCGCTGCGATACCATTTCGATAACCTTGCCTGAAAACTGCTCAGGAACATGCACGGTAAGGTATTCAACGGGTTCATGTTTCTGACCTTCAATTTCCTTGACAATAACGCGGGGCTGGCCAACCTGAAGTTCATAGCCTTCGCGACGCATGGTTTCAATAAGGATGGAAAGATGCAGAACTCCGCGGCCGTAAACCATGTAAGCATCGGCCGATTCGGTGGGCTCAACACGCATGGCAAGGTTCTTTTCTGTTTCGTGAAAAAGGCGGTCGCGCAGGTGGCGTGATGTAACGAACTTACCATCTTTGCCAAAAAAAGGTGAATTATTGATGGTGAATAGCATACTCATGGTAGGTTCATCAATAGCGATTGGTTTCATCCCTTCAGGATTTTCAAAGTCGGCAATGGTATCCCCGATTTCAAAATCTTCTATACCCAATACGGCACAAATCTCACCCGATTGAATTTCGGTTTTAATCTTTTCCTTTCCAAGTCCTTCAAAAACATAAAGCTCCTTGATCCTTGATTTTCTGATGATGCCATCGCGTTTAACAAGAGACACCTGCTGGTTGGCAACGAGTGTTCCGCGAGACAGACGTCCTACTGCAATCCGGCCAAGGTATGAGCTGTAATCGAGAGATGTGATCTGCATTTGGGCTGAACCTTCAATATGAGGGGCAGCCGGAATATGTTCGATGATCATATCGAGCAGGTATGAAACATCTTCGGTGGGGGTTGACCAGTCGGGCCCCATCCATCCACCTTTTGCGGAGCCGTAAACGGTGGGAAAATCGAGTTGATCATCAGTGGCATTGAGCGAAAACATGAGATCAAAAACTTTTTCCTGGGTGAGTTCCGGGTCGCAATTGGGTTTGTCAACTTTATTAATTACTACAATGGGTTTTTTGTGAAGTTGGAGGGCTTTTTCGAGTACAAACCGGGTTTGTGGCATGGGGCCTTCAAAAGCGTCCACGATCAATAATACCCCGTCGGCCATGTTGAGTACTCTTTCTACTTCACCACCAAAATCGGAGTGACCAGGAGTATCAATTATATTGATTTTTACATCTTGATAGCGCACTGAACAGTTCTTTGCCAGGATGGTGATACCACGCTCACGTTCCAGGTCGTTGCTGTCCATAATAAGATCGCCTGTTTCCTGGTTGTCGCGGAATAACTTTACCTGGTGTAAAATCCTGTCGACCAGTGTGGTTTTGCCATGGTCAACGTGGGCAATAATGGCAATGTTTCTAATATTTTGCATTTGAAAAATTGGTTGTTATTAAAGGGTGCAAAGGTAGCCTTTTAAGGCGAAATAAATTTACCAACAAATACTATAAGGCTCACATTTAAAGATTTGTAAACATTGCCTTGTTAAATTACTCTAAACATTAGATTGGACGTATAAATATTTAGCTCTATTAGTACATTTGTTATGCCAAAAGAATTTTTAATTTGCAATAAGAAAACAAATGTTTAACAAATCATGCCTGAAGAACATAGTCAATGATCAAAAACTTCTATAAAATTCTTATAGCAGACGAGCATCATCTGTATGCCGAAGGTTTAAAAACCTTGCTAATGATTCGCAGGCATCTGGGAACACCCACTATCGTAAGTACCGACAAAGACCTTTATGAAGCATTAAATTTTTCTCATTTCGATCTTGTAATACTGTGTTCAGCTCTAAGCAATAACAGTAGTCAATTTATTGTCAGGGAACTGAGGAACGAGTTTCCCCTGCTCAAAACATTGGTTATGGATACAGGTTCTGAAGAAGATATGATTGACCGGGTATTTATGGCTGAAGCTGACGGTTATATAAGGAAAGAATCCGGACCTGATGAATTTTTTATGGCATTAGAGCAAATCCTGAACGATGGATTGTATTATAATGGTCAATTGCGCAGTCTTCTTCACAGAAACATTAAAGTAAGAACCACTGACCGTAGTTTTCTGAACAATATGTCGGAAAAGGAAACAGAGGTAATAGGATTTATATGTCAGGAAAACACCATAGAACAGATTGCAGTTGAATTGCAATTGAATCCTGAAACTGTTCATGAGATCTTGAAAAGCATTTTCTCAAGGGTCGGGGTAAGCAACCTTACTGCACTTTATAAGGTGCTATTCGAAAAGGGATTGTTTGACTAAAAAAAAAACGCCGGAAGCAACCTTCCGGCGTTTGAAATGAGAATAATACTCAGTTACTGTGCAATTTTTCCCGGGTAAAGTGTTACCCACTCGTTAAATCCACCATCGTAAACTTTAACATTATTGTAACCCAGATAGCTGGTAAGCACAAGGTAATGAAATCCTGTTCTAACACCTGAGCTGCAATATAGAACCACTTCTTTGTCCTTGGTAACCCCTTTTGATGAATAGAGTCTTTCCAGTTCAGCTTTTGGTTTTAGTTTACCATCGGCCGTAAGCAATTCTTTGTACTCAATATTGATGGCGCCCTGAATGTGTCCTTTGCTATCTCTTTCGCGCCCGCGATATTCGCCCTGGGCCCGAGCGTCAACCAATAACATATTGGGGCGAGTACCCGCCACGTCCTGAGCGGTAATCAACATATTACGCGCGGGTGCTGCAGCGAATGTTTTGCGGGTAACATTGGTGGGGTTACGGGTAATAGGTTTACGACCAGCTTTCCAGGCTTCAATACCACCTTCGAGAACTTTTACGTTTTTTGCTCCCAAATACCTAAGGAGAAAATAAATACGGGCAGCATACCGTCCATCGAACTCATCATAAACAACTATGATATTCGACTCGCTTACCCCTCGCTCGCCCAACATTTTGGCAATATCAGCATCAGCAATGAGTAATCCTTCGATGTTGCCTGCTTTATCAAAAGTATTGTAGGGGATGCTCAGCGAGCCGGTGATGTGTTGCTTATCGTATTCAGCTTTGGGGCCGGCACTGATGACAACCAGATTTGTGTTACGCAGGTCTTTGGCCAAATCTTCAACAGTAATAATATCCTGGGCTGATAGCACCAACGTACTGCAGATAACCATAATTACAGAAAAAATATTTTTCTTCATACGTTTATAATTTTTTTAGGAGAATGAATAATATCAGAAAGTTACCTGCACCTGAATCAGCAATTCATCATTTTTTACTTCAAGACGCTCTTCGGCCTTATAGAGGTAATTTAGCTGGATTCGTGTCCAGTCGTTTAACCAATAGTTAAAACCGAAAACCATGGTATGCTCAGCACGATTCTTAGTATCTAAATCAGTGTTCCAGTTCTGGTATCTGACCAAAGGCTGAAGATTCCACGGTGTACGATACATGGCAGTTACATAATAGCCGCTACGTTTAAGATCGCCTTCGATAATATTGGGGGTACCACCACATCCGCCACCAACAACGTATGAGCCTTTATCTGAGCCAAAAATATACTCACCTATCAAATCAAAATTGCTGTACTTTAATTGAACATCGGCAGCCCAACGAAGTCTAACGTCTTCTTCAGAAGAATCTTCAACCACCGACGGGTGTGTGCCATACTGAATACCACCCCCTAGTTTAACAAAGGAAAAAGGGGCAAGTACCACGCGGCTATGAAAGGTTTTTCCGTTGTTATTGTCGGCCAGGCCTCTTCCGGTTCCGTTGGTAAGCGCAAGACTATAAGAAAGCATGTTTTCTTTAACGCTGCCAGAAAGCATAATCCCCATATCCCTGTCGGGGCTCACAAGGTTAACAACAGCATCGGTGCGGTAAATTGAGTTCAGTCCATTGCACGCTGTGGCCATTTCGAGGGTGAAAGGCGATTTAAACTGGCCTAAAGAAAGTATCGCGAACGGGAAACGTTGATAGGAAATAAATGCATCGAGAAGAAACGGATTGACACCTTTATTAAACGCGCTGGTTTCAACTACAGCATAATACATTATATCGTAGGGAATAAATCCGGTGACGCCGATGCGGGCACGGTTAAAAGTAAAGGAGTTTTGTGTTCCTGTGTTTAAAAATTTGGTTTCCCACTGGGGTTGAATAAACCCCCACAAGGTAATTCCATCATTGCTCGATGGCGGAGCGCATCCTTGCCCGGAAACTTTTCCGGCATTAAGTGCCAGGTAAACCATTGCAATTATTAGAAGATATCTGGATTTCATTAAAAATATTATTTGGTTAGGTAGTTGGAATGATTGGATTTGCTCTCTGAGCCAATGGATTGCAAAATTTTACTGATAAAAATAATCTGGAAAACCACAGGTAAAAACCGGTGATTTTCCAGATTTTATTTTTTTTTTAGGGAACCATTGGAAGGTTTTGTTGTCCTTCGGGCCATTTGTTAGAAGTTAATTGCGAATTGTTCAGCGCATTGACACCCCATTGCATACCATAAGCATCAAATCCAAGCACCCTGAGGTAAAAGGTCACTGCCGCCGATGTCTGGCCGGTCCAGCAGTAATTAACAATTTTCTTGTCGGGGTTAAGGAACTTAATTTCATTGGCTACAAGAGTAAGGGGGTTTAATCTGTGCGCACCTTTAACATGACCGTTGCCATTTCCGGTAACGTTGGCTACGGTCCAGTAATTATTTACAAAATAATTGCCGGGGTTTGTCATTACATCAGATGGTTGAACAAATTTGGCTCCTTCCTTAAGTACAGCAGTTATTCTTTCCTGTAAAATAACGGCGCCATCGTCTGAAGCACTTTTTACCATCGGAGTTTTTCCGTGGTCAACGTTAGCAGCAAACGAAGCAGGGCTTTCAGCAAAGGTTGACCAATTGGTGTGTTGAGCCGGGGTAATGGCAATATTGCCAATTTTTGGTGTCCACACATCTCTTGTTGAGTTCCATGCACTCATACCCCATTTAAGGAAGAATGTTTTTGGAAAACCACTGAGGCGACATGCAGCAACGGCATAGGCAGCCACTTGTCCGGAGTAGCATACCAATATAATTTTTTTGCTTCCTGCCTTGGCAGCCTCGATAAGTACGTTTTCGAGGGTGGTGTTTACAGCACCGTTTATGCGTCCGGCGTTGAAATCGTTTGCAGCACGTAAGTCGATAATGTAGTAATCAGCAATATTTGCATTAAGAGTTGCAGCTGTAACTGCCCATCCCTGGCCGTCAACCGTTGCATGCACAACTGGCAAATCGAGCCCCCTTGCCTTGAGGTGATCCACAAGAATTTCGTATTTGTTTTCATCTGCTTCTTTTTTACAACCGGAGAAAACCAATACTGGAATTGCAATAAAAAGGAATAGCCGTGTAAATAAATTTCTGGTAGTTTTCATTTTCTTAAAGTTTAGTTAGTTATAGAAAGGATGATTAATTTTTAGCAACTTCCGACATTTTTGGGTTTATCGCCCCCACCGGAAATTTTTTCAAGGTCTTTTTCGTAAAGATCGGGGTAAGCAAGTTCCCAGTTTTTCCAGCCACCATTGAGGGTGCGCACATTGGTATAACCAAGCCTTTGCAAAGACTCAGCCGCCAGAATACTTCTCTGCCCTTTCTGGCAATAAAGGATAATGAGTTCATCCTTGGCTGGTTGGTAAAGGCCGGTTGCTGCCCAGAATTCCTCGCTTTCAATTCTGAACTCAAGGCTGCCGCGAGGAATGTTAACAGTGCCGGGTATAAACCCGGGGTAATGTTCCAACTCCTGCCGAACATCAATAAGGGTATAAGTTTCATAGTTCTCCATGAGCTGATGAAGCTCAGCGGGTTCAATTAGCTTAACCGTTTTAAGAGTGTGCTCCACCATTTCGTCGGCCGAGGCAAAATGGCCGTTGCGGGAGCATGATGCAGCAATCAAAACAGAAATAATTATTATAAGCAGGTTTTTCATAATCAGACGTGATTTATTGTTTAACATCAGAGTTCTCGGTATGAGGATGGCTTTCGCCGGTGATCATTTCTTTTACATGGGTTGTGATCTTCTGACCGGTAGTGGTCATATAGAGGTGTACAATAAGAAATGCTACGAGCATAAAGGCCAGCACAGTGTGTATTACGGCAATACTACGGAGCGCGGCAGAATCAACCGGGTTCCCCGGATACCGGAAGTACATGTAAATGATGCCGGTGATAATTTGTGCCGGGAATGCAACAATTATCAATCCCAGGTAAACGATTCGCTGGAGTGGGTTAAACTTGTTATTGCGTGTTTTGGTGGTGTGAGGGGGGAGCTCTTTTCTGAAAATACCATAGGTGTAGTAACGTATTTGTGCTTTGAAATTCTGGCTGGTAGGCATAAAGTTTTTCCAGTGGCCTACCGAAAACATCCAGAATATAGTAACAGCCGTAAGGCCCATAAATGACCATGCAGCAGAATTGTGAAGACGAACGGCATATTCAAATCCGAAAAGCCTGATCTCACCATGTATTTCAAATCCGGTTATCAAAAGAATGGCAACAAGGGCCATCTGGGTCCAGTGCCAGAATCGTTCAAATTTCGAGTATATTATATTCTTTTCCATGAAGGATTATATTGTTTAAATGCGTTTTGGAAGAATTATACGAAGAATAATGTGGGCGAAAACACCAAGGATAGTAAGTATCACAAGTGCCTTTCCACCAAAGTTTGCCATGGCAGAATAATCGCGTCCGGGCAGGTAGAAGCCATTTAGGCCCGCCAGACGGCCATTATCGCGAGTGTGGCAATCGTTGCAGGTAAGCGATTGTTCTTTGGGCGAAACCATATGGTTTACAGGCCAGTAAACTTCTGTGTTGTGGAATTCGTAACTCCCACTGTACGGCCTATTGTTATATTCCATACCCAGTACAATTGCAGTATCCATATCAAGGTCTTGCCAAAAGGCACCTTCCCCTTTTTTAGGAGCAAATACCTTCATATTAAGAATGGTTTTATATTCACTGTCGAAAGGTTGTCTTCCACGGTGAATTTTTACAGGCCAAATCTTCGAGTCAGCACAGGTAGCATTTCCATGTAATTCATTGATCTTAACAGGCAGTGCAGTAATGGTGTCGGTATCGAGAAACTGTGATGCGGTGCCGTTAAACCATACATATTCAGGCTTCACATTACGATCCCAGATAAATCGTCCCTTTATTGACAGGTAATTGTAATTGTTCTCATTATCGAATTCGGTTATAAAGCCTCCATTTTCATCGCTACGTCCTGCAACCGACCAATCCCAGAACATAACTGTTGGGTTTACTTTAGCAAACACAGGTATGTGGCAGGTTTGACAAGCTACTTTATTATAATGATTGTCGAGAATGCGATCGCCGTGAGGTTTGGTTGTATGGCACTGATCGCAGGTTACCCTGTTGTCGTTTGTTGAAGAAATGGAGTAAATACGGCCTGTAATATTGTGTCTTTCAGTAGTATGGCAATCAACGCACGACATGTCGCCACCATCGGTTGCCATGTGCACATCAACATTGCGATTGGTAGCCAGCAGGGCTTTTTCCAGATCACCATGCTTTACATTATTACCGCCACCGCCTTCAAAATGGCAAACACCGCAGTTATGTCTCATGGGTGCGCCTACGCTTTGGGCAATAGAGTTATAATCGGGCACAGGTTCGTAGGCTGTGGCATTGCTGGCATCGGCAGGCATCCCGGCGCCTCCCTTTCTTTTAATGTAAGTGCGGGTTTGATCATGGCACACCAGGCAATCGATGTTGGTAGGTTCGTTAAAGTCGAACGATTTATCAGCCCAGCCATACCCAATGTGGCATTTCATACATGAGCCGTTGTTTCCATTGGCGCCGGTGCAAAAGTTGTTTATCAGATTAACTTTCCCCACTTTTATAGTTTCGCCATTACGAACCACGTCCCGATCCCATGTCCAGTGGGCTGTGGCCATAATTTCACTATCTCTTTCGGTATGACATGAAAGGCATGCTGCAGTGACTTCCTGTGGCCGATTAAATTTTTGTTGTAAGATGGGAAACATTGAGTGATCAACTGAGGATATCTGATCGGCACGTTTTTCCATTTCAACAACATGAGGGTCTGATATTTTCCGGGCCATTTTAAGGGTGCCTAATACAATGGCGCCGGGCAGTATAATTACAACCAGAAAAGTTATAATCCTTGATGTGATTGTTTTGCTCATTTATTTTGATTTTAAATAATACTCTTTGATTTGAAGTAATAATTGGCTATTAAATGGCATTTTTTTTTAAAATTCCCGGTTTTTGATTATTTATTATTTAATTCTTTAATTATTTAAGCCGATTTTGATGTTATTTTATCCTTTTCAGCAACTTTTTTATCTATTATTCCTTTTGTATCCTTTAAAATTAAGTTCATATACAGTTAACAATAATCTAAAACGATTCTATGTATTGAAGAAATAATTCTTTCATTTTAAGTGCAAAAATATCGCTAACTTCGATAATCATTAACTATGGAGATACCCAAATGCATCTATCAAAAACGACCTATTAATACAAGCCAAAGCTTGACGCAAATCAAGGATTTCTTTGATATGCATCAATCCCGGGTAAAAGTACCTAACATTGTATGCGTTTTCTGTGTTATTTTTATGTGCAAATGTTTTAATTTCTGAAAGTGACTAAAAAAAATTAACACTTTTATAAAACAAATCCAGGGACTTTTTAAATTTATAAATCCTGAATATTTTCTATAATTCTTTGAAAGATTTTTATCAAACCACCCTAAATCCATGAACGAAATATTCAGCAATCAGAAAAGTTATTGCACCATAGAGCAGAATTTGGGTCTGTATCTCGATCTTTTAACGCAAAGCGAACTTGAGTACCTTCAGTCTAAAATGCTTGTAGTTAATTATAAGGCTGGCGAAAGCCTGTGTAAGCAGGGTACATTTGCCAATCAGATAATGATACTTCGCGATGGCTTGGTAAAACTATTTATGGAAAATGGCCATGAAAGTCTTGTACTTCAAATACTTCCGCCCGACAATATTATAGGATTATCAAGCTGCTTTGAAGGAAATCAGCTTTATTACTTCTCAGCTCAGGCGTATCGTAATTCTGTTGTACAGGTTATTGAGATGAACGCCTTTAAAGAAGTAATGAAATCGAATTTGCACTTTGCCAATAAGATGATAAGCCTTTTAGCGGAGCATAATGTAATCATATATGGCAGGTTTTATTGCCTTACGCGTAAGCAAACCTATGGCAGACTTGCCGATGTGTTGCTGTGCCTTGCCAATCGTATCTATAAATCACAAAAGTTTCCGCTGCAACTCTCCCGGAAAGAACTTGCCGAGTTGAGCGATATGTCGGTTGAAAGTATTGCCCGATTATTAACCTCCTTTAAATCAGAAAAAATCATTGATTTAGGATGCGATTATATAGAAATTCTCGATCAACAAAAACTCAACGAGATAAGCATCAAGGGTTAAGATAGATTAGAATATAATTTCCGGATGTTCTATAATAAGTTGATATTCAAAAACAATAATTTACTGTTGCAGGGTTTTGTTAACCCAATTTAAGATTTATTTGCAGCCTTACACCAGGTAAAGGCTATACTTTTGATTCCCGGAAAACAATTACCCTCTGCCCGATAGCTCAAATGTAAATCTATCTGTGCATTTTATGATTTATCATCCAATAAAGTATACTCTAGGAATAGATTTTCGGGCAATTAAAATATATATAGCCCAATATAATATAAATTAACTGCTGTAAAATACAAAGCTGCAAATGTTTAGAAAACTCAGACCTTATCTGGTTGTGCTGGTTATAATTACGCTGATAGGGATTATATCCTATCCAAAAGTAAAACCTCTATTTAGAAAACAAAATACCCCCCCCGTGACTTCAGCTACCCAGGGCCCCAGGGCAATAAACATCAATGCCATGGTAATGAAATCCATGCGAATGGTTGATTTGGTAAATAGTTCCGGAACCCTGATTCCTGATGAGCAGGTTGATTTGGCTTTTGAAACATCCGGAAAAATCATCTCTATTTATTTTGACGAAGGTACCCGGGTAAAAAAAGGCGAGATGCTGGCCAAGATCAACGATCGGCCATTACAAGCACAGCTATTAAAGCTAAAAGCGCAGAAAAAACTTGCCGAAGAGCGCGAATTCAGGCAGCGCAGCCTGTTATCTCGCGATGCCATTAGCCAGGAAAGTTACGACCAGGTGGTTACCGAGCTGCAAACCATTGAGGCTGATATAATGCTCATAGAGGCCCGTATTTCCGAAACCGAACTCAGGGCTCCTTTCGATGGGGTAATAGGTTTGAGGCATGTCAGCGAAGGGGCTTTTGTGAATATGAATAACAAAATTGCCCGTTTGATTAAAAATGATCCCCTGAAAATTGAATTTGCCATTCCGGAAAGATATTCAGGAAACGTATCGCCAGGTTTCCCCCTGCGCTTCCATCTCGATGGTATTCGCGATACCCTGACAGCCAGGGTTTACGCTGTTGATCCCAAAGTAGATGAGCGTACACGAAATATAATAGTAAGGGCACGATACAATAACCCTAACGAGTTTGTGAAACCCGGGCGTTTTGTGGCCATACAGCTCGCAATTGCAGAAATAAACAACGCACTTGCCATTCCATCAGAAGCCTTAATACCCGAAATGGATGGCGATAGGGTGTTTGTTTTCAGGGGGGGTAAAGCTCAATCTGTTTTGGTGAACACCGGCTTACGAACCGAAAGCCTTATACAGATAACCAGCGGGCTTTCGGAGGGCGATACCCTTATTACCACAGGTATTCTGCAATTGCGTCAGGGCATGCCGGTAACCATCGATCAGTTACTTTAACCGATACAATAATGAGTATATCCTCCATTAGTATTCAAAGGCCTGTATTGGCTACAGTATTCACAATTGTAATCCTGTTGTTTGGTTTTATTGGGATGACATTTCTTGGCGTGCGTGAGTTTCCAAGTGTTGATCCGCCCATTATTTCGGTTCGCACATCATACCCGGGTGCCAACAGCGATGTAATAGATGCCCAGATAACCGAGCCCCTTGAGCAAGCCATAAATGCCGTACCAGGCATCAGGTCAATTACCAGTGTCAGTCGGCAGGGAAGCAGCAACCTAACGGTAGAATTTGAACTTTCGGTTGATATGGAAACTGCAGCCAACGACGTTCGCGATAAGGTTGCACAGGCACTGAGACTTCTTCCGCGCGATGTTGACCCACCTGTGGTTGCCAAGGCCGATGCCGATGGAAGTCCTATCATGTTTATAAACATTCAGAGCAACAGCCGCTCCCTTATGGAGCTCTCTGAGTATGCCGAACTCACCTTTCGCGAAAGGCTTCAAACCATTGATGGGGTAAGTGCTGTGCAGATATGGGGGCAACGTCGGTGGAGTATGCGCCTCTGGATGGACCCCACCAAACTGGCAGGTTATGGCCTTACCCCTCTCGATGTGCGAAATGCTATAAACCGCGAAAATGTTGAACTTCCTTCGGGTAGCATTGAAGGATCAACCACCGAACTTACCATTCGTACCCTTGGATTGCTAACCACCCCCGATGAATTTAATAACCTGATTATTAGGCAGGAAGGCGATCAGGTGATTCGCTTTATGGATATAGGAAGAGCAGAACTGGGTTCTGAAGACCTGCGATCGATACTGATGCGCGACAGAGTGCCGCTGGTAGGTGTGGCTGTTATTCCACAACCCGGTTCAAATCATATTGAAATTGCAGATGAAGTATACCGGCGTTTGGAACAACTTAAGCGCGACCTTCCTGAAGATGTTTTTTATATCATTGGATTTGACAATACGGAATATATCAGATCATCAATTGTTGAGGTACAAAACACCATTTTTATTGCCTTCATTTTGGTAGTGGTAATCATTTTCTTTTTTCTGCGCGATTGGCGCACTACCCTCATTCCCATACTTGTTATTCCGGTTTCGCTGGTTGGAGCGTTTTTTATCATGTATCTTGCCGGTTTCAGTATAAATGTGCTTACGTTGCTTGCAGTGGTTCTGGCCATTGGGCTTGTGGTCGACGATGCCATTGTAATGATGGAAAATATTTATGTGAAGATTGAGCAGGGAATGACTCCTTTGCAGGCCGGATTAAAAGGTTCGCAGGAAATATTTTTTGCCATCATTGCCACCACCATTACCCTGGTTGCTGTATTTATCCCCATCGTTTTTCTGGAAGGAATGACCGGCCGATTGTTTCGCGAATTTAGTATTGTAATTGCCGGAGCAGTTGCAATAAGCTCTTTTGTGGCACTTACCTTCACCCCTATGCTTTCTACTAAAATATTGAAGCAGAGAACACAGCGAGGGGCTTTTTATAATAAAACCGAACTGGTTTTTGTGGCTCTAAACCGAGGTTATAAAAATTCGTTGGAAAGTTTCCTGGGGCGAAGATGGATAAGCTTTCCCATACTTATTGTTTCGGTATTGCTGATGGTGCTGCTTTACAACAATATTCCGGCTGAAATGGCTCCCCTGGAAGATCGTTCGCAAATTAACATCAATGCGCAAACTCCCGAAGGAGCAACTTATGAGTTTACACGCGACTATATATTCGAAATAGCCGAGATGGTTATGAACGAAGTACCTGAAGCGATGGGGGTTAATTACATGGTATTTGGTCAGCGGGCCAATGTTCGCGTTACTCTGGTGCCCCCTTCAGAAAGGGAAAGAACACAACAGGAAATTGCAGATTTTATAACCAACAGGGTACATAAAATGACCCGCTCCAGGGCATTTGTATTGCAACAATCGACATTTGGTGGCCGCAGGGGCGGACAACCCGTACAATATGTGTTACAGGCCCAGAGCATCGAAAAACTGCGCGAGGCATTGCCTGCCTTTATGGAGAAGGTTGACGAAAGCCAGGTACTCCAGATGGCCAATGTTAATTTACGATTCACAAAGCCCGAACTTCAGGTATCTATCAATCGCGACAAGGCCAACTTGATGGGAGTTTCAACACAGAATATCGGTCAAACACTCCAACTTGCACTTTCGGGGCAACGTTTCGGTTACTTTTTTATGCATGGTAAGCAATATCAGATTCTGGGAGAATTGGCCCGCGAAAACCGGAACAAACCCCTCGATCTGAAATCGTTATATGTACGCAACAATAATGGCGACATGGTGCAGCTCGATAACCTGGTTACCCTTCAGGAACAAACCGCACCACCTCAATTGTTTCGTTACAACCGTTTTGTTTCAGCTACAGTTTCATCGGGCCTGGCTCCTGGTTTTACCATTGGCGATGGTATTGAGGAAATGAACAGGATTGCCGACGAAGTTCTTGATGAAACCTTCAGAACCGACCTTACGGGCGATTCGCGCGATTTTCAGGAGAGCGCTTCGAGCCTTCAATTTGCTTTTTTGTTGGCGCTCATTCTTATCTTCCTGGTTTTGTCCGCACAATTCGAGAGTTTCCGCGATCCGATTATTGTAATGATTACTGTTCCGCTTGCACTTATTGGGGCATTGGCTTTCATGTGGTATTTCGACATCACCATGAACATATTTTCCCAGATCGGTATCATTATGCTCATTGGTCTGGTATCGAAAAATGGTATTCTGATGGTGGAATTTGCCAACCAGCGAAAACTGCAGGGAATGGAGAAAATGGAAGCCATAAAATTTGCCGCCGCTGCCCGTTTCAGACCCATCCTTATGACCAGTCTTTCTACCATTCTTGGCGTATTGCCCCTAACCATGGGTTTTGGCGAAGGTGCCCAAAGCAGAGTGGCAATGGGGGTTGCAGTGATTGGTGGATTGATCATTTCCACATTCCTTACTTTGTATGTTTTGCCAGCGATATATTCCTATATATCAAGTTCTAAAAAGAAAATAATTCATGAAGAGTCATTTAACACTGTTGTTTAGTTTTTGGCTGGCCATGGCGCTTTCTGTCCATGGCCAGATTTTTTTGAGTCTTGATGATTGTATTGATAATGCTCTCGAGAACAATTTTTCCATTCGTTTTGTAAAAAACCAGCAGCGCATATCAGGCAACAATTTTACCCGGGGCAATGCAGGCATGCTTCCATCACTCGATGTGCGAACTACCTTTTCAGGAAATATAAATAATACTGACCAGTTCCAGCGCGATGGCGGGATAAACTCACAGCGATACATTCATAATGTTACCTCCAATACCGGATTGCAGGGTGGCTGGATGCTTTTCGACGGGTTTAGGGCGCAATTAAGGTATAAGCAACTTTCGGAGTTGAAAAATATTTCGGAACTGAACACCCGCATTACCATTGAAAACACCATGGCAGGTGTGGCATCCGAATACTATTTCTTTATTCAGCAAAGACGTCTTTTTGATAACCTGAAATATGCTGTTGGTCTTTCGCGCGAAAGGGTTCGCATTGAACAGGAGCATTTTCTTCTTGGCTCAGGATCGAAGGTACGTTTGCTGCAGGCACAGGTGAGCTTAAATGCTGACAGTTCGCGGCTCGAACGCCAGTATGAAGTGCTCAATGCAGTGAGGATTAATCTGGCAGAGATAATGGGACTTGCCGATTTGAATGAACAGTTTATTCCCGCCGATACTGCCATTGTTATTAATGCAAATCTTGCTTACGATGCATTGCTTTCTGAAATGATGCTCAATAATGCCAGCATACTTGCCGCTATTCATAATATTAAAATTGCTGAATTTGAATCTGGTATTGTTAAATCGAGACAGTACCCTTATTTTAACCTAAGTTCAGGATATGGATATACCCGTAATTTTTTTGAGGCAGGAACTCTCTCGGGCCAGCAAACCTGGGGGATGAATTACGGCCTTACCCTCGGTTTCACCATCTACGATGGTCATAATCTGAAAAGGCTGCATAACAATTCCATTATTGAACTCGAAAACCGCGAAATAACTCTTGGACGGATTCGGCAGGAAATAATGGCCGATTTTATTACTACATACAGCAATTACACCAATTTCTTAAGGCTGCTAACCCTTGAAACCCAAAATCTTGACGTAGCCCGCGAAAATCTTGATATTGCCTTTGAACGTTATCGTCTGGGTGGATTATCGGGCTTTGAACTGCGCGAAGTGCAAAAAGACCTGCTGGCTGCCGAAGAACGCCTGTTATCTATACAATACCAGGCCAAAATGAGCGAAATTAGCCTGTTGAAACTATCAGGCCGAATATTGGATGATATTAATTGATTCCTAAAAGATTATCCTTATTTCAGGTAAATTGTTTCGCCAACCCCAATGGGCAGATTTAGCCCATACCAGGCAAATACCAGTGCAACCCACAAGATGAAAAGTATGGTGGCATAGGGTATCAATAGCGAAACAATGGTGCCTATCCCCACCCGTTTATCATATTTCTGAACCCATCCCAGCAACAGCGGAAAATAAACATACAATGGGCTAACACAATTGGTAACCGAGTCGCCAACCCGGTAGATAAGTTGTACAAAGGCCGGACTGTAATTGAGCTGATAGAGCATAGGGACAAAAATAGGGGCAAAAATGGCCCACTTGGCCGAGCCGCTTCCCATAAAAATGTTCAAAAACGCAACAATTGCCATAAACATGGTAAATAAAACCGGACCTTTTAATCCTGTTGCCTGCAGAAACTCAGCCCCTGAAATAGAAATGATTTTATCAAGATTCGACCAACTGAATAGCTCAATAAACTGGGCAACAATAAGCATAAGCACAATATACCCCGACAACCCTTTCATACCAGTTTCCATGTGTTTGATTATGTCGTTGGATCTGGTTATGGTTCCCGTAGCTTTCCCAAAATAATAACCCGGAATAGCAAAGAAGAAGAACAGGATGGGGATTAGTCCGCGAAGAAATGGTGATGGTACAACAGCACCTGTTACCGGGTCGCGCAGAGGCCCCCAGGATGGTACCACCAGCAAGGCGATCAGGAAAACATAGATACCCAGAGCAATTCCGGCCCTCTTTAATCCGGTTTTTTCCTGTGGAGTAAGCGGGGTGTTTTGATTTTCTGTGGTAATGTCAACTATTTCGGCACCACCAAATGCCCGGCAACGAGGAATGGTGAATCTCTTTACGATAAACGCTCCGGCAAAACCAACCATCAATGTAGATACAATCATAAAATACCAGTTCGCCGTAGCACTTACCTCAAGCCCTTCGCCAATGCCAGATGTAACCTGGGTGGTAATACCCGCCATAAGCACATCGGTTCCAGCAATAAAAAAGTTTGCAGTAAAACCAGCTGTAGCGCCCGCATACCCTGCAATTAGTCCGGCAATAGGATGATAGCCCAATCGTGAAAATATCATGGCAGCAATGGGTGGTACGATAACAATGCCTGCATCTGAGCCAATATTGCCACATGCTCCTATAATAAATATCACAGGCATAACTATCTGCCTGGGCACAGCGAAGGCAATTTTGCGCATAGCCAAAGCCAGCAGCCCGCTCTGCTCGGCAATGGAAACCCCCATCAACATAACCAAAACCAGCCCAAAAGGAGCAAAATGGGCAAAATTAGAAACCACATTAAGGACAAACCATCTGAGCCCATCGCCCGAAATAATGTTGCGGGCAGATACTACATCTCCTTTGCCAGGATCGGTGGCGCTTACTCCCAACAGGCTGGTTACAGCACTCATTACAACAATAAAAATGCATATCCACACAAACATCCAGAAAGGATGGGGCAATTTGTTTCCCATGCGCTCAACCCAGCCAAGGAACCCCTTTGCTGTTTGAGAGTTCTGATCGTTTGATGCTCCCTGTTCTTTCTTATTTTGATGTTGATTGTTTTCCGGGTTCAATGACATAGGTTTAGGGTTTTAAGGTGCGGCAAAAATCAGTTTTTTTTTCATCACTTCCAATAACCTGAAAATATTTTATGTCTTTAGAGAATTGATAACTTTACCCCAATTTTACTTTAATGTGATTTAATCAATACCCCGATAAGTTATATACTCAAAACCATCATTATGCAAAACAACATTCTCCGGGTTGCAGCATTATTTATGGGCTGCATTTTTATTTTATCATGCAGCAGAAAAGAAACAGCCGATATTATTTTCATTAATGGAAACATTCAGACCGTTGATGAACAACTTACCACTGTTGAAGCAATGGCTGTTGGCGGCGGTGTAATTCTGGCCATTGGCACCAACAATTCCATACAAGGCAAATTCAAATCTTCGCAGGTTATTGATCTGAAGGGGAAGTATGTTTATCCTGGATTTATTGACCCGCACAGTCATTTTATAGGCTACTCAATGAATCTGATGCACGCAAATCTTTGGCAATCATCATCAATGGAAGAAATTGTTGAACGGCTAAAGGCTCACCATACCCGCTATGAAGGCTATTGGCTCCAGGGCAGGGGCTGGGATCAGAACCTGTTCGATGTGAAAGAGATGCCCGATAATACATTGCTCAATCAGGCCTTCCCTGATGCACCGGTTTATATTGTGCGGGTTGACGGGCACGCCGCCATAGCCAACAACAAGGCACTGCAACTGGCCGGAATTACTGCGGCAAGCAGGGTAGATGGGGGAGAAGTCAGGATAAAAAACGGCGAGCCCACAGGGTTGCTTATCGACAAGGCGATGACTATGGTTTCAGCAGTAATTCCGTCCCCGTCCGCTGAGCAAAAAGTTGGATTGTTGAAGCAGGGACAGCGCGACCTGTTTGCCGTGGGACTTACATCGGTATGCGATGCAGGACTCCCCAAAGAGAACATTCTTTTTATCGACAGCTTGCAAAAAGCGGGTGAATTGGATATTAGGGTTTATGCCATGGTAAATCCTTCGAAAGAGAATTTCGAATATTTCCTGCCCAAAGGACCATATTCAACAGAAAAACTTACTGTAAGATCAATAAAACTTTTTGCCGATGGAGCTCTCGGATCGAGAGGCGCATTGCTTAAAAGACCTTATTCTGACGCACCCAATACAATAGGGTTACTGGTTGATGATCCTGCCCTTATGCATAAAGCCTGCAAACTGGCCCTTGAGAATAATTTCCAGGTAATCACCCATTGTATTGGCGATTCGGCAGTTAGCCTGATGCTCGATATTTACAGACAATATCTTGATCCTGAAAACGACCGCCGGTGGCGCATTGAACATGCACAGGTAGTTGACCAGGTCGAGTTCGATAAATTTGGAAAGCACAAGATTATTCCATCCATACAGGCAATACATGCCGTTTCTGATATGGGTTGGGCCGAAAAAAGGGTAGGAGCAGACAGAATAAAAGGGGCCTATGCGTATCGCGATTTAATGAATCAAACTGGCTGGTTACCCAACGGAAGCGACTTTCCCGTGGAAGAGATCAATCCACTTTATAGTTTCCACGCTGCCTTTACCCGTCAGGACAGAAACAGTTTTCCGGCAGGCGGATGGTATCCCCAACAATTGCTCACCCGTGAAGAAGCCCTGATGGGCATGACCATCTGGGCTGCCAAAGCAAATTTCGAAGAATTCACCCGTGGTACTATTGAACCCGCCAAGTTTGCCGATTTTGTTATTTTGGATGTTGATCTTTTAACTATTGATCCAACCCTCATTTACAACATCAAAGTACTGGAAACATGGTTGGGTGGGAAAAAAGTTTACCAATCAGAAAAGTAATAAACCCAGAAGGAATTAAAATTAATTTTACTCTGTCTAAGTATGTTATAAGCAGGTTTATTGACGATTTCCGTTTCCCTTAAACCAAGACAAAAGTAGTGTTTATTAAAAAAAATAAGTTTATAAATGCGCTAAAACTATTTGGTTAATTTTGCCTTCAAATTAACAGAAAGTATAATATCAGTTATATTTATAACATCTGCTCAGGCAGTTGGGTTGATATACTTAAACGAATCACTATATACTGACAATTAAATGAATACATACCTTCTGGTTGTTGTGGGCTATTTTGCCTTTATAACCATCATTTCGCTTTTGACAAAGAAAGTTGCAAGCCGTTCGGCAGCTGATTACCTTGTAGCGGGCCGCAATCTTGGAACCATTGCATGTGCTGTGGTGGTGGCTTCAGAATGGCTTGGTGGTATGAGCACCATAGGAGTAAGCGAAAGTGCATTTAAATCAGGGACCCTTCAGCCCATTCTTTACAATATCTCCACAGCCATTGGTATGGTGATTATTGGTTTTACGGTAGCCCGGCATTATCGTCAAAACAATGTACATACAGTGAGCGAAATGCTCGAAAATCTTTTTGGGCGCAGAGCAAGAGCCATTTCTGCCATCGCCTTTTTGTTTGCCTATATAGTTCTTGCCTTTGTGCAGCTGCAAACTGCTTCCAGCGTTATTTCGGCCATGTTTGGCACGCCTTGGTTATATTCTGTCATTATCTCATCAGTTGTTATTACTATTTATACCTACATTGGCGGGATGCATGCCCTTGCCATCACGGGAATAATTCACGTGGTTGTTATGTTTGGAGGTATAGGGATTGCCGCGTGGATAGGGGTTGCCGATGTGGGAGGATTTTCTGCCCTGAAAGAAATAATGATAAGCCAGGGCTCGCCCGAAAACCTTTACAACCCATTCAGTGGCGGATTGAGTTATGCTTGGAGCCTTATCCTGGGCGGAGTGCTGGGCGGGATGGCCGGACAGGCAAGTATTCAGCCTATTTTTGCCGCACGCACTGCTTCCATTGCCAGGAAAGCAGCCATAGTATCAGCCTTTATTATTGCCCCATTTGGCATAATGGTGGCAGTTCTGGGGTTGGTTGCCAAAACCGGAAATTTCTTTGACATTACCACCGCAGCCAGTCCTTTGTGGAATGTTGCTACCCAATCCATCAACCCCAAAATGGTATTGCCCACGCTAATGGTAACCCCGGAATTTATCCATCCTGTTTTGGGGGGAATTGCCCTGGCTGGTATTCTTGCTGCAATCCTTTCAACGGTAGGTCCGGTAAACTTTGCAGTTGTTACCATCGCCACAAAAGATATTTACCAAGGACTAATCAACAAAACCGCTATTGATCAGAAGCTGATATCTACCGCCCGTAAACTGGTTATAATGGTAAATCTTATCACTATCCCCCTAGCCTTTTACAGCACAGGGGCTATTTTGAGTGTGGCATATATTTCTTATGGAATAAGGGCAATTGGAGCCATTGTAATTATGATGGGATTGTATCAGCGGGGTTGGATAAGTACCGATGGAGTAAGATGGGCATTTATGGGGGGCACCCTTGCTGTAATATTCAATATTGTAGCCCGACAGGCCGGTTGGTGGAGAATTGAAGATACTTATGTTGCTGTTGGCGCAGCTATATTATTTGTTTTTCTGGGAAATATCTATGCCGTGAACCGTAAACGACAACTCAGAAACAAATCAGAACGTTTGAACCCATTTCCTAAAAACCTAACAAAACAATGAGCAATCCAATGTCACTAACCGGGATTAAAGTTCTGGAACTGGCCAGTGTTCTTGCCGGGCCCGGAGTCGGGATGTTTTTTGCCGAACTTGGTGCATCAGTTATTAAGGTTGAAAATGTTATCACCCAGGGCGATGTTACCCGCAAATGGAAGCTTCCCTCAGAAGATGCAAATAATGATATTTCAGGTTATTTTTCGTGCGTAAATTGGGGAAAACAATCTATTGCGCTTGATTTGTGCCATGCTGAAGGATTGGAGATAGTGTACCGGCTGGCATCTCTTTGCGATATTGTACTGGTTAGTTACAAACCTGGTGATGCAGAAAAACTGAAGGTTGATTATTCTACCCTGAGAGCCAGAAATAATAGTATTATTTATGCACATTTGACAGGATATGGTCTTCAAAACGCACGGGCCGGGTTCGATGCGATTATTCAGGCTGAAACGGGGTTTACCTACATGAATGGTGAGCCCGACGGTTCACCCACAAAGATGCCCGTTGCTCTTATGGATATACTGGCAGCACATCAGTTGAAGGAAGCTATTTTATTGGCCTTGTACATGAAAGAGAAAACCGGTCAGGGGCAATTTATTGAGGCTTCACTTTTTAAAGCTGGCGTTGCGTCGTTGGCCAACCAGGCTACCAACTGGCTGGTTGGAAATTCTATTCCGCAGAGGTTGGGGTCTGATCATCCTAATATTGTACCCTACGGAACTATTTTTAATACTGCCGATGGCCGTGAAATAGTGCTTGCTGTGGGTACCAACAAACAGTTTCAGCAATTGGTAACTCTACTTGGCAAACCAGGACTGGCCACTGACCCAAGGTTCATGAAAAACCAAGACAGAGTGATCAATAAAGCTGTGATCAACCAGATTTTGCAGGATGAGATCATTAAATATGATCGCAGCTCTATTCTTAAACTGCTTGAAATAAGGAGTATACCGGCAGGAGGGGTTTTTAATATGCAGGAAGTTTTCCAAACCCCTGAAGCACAGCCCATGCTGGTTGCAGGTGCTTATACCAATGGAAATGAAATTACAGGTGTAAGGTCGGTTGCGTTTACAACTGGTGGCAACAATTATGATTCTTCATTAAGTGCACCGCCACATTATGGGGAGCACACAAGGCACTTGCTTAAAAATTTGCTTGAGTACACCAATGAATCGATTTCCCAACTTATAGAGGAAGGAGTAATTTATGCAAGAGACTAAAAAAGGAGACCGCGCCCTGATTGATGGCTCCAGACTGATTATAGAATCGCTGGCCAGGGCAGGCGCTGGCGCGTTTATAGGGTATCCCATTACTCCGGCAAATCTGTTGTATCAATACGGTTCGCAAAGACTGCCCGTTATGTTGCCCGCACCTGACGAGATATCAGCTGTGCAGTGGATGTCGGGTTTAGCTGCCACCGGTATTCTTCCTGTAACTGCAACTTCCTTTCCCGGATATGCTCTCATGCTCGAATCGGTGAATATGGCTTTTATGATGGAATTGCCCATGGTGATAATTCTTGTACAACGGCTTGGACCTGCCACCGGAACCGCTACCTGCGGTGCTCAAGGCGATCTGGCATTACTGCGCGGGACCATCTCAGGGGGACATCCCATCCCGGTTTTTTGCACCTCTTCATTCGATGATTGCTGGACACTTCCACCAAAAGCACTCAAAACGGCTGTCGAGCTCAGAACCCCCGTTGTTTTACTCACTTCCAAGGAAGAAGTGATGACCAGCAAAAGTTTTGACCTTGAAATGCTTCCCGATATTGAGACGGTTGAATGGAAACATTACGACCTTGAGTGTGAAGGAAAATACAAATCATACAAACCTACCGGGTGGGTTCCCGATTTTTTGCCCGTAACCCAGTCGAAGCACCAGGTAAGGCTCAACGCATCCACCCATGATCTATGGGGCATTTTGCAGCACTCAACCGAAGATGCTATGGCCAACACACGCAGGCTGGAAGAAAAAATCCGGCAAACCATTCATAAATATACCTTTTACGATCTGGATGAGGATGATAAGGCCGATACACTGGTGGTTTCCTATGGTATTACTGCTGCTGCTGCCAGCAATGCGGTAAAGTATCTCAGATTGAAAGGACAACGCCTGTCATTACTCATTCCTAAAACATTGCTCCCTGCCCCCGATGTATATGCCGAAATTATGGACAGCTATGAAACCATTGTGGTGGCCGAAGAAAATATCAATAATCAGTTCAGCGAAATGATCTATGGTTTACGCAAACCCCTTGGTCATCGTTTTGTGGGTTCGCTGGGAAAAATGATCACACCAAAGCAAATTATTGAGGAGGTAATACGATGAATATCCCATATCTGAATACTGAGGCATTGCCCTTTTGTAAAGGATGCGGCCACGACCTGATAGCCCGAAACACCACCAAGGCCCTCGAAAAAATAGGCCTTCAACCCCTCGATGTAATTATTGTAACCGACATTGGATGTCATGGTATTATCGACAAGGCCCTTAACACCCACACTGTGCACGGTTTACACGGTCGTTCTGCCGCTTTGGGTGCCGGCATTAGTTTTGGCAACGGGCATACAGGAAAAAAAATCATTGTTTTTATTGGTGATGGAGGAGCTACCATTGGCCTTCAGCACATTATGGAAGCGGCCAGGCTTAACCTGAATATGACGGTAGTAGTACACAATAATTACCTGTATGGTATGACCGGCGGTCAGTCGAGCGGATTTACCCCCAAGGGTTTTAATACCACTACCACGGCAGATGGAAATCCCTTTTCAGGCTATGACATCTGTGTCCTTGCCCATGCTGCCGGAGCATCCTATACTTCGCGAATAAAAGGTATTGGAGATATTAGCGACAAACTCGCTGTGGCATTCAATACCCAAGGATTTTCGCTGGTTGAAGTACTCGAAATATGCCCAAGTTATGGTGTGAAACTCAACCCGCGTCGCAAACTCAATGAGATTATTGAAACATCAGGAGTGCATCTGGGCGAATGGAGCCGCGACCTAAAGCCATTCGAACTGGTAAAGGGTAAAAAAGTAACCGACCTTCTTGGCAAGGTTCCCCGTATCCGAAAAGGATTTAATTCATACATCAAAGAGCCCGTATCACTTATTGTTAGCGGCTCAGCAGGAGAGGGGGTGCAACTTGCAGCCGGTCTTATATGCAAAGCCGCAGTGGCATCAGGCCTGCACGTTACCCAAAAGGGGAGTTACCCGGTAACGGTTGGGGTTGGTTTTTCTACCGCAGAAATCAATATTTCTCCCGAAACCATTAATTTTCATGGGATTGATGTGCCTGATTTAGTCATTATCACTTCAACTGACGGATTGGCTCACAATGTGAAAAAGATTGCTGCCATGACCACAGGAAAACTGATCATTGATCAGAGCCTGCAGGTTCCTGCTACCGGGGCAGAGATTCTTATGCACGATTTCAGATCGGTAGGGGCACGAAATGCTGCATTGTTTGCAATCTGCTATTTTGCAATCAAATCTGGTATCATTTCTACCGAAGCCATATTCAAGGTAATTGAGGAAGAAGGGAAAACCGATAAACTTCCGGTTGCAGTTATAAAGGAAGCACTGGGTAAGGTTAAATGACCTTGCAGTTTCCCTGCTATTTCAGAGTGCTCACCCAATGGTAAAGTTCGCCTTATTATCTTTACCCAAATTTTCCTGAATGGCAAAACAACGAAGACGTAAACCCGGCAAAACTTCACGAAAAACATCACCTACCAGTGATTGGGTGTTGGCATTTGCCATCGCCTTTGGCCTTTTGATTATCACGCGATTTTTTATAATCGATATCAGAAGTTATTCAGAAAGCGGCATGGAAAAAACATTGCTTCCGGGCGATGTTTTGCTGGTAAATAAAAGCAATTATGGCGCACGACTGCCTTTGCGACTATTTCCGCTGAGCTGGGGAAATCTGCTGGCCGGCGATGATAGCCTGAAACCCATCAGCCAATTGCCCTACCGCAGGTTCTTGCCCATCAATAATCCCGGATACAACGAACTGGTAATGCTTAATATTCCAGCGCCCCAACATCAGGCAATTGATAAACGGACAAAGGTTGTAAAACGTTTGATTGGTCTGCCCGGCGACAGAATTGAAATAAAGGGAGGCGAAGTTTGGATTGGAGACCGAAAACTTAATGAACCGGCAACCATACAATGGAATTACGAAATAGAACTGAAACGGGGTTTTGATGTCGATAGTTTTATTGATACATTCGGCATTTCTGAAGGAACACGTGTAAGGGGGCAACAGCGATATCTGTTCTCTTTTACCCGCGACGAAGCCATCAGCCTGCAACAAAACGAAAATGTAAGAACTATCAGAAGGGTTTCCCCTGCAAATGAACCAGGTTATATCAGTCCTTTCGGAATAAGTGCAGCACAATGGAATATCGATAAAATGGGCCCCATCATAATACCATACAAAGGATTTACGATACGATTTTCAGAGCATACTTCCGATCTTTACCGCTACCATATTCTTTATCATGAAAGGGAAAACATTGAAATACGCGATGATAAGGTAATAATGAATGGGCAGCCAGTGGAAGAATATACCTTTAAAAACGATTATTACTTTTTTCTGGGCGATAACCGGCATAATACCTCCGATTCCCGTTTGTGGGGCATGGTTCCCGAAAATCATATCATTGGGAAAGTATCAAGGGTATTGTTCTCCTACCACAAAGAAGGAAATTTTTTCAGCAAACTTCGAAAAGGAAGATTTTTCCTAAAGCCTGAAGTTCCCAGAGGGCCGTATTAGTTTTTATCAGATAAGTTTCAGTAATACAACACTTTCCACATGGTGTGTATGTGGAAACATATCTACTGCCTGTGCCTTTATTACCTTGTATTTGGAAGCAAGCAATTCTACATCGCGGGCCTGCGTGGCAGTATTGCAACTAACATACACAATTTTATCGGTGCCGCTGTGCAGAATCCTGTTGGTTACATCGGGGTGCATACCTGCCCTGGGTGGATCGGTAATGATTACATCAGGCTTTCCGTGTTGGGCAAGGAAATCAAGGGTAAATACTTTGGCCATGTCGCCGGCATAAAAGGTAAGGTTTTTTAAATTGTTGAAAGCGGCATTTTTGCGTGCATCGGCCACTGCCTCCTCTATATATTCAATACCAACCACATGTAAAGCCTGATGGGCAACAAACTGTGCTATGGTGCCAGTGCCAGTGTAAAGATCGTACACCATTTCACCGCCGGTAAGTGCTGCAAAATCGCGTGCAATGCTGTACAGTTGGTATGCCTGCCCGCTATTTGTTTGGTAAAATGATTTGGGCCCAACCCTGAATTTCAGGCCTTCCATCTCTTCCACAAGATAAGGTTCTCCATGGTAATGCACCGCTTCCAGATCAGATACGCTGCTGTTTTTCTTATCGTTGATCATATAATAAAGCGAAATCACCTGAAGAAAATTATCCCTGATATGGTTGAGAAGCATTGTCCGCTTCTCATCTCCACCCGATGAGCATACCAATATAATCATAAACTCTCCCTTTATATTATTGCGTATAATAATATTGCGCAACATGCCGGTCTGCTCCCTGAAATTATAAAAGCTGATCCCATTTTCAATGGCGAATTGTTTTACTGCTTTCCTGATTTGATTGGTGGGTTCTGCCTGCAGCCAGCAGGTGTTCACATCCAGCACCTTGTCAAAAAATCCGGGAACATGAAAACCCGCAGCTTCAATAGGTAGCTGGCTGTCGGGTTGCGAAAGTTGGGCCGATGTAAGCCATCTTTTGTGGGCAAAGGTATATTCAAGCTTGTTGCGGTAAAACCTGGTATCTTGCGACCCGGCAATTGGGATAAGCTCAAAGTCGTAATTCGCCTTACCTATCCTTTTTAAACTATCGGTTACCTGCTGTTGTTTGTGCTTTAATTGTTCGGGGTAGGAGAGATGTTGCCACTTGCATCCGCCGCAAATACCAAAATGCTCACAGAAGGGCTCACTGCGAAGGGTGCTTTTATGGTGGAAGTTAATAATCTCCGCTTCCAGATGGCGACGTTCGGCCTTTTTTACCCGTACATCCACTACATCGCCGGGTGCACCATAATTAACAAATACCACCAGTTCGCCATAGCGGGCAACAGCCTTCCCCTCGGCAGCTACTCCGGTAATGGTTAGATTTTCAATAATTTGATGATAAAAATCCTTGCGTTTTTTTTTGCTGATGGCCATGGAGTGTTTAAGGAAATGACGATTGAAGATTAAGGAAGTGATTCAACTTTTGGTTTTGATGGAAAAGCCCGGGCAAGTATATTTCAATGCAAATAATTCAGGACAATATTTCAACAGCAACGAACTGAAACTGATTTGGCATTATTCTGTTCATACCCCTTAATACCCCAGGTTCGGCATCAGCAATTTTTCCGCTTCCTGCAGGGCGATCCCTTTTTTTGTTGCGTACAATTCGACCTGTTCGCGTGTTATTTTGCCCAGGTTGAAATAGCGTGAATGGGGATGGGCGAAGTACCAGCCTGAAACGGATGCGCCGGGAATCATACTGAAACCTTCTGTTAAGCTAACACCGGTATTCTTTTCTGCATCAACCAGTTGAAATAATTTCAGTTTTTCGCTGTGTTCGGGACAGGCGGGGTAACCACAAGCCGGACGAATACCTTCGTAACGCTCCTTAAGCATTTCGGTGAGGCTGAGTTCTTCACGTGTATCGTAAGCCCAGAGTTCTTTACGCACCTTTTCGTGCAGCCATTCGGCAAAGGCTTCGGCAAGGCGGTCGGCAAGCATTTTGGTCATTATGCTGTTATAATCATCTTTTTCCTGCTTATATTTTTCGGCAAGCTCGTCGGCACCGTGTATGGTAACCACGAAGGCTCCAAGGTAGTCGGCAATTCCAAAATCAGCAGAAGCAATATAATCGGCAAGGGAAAGGTTGAATTTGCCTGGTTCATCTTTTATCTCCTGTACACGCAGGAAGTTGAACCGCATTTTTTCCTTCTGGCGCAACTCATCTTCGAAGATGATAATGTCTTCATCGTGGCTGTTTGCCGGGAAAATACCTGCCACACCACGGGCAACAAATGTTTTTTCACGATAGAATTTTTCCAGCATGGCCAGGGCATCATCAAAAAGTTTCTGCGCTTCGGGGCCTTTGAGCGGATCTTTCAGAATTTCGGGGTATTTCCCTTTCAGTTCCCATCCGTAAAAAAAGAATGTCCAGTCGATATAGCGGGCAAGTTCATCTAACGGAAACTCATCGAATATAGTGATACCAGGCTTTAGCGGAGTGGTGATATTGGCATTTTCAGCAATATACGGAAATCTCTTTTGCCGTGCCTGTTCCATGGTAAGGTATTGTTTTTGGGCATTTCGCTGGTTGTATTCATCGACCATTTCGTGGTATGATTGGGACACAGCGGCAACGTACCCATTGCGGTTTTCAGAGAATAGTTCGGAGCTAACCTTAGCTGCCCGCGAAGCATCTTTCACGTGAATTACGCCGTGATCGTAGGCCGGAGCTATCTTTACCGCGGTGTGCAATACGCTGGTGGTTGCACCACCAATAAGCAAGGGAGTTTCGAACCCCAGTTTCTTCATTTCTGATGCTACATGCACCATTTCGTCGAGCGAGGGGGTGATCAATCCACTTAATCCGATAATGTCGGCCTTCTCATCTTTTGCTACCTGCAATATTTTTTCGCAGGGAACCATTACACCCAGGTCAATGATTTCAAATCCGTTACATGCCAGTACCACACCCACAATATTTTTCCCGATATCGTGTACATCGCCTTTAACAGTGGCAAGCAAAACCTTTCCTGCACTCGATACGTCGCCAAACATGGCTTTTTGTTCTTCAATAAAAGGGGTGAGGTAGGCCACTGCCTTTTTCATTACGCGGGCACTTTTAACCACCTGCGGAAGGAACATTTTACCAGCTCCAAACAGGTCGCCCACCTTGTTCATCCCGTCCATCAACGGGCCTTCAATAACTTCGAGGGCTTTATCAAGTTGCTGGCGCATTTCTTCTACATCCTGCTCAATAAATTCGTCCTTTCCCTTTACCAGCGCGTGTGCCAGCCTTTCACGAACGGGAAGGTTACGCCATTCGTCCTGGTTTTTTTCTTCCTTTCGTCCTTCCTGCTGGTCTTTAACCTGCTCGGCATAAAGCAATAACCGTTCGGTAGCGTCTTTGCGGCGGTATAAAATTGCATCTTCAACCAGACGTAGCAGGTCTTTGGGTATCGCGTCATACACTTGCAGCATGGCCGGATTTACAATACCCATATCCATTCCTGCCTTTATTGCATGGTAAAGGAATGCCGAATGCATTGATTCCCTTACAATGTTGTTGCCCCTGAATGAAAACGACAGGTTGCTTACCCCTCCGCTGATATGTACATGGGGGAGATTTTGCTTTATCCATTCGCATGCACGAATGTAGTCAAGACCATAACTGTTGTGCTCCGCAATTCCCGTTGCAATAGCCAGTATGTTGGGGTCGAAAATAATATCCTGGGGGTAAAAACCTGCTTTTTCGGTCAGCAGTTTATAGGCTCGTGCCGCAATTTCAATCTTGCGCTCAAAGGTATCGGCTTGTCCTTTCTCATCAAAAAGCATTACCACCACGGCAGCTCCATATTGCTTAACCAGACGGGCCTGGCGGAGAAATTCATCTTCACCTTCCTTTAAACTGATTGAATTTACAATGCATTTGCCCTGCACACATTTCAAACCTGCCTCAATCACTTCCCATTTCGATGAGTCTATCATCACGGGAACCCTTGCAATGTCGGGTTCTGCAGCAATGTGATGCAGGAATGTGGTCATTGCTTTGGGGGCATCGATCATTGCATCGTCCATACAAATGTCAATTACCTGGGCGCCATTCTCTACCTGCTCGAGTGCCACAGCGAGGGCCTCTTCGTATTTTTCTTCCTTTATCAGTCTTGCAAACTTTATGGAACCAGCCACATTGGTGCGTTCCCCTATGTTTACAAAGTTCGAATCAGGTCTGATTTCAAGATGTTCCAGTCCGCTTAAGAAGGTATTGTATGAATGGACAGGGATTTGGCGAGGCTCATATTTTCCGGCCAGTTTGGCAATACTGCTGATGTGCTCAGGAGTGGTACCGCAGCATCCCCCAATAATATTGATCAATCCATCCTGCAGAAACCCTTCAATAATGCCGGCCATAATAGCTGCCGACTGATCGTACTGACCAAACTGGTTGGGGAGTCCGGCATTGGGATGAGCGCTAACAGCAAACGGGGCCATGCGGCTGAGTATTTCAAGGTAGGGGCGCAGCTGATCGGCTCCAAGTGCACAGTTTAACCCCACACTCAAAAGGTCAACATTGGATATGGAAGTGAGAAAAGCTTCGGTAGTCTGGCCCGATAGGGTTCGTCCGCTGGCATCTGTTATGGTACCCGAAACCATGACGGGTATAGCTTTCCCTTTGTCGTCCTGGTATTGGCTTATGGCCATAAGAGCTGCCTTGGCATTGAGGGTATCAAAAACGGTTTCTACCATCAGAATATCCGAACCACCATCCATTAATCCACTGATTTGCTCATAATAAGCATCTTTTAACTGATCGAAGGTAATGGCACGGTAAGCAGGACTGCTTACATTGGGTGATAGGGATGCCGTTTTATTGGTTGGTCCCAGCGACCCTGCAACGAAGCGGGGTTTGGACCAATCGAGCTGGTTATATTTGTCGCAAGCCTTCCTGGCTAATTGGGCCCCTTCATAATTAAGTTCATACACAAGGTCTTCCATCAGGTAATCCTGCATGGATATGGATGTGGAATTAAAAGTATTGGTTTCGATAATATCGGCGCCAGCCTGCAGATAGGCTTCATGGATGGCCAAAATTATTTCTGGCTGGGTAATGGATAACAAATCGTTATTTCCTTTAACCTTTTGGGCAATATGGGCAAATCTGGTTCCCCGGTAATCGTTTTCGGTGAGTTTATGCCTCTGTATCATGGTGCCCATGGCTCCATCGAGAACAAGTATTTTTTTTTTAAGAAGCTCTTTTGGTTGCTGGATGGTATTCATTGAATCTAATGTTGTAATTTTTCTCAGGTTGGATGCTTCGATAAGGGTAATTTTTTCAGGCAGGAAAATCAAAGGATGTTTTCTGATATTTTCACCACCTGACCTGCCTTGCTCATGGTGTAAATATGAATTAAATTATGGCCATTGGCAACCAATTCCTTTATCTGGGCGGTTGTCCATTCAATACCTGCCTGCGAAACCTGCTTGTTGTCGGTACATTTGTTTACTTCATTTACCAATGGGCTCGGCATGGTAAGATGAAAAATCCGAGGAAGAACCTGGATGTGTTCTTTTGTGCTGATGGGTTTAATTCCTGGGATAATGGGCACTGTAATCCCCATGGATCGGCACTTTTTCACAAAATCAAAAAACGCTTTGTTGTCGAAAAACATTTGCGTTACAACGTATTCAGCACCAAGGTCAATTTTTTCTTTCAGATATTTCATGTCAAGGTCAAAGCTGACAGCTTCAGGATGCATCTCAGGATATCCGGCTACGCCTACCGAGAATTGAGTGTGCGATGGATTTTCAACATACTGCTCCTGATAAACCCCTTTGTTCATATCCATGATCTGTTTTAAAAGCCCGGTGGCGTTGGCATGTCCCTGTGGATTGGGTTTGAAAAGGCCGGAATTCTTATCACCATCGCCTCGTAAAACCAAAAGGTTATGAATTCCAAGGAAATCAAGATCAATCAGGGCATCTTCGGTTTCCTGTTTCGAAAAGTTACCGCAGATAATATGGGGTACCACATCAATCTTATAACGCCATTTAATAGCGGCTGCAATGGCTACCGTTCCGGGTCGCTTTCTTATCACCATGGGCCTGAGATTTCCGTCCGATTGCTTTAGATAACTAATTTCTTGCCGGTGGTAGGTTATATTGATAAACGGAGGTTGAAAATCTTTCAGCTGATCAAGGGTATAAAATATGGTATCGATGCTCGAGCCCTTTACAGGAGGCAAGAGTTCATAACTAATACGTGTAGATCCGCCTGATTTTGCTATGTGTTCAGGAACTGTCATTATGGATGATTGATGATTGTAATTATTAAGTATTATTGATGGATGTTTACAACAGGGTAATCTGGCTCCTTTAAATAAACTGCAAAGATAATGTTAATAAAGAAGTTGAAAGAATTTGACTTGACTTAACTCAACTTCTCCGGATTTCCGAAAAAGGCGATAAAAACATCCATTGTCTGAATCAGTTTTCTTACGTGTATCAGATTGGAAAGCTTAATGTTGCCAATTACATAGTTAAAATCGCGCGACGAAAGTTTTTCTTCAATCTCATCGAATTCGAAGTGGCTGAAATCGAGCAGATTTTTAAAACGCAGGTAAACTTTTACCATTACATCGTTGGTGTGTTCGGGTGGGTTGAAGTATTTACGTTTTTTGTACTCATAACGATAGCCATGCATGCGTGCGGTAATGTCTGATAGAACCGAGCTACCGGTAGGATGTCCCCCTGCGCCTTTGCCAAACATAAATTGCTTTTCGTAAAATGCACCTTCTATTATCACACCATTGTATTCATTTTCAACATTGTATATGTATTCATCTTCAGTAACCATTTTAGGCATTACCATCAGGTTGAACTTTTTTCCGTTTATTTTGGTGGCCTGGGCAACAAGTTTAAGGCGGTAGCCTTTTTCGCGGGCAAAACGGATGTCGCCACTTTGAAGATTCGAAATGCCTGAAACAAAAACCTCATTGGGGTTCACCAAGGTACCGAAACCATGCAAAGCCAGAATAACAAGTTTGTATAGCGAATCCCATCCTCCCATGTCGAGCGATGGGTCAGCTTCAGCAAAACCAAGATTCTGGGCTTCTTTTACCGATTCGAGGTAACCTTTCTTTTCGTTGAAGATTTTGGATAGTACAAAATTGGAAGAACCATTAAGAATACCGGTTATGGAAAGCAAAAGATCGTTATCATAATATTCTTCCAGATTTCTGATAACAGGAATAGAACCGCAGGCCGATGCATCATACAACAAAGCTGCCCCGGTTTTCTCCTGAAGCACTATGAGCTCTGAGAGATGGGCAGCCAGCATCTTTTTATTTCCAGAAACAACACTTTTCCCTTTTTTCAGGGCGCTCGATACAATCTCGAAGGCTTCATCGGCATCGTTGATAAGTTCGACTACAAGATTGATTTCAGGGTCGTCAAGTATTGCATCAGCATTGGTGGTGAAATATTCAGCGGGCAGGATCCTCTTTTTGTGAGGATCCTTGATACAAATACGTTTGACCTCGGCATTGGTGGTATGACTGTTCTGCAATACATGATACAGCCCTTCGCCCACCACACCAAAGCCAAACAACCCTATAGCTTGTTTAATATTTTGCTGTGGCATTTTTTTTAGTGTTTAATTTCGGTTTTGAAATGTTAAAGATATAATTTCATGGAAAACATAAAACTAAAATCAGAAAATTGCTGTCAGGGATCAAGATAAAACTTTTATCGTTGTTATCACCGTCAATCCCCAACAGCAATAGTAATCAACTAATCCGATAATCCGATAATCAAATTATCCTACAATCCATTAATTGCTTGTTCAAAATCGGCAATAATATCCTCGATATGCTCAATCCCCACCGATACCCTTAACAGGTTTGGCAGCACACCGCTGGCCAGTTGCTCTTCGTTGGAAAGTTGCTGGTGGGTAGTGGCTGAGGGCTGAATGATGAGCGTTTTGGCATCGCCCACATTGGCAAGGTGGCTCACAAGTTTCAGGCTGTCAACCAACCGGGTTGCCCTTTCTTTTTCGCCTTTAAGAGAGAAGGAAAGAACACCGCCGTAGCCTCTTTTAAGGTATTTTTTTGCAAGGGAATTATAGGGGCTCGATTCCAGCCCCGGATAGTTTACCTTATCTACCTGTGGATGCGCTTCGAGCCATTTGGCAAGTGCCAGGGCATTATCGACATGGCGTTGCACTCTCAGGCTGAGGGTTTCAAGCCCCTGAAGCAACAGAAATGAGTTGAACGGGCTCAATGCCGGACCAAAATCGCGCAAACCTTCCACACGTGCCCTTATGATGAACTGAATATTTCCGAAGGGTCCGTTTACACCAAATACATCAGAAAATACGAGCCCATGGTAGCCTTCAGAGGGCTCGCTGAACTGCGGGTATTTGCCGTTGCCCCAGTTGTAGTTGCCGCCATCTACAATTACCCCGCCTATACTGGTACCATGACCACCAATCCATTTTGTGGCCGATTCAACAACAATATTGGCCCCGTGCTCCAATGGGCGGAAAAGGTAGCCACCACCGCCAAAGGTATTGTCAACTATCAATGGCAGGTCATATTTGTGCGCTAAAGCCGCAATTGCTTCAAAATCAGGAATATTAAATTCAGGATTTCCTATTGTTTCGATATACAGTGCTTTGGTTTTTTTATCAATTAGTTTTTCGAAATCGGCCGGGTTGTCTCCCTTGGCAAACCTCACGTCAATACCAAGGCGCTTAAAGGCAATCTTAAACTGATTGTAGGTGCCACCATAGAGAAATGAGGTGGAAACAAAGTTTTCACCAGCCTGCAGAATGTTGTTTAGTGCGATGAATTGTGCTGCCTGTCCCGATGAAACGGCAAGTGCTGCCACACCACCTTCAAGAGCTGCAATGCGTTTTTCAAACACATCGGTGGTGGGATTCATAATCCGGGTATAAATGTTACCAAATTCCTTCAGGGCAAACAAATTGGCCCCATGTTCCGAACTGTTGAAAACATAGGAAGTTGTCTGGTAGATAGGCACAGCGCGTGAACCGGTGGTGGGATCGGCCTGCTGGCCGGCATGCAATTGTAAAGTCTCGAATCTTGGGTTTGAAGTACTCATTGTTTTTAAATCTAAGTTTATGAAATTGTGAATAAATTGAATAGAAAAGAATGAAACGATTTGATTCTTTTGAGATAAGCCAGATTATCAGATGTTTTTTTTGTTCCTTATCAGGAAAAAATAAGCATACAAATATTTGGGCTTCCTTTCAGAAGTCAATTCAGAAATGCCCCTGAATTGCTAACCAGCGTTAACAACAACAGGGCATGCGCATAGACATATGCACACAATAAAGAAAAATGCTGTAGGGGGCAACAGAATGAATAAAAATCTCTTTGGAAGAGCGGCTGGGCGAGTAAATCTGTTTTGTGGTTCTAATTGCCATTTTTGTTACCAATGTACGTTTATAATTCCTGTTCAGGCAGGTATTGGCACCTTTCCCCGGGGGGTGGGTTGCCAGAGCATCAGCGAGCCTGTTCTCTCCGCTCTTCTTTATAAACAATCTGTCTAACGAATCTTGTTTTAAACAGTGGCAAATGTAGGGAATATTTTATATGAAAATAATCATCACTCATCGCACCTCCAATTTTTGAAGTCTTTTAACAAATCAACATAACTGATCATGAGTATTATTAAACCCGGATTGGTCATTAGCAATGCAGTGAACTAATGACTTAGCCGGGTTTAACCCCGCTTTAGAAAAACATGAATTGTATGCATTTCTGATTACAATTTATAGTTTTTCTTAGCGATTGGTCGTTTTAATAATATTATTATCAATAACTTATACTGATAATTTTCTAATGACGGTCATTAGAAAAAATGGCTTACGACAAATTTGGGTTAATGTACCAGAAATCCTGGTCATCGCGACGAAAAGCAACCTATTGTTTTGTTTGAAAAATGCAATTATTGCTGATATTGAAGTGATAGAAATCGTAAATCCAGCCTGTAGCTAAAAAAAATATCTGCTCAAAATTTTTTCTCCACAAATACAATAAACCCCGCCGAGTTATAGTATAAATTTCCATTATCAAAGGCTGTTCTGAGCCCTATGTCCATTTTTCGGGGAAGCTTTCGGTTCACTTCTACAAGGGCAGAAAATTGTCCGGTTTCTTCAAAAATGCCA
The DNA here is from genome assembly GCA_037441525.1 of Bacteroidota bacterium. Lineage (GTDB taxonomy): Bacteria > Bacteroidota > Bacteroidia > Bacteroidales > UBA7960 > SKVR01. The sequence continues at coordinate 108,177 of JBBISA010000001.1, forward strand.
TGCTTTGGCGGAAAACGGTCTCTGCCACGACTCTCGCCCGCTTCGCTGGTGGCGAAGGTACCATAATTGAGTGAATAGGTAGATTTTACAGTGAAGTTCCATAAATTATAACCCATTCTCATTGCAGTATGAATGGCAATTATACGGTTATTGATAAAATATTCGGTGGGGCTGTTAGGATGCTCTTCCCTTACATATTGCCTGCTACCCACCAATGGATTACCCAGGTTTAAGTCCTTGTAGCTCCATCCTTTAAGGTATTGTTGATTATTATAATAATCTTCGTCGCCCGAGGGGGTGTAGGGCGACCACAACTCGCCTGCCTGATTCTTTGAAAAAAAGAATTCGAATAAAAGCTTTTCAAAATAAAAGCCCTGTTCTCTTTTTCCCTTATTGGTCAATGAAATACCATTCAGGCCATCTCTGATGTTTGCCAGGTAATACAAAGCACCTGCATCGTAAAAGTTTTGACGGTAGATGAAAATATTCCAACTGTTTAATTGATATTCCAGCCCCAAATCAATACTTCCCAGATGGTTGCCAAGTCGCGATCGCATGTGATTGCCAGTTGCATAGCCTTTACCGGTACTTATATAAAAGAATGTTTCGAGAGGGGAAAGTGTAAAAAGTTCTTCACTATAGTATATTTTTTCACTACCCCATTGTACCTGATGATTTGCGCCTCCGTGCAATTTCAGCTTCCAGTTTTCTTTTCCAAATCTGCCATAAAATTGTTTTTCCTGATAATAGTTCTGCAAAGGGATTAACCGGTCACGATATCTCATAACAGTTTCGCCAAACATCCCATTGGAGAAACTACCCTTTATTGAAAACAGTTTTCCCAGAAAAGGAATCGTATAATACTCAGGTATTCCTACAACAATTTTTGGTATTCCCAATGCAGTGCCAGAAACCGAAAAAGCACCCACCGATAATGTGCTGTCTGCCAGTCCGGTTATATCCCGGCTTCTCCCAACCTTAATTTCAAATATTCCATATTTCAACTTTGCGAATGCCTGCAGGAGTATGAGGTTGGAAGACTGACTAAGATTTGCTTTGCCTTCAATGGCAGCGCCCCAGTCAAATCTTTTATTGTCAGCACTATTGTATTTCTTTTCCAATAGTCCATGATATCCGTTTGAAATACTGGCAAGCGGAATATCGCCAGATTGATTGGCCCTGAACCAAAACGGCATCCTGTTTTCAGGAACATAACCCGCATTGATTGATAAAGTGCCTGTATATAACTGATTTACCTGGGCTGAAACATCAAATTGAGTAAGTTGAGCAATAAAAATTGCAATTACACAGTTTATTGCCTTAAACAATATTTCTATTTTATTCATTTTATGCAGGGATTTTCATGTAGGAAATATTTTAAATAATGGCAGTTTACTTTAAAATACTGCAAGGATTCTTTTGTGAAAATGATCTGAATTAATAAATCCGCATCATTAAAAAAACGATTTAAAAGGCTAAAATTACTATTATTTAAAAAACTTCACACAAAACACCGATTATATCACATTAAAATATTATTATATCAGCTTAAACAAAAGGGTTTTTTTCTTGGATTTAATACAAAAAAAATTACTTTTGCAAAAAAAATTAAACACCATTTAATATGTACTGGACTCTGGAATTGGCTTCTAAACTTGAAGATGCTCCCTGGCCTGCAACCAAGGATGAGCTTATTGATTACGCGCTCAGGTCTGGGGCTCCCATGGAAGTTATTGAAAATTTGCAGGAAATAGAAGATGAAGGAGATGTTTATGACAGTATTGAAGACATCTGGCCCGATTATCCGACTAAGGACGACTTCTTCTTCCACGAAGATGAATATTAAAGGCAAGCCGGCACTAAACCGGCTTTTTTTACATCCCAAATAAACCTTGGCAGGGCTTATTTTTTCTTCAGATTTAAACTACCTTTGCCATCCAATCTTAAGAAAACAAATACTTCAACCATCATCAATCTTATATAAACACTTGTTGTATGCTCAGTATATTTAAAAAACTTTTCGGAGACAAGGCAACCCGCGATCTCAAAGAAGTTCTCCCACTTGTTAAATCCATTCATGAAGCGTATGAAGTAGTAAAACACCTCGACAACGACCAGTTAAGAGCTAAAACATCCGAATTTAAGGAACGTATTGCTTCTGAAATTGCCCACGAAAAAAACCAGATAGAAGAACTAAAAAAGAAAACCGAGTCGTTTGATCTGGAGCTGGATGAAAAGGAAAAACTTTTTAACCTAATTGATGAACTTGAAAAAGTACAATACGACAAAATTGAAAAGGTGCTTATTGAAATATTGCCCGAAGCATTTGCTGTAATAAAAGAAACTGCACGCCGGTTCAAAGAGAATGAAATAGTTGATGTAACTGCCACCAATTTCGACCGCGACCTTGCCGCAAAAAGAAATAGCATCGAGATTGTGGGTACCAAAGCCCATTTCAGAAACAAGTGGATGGCCGGAGGCAACGAAATAACCTGGGATATGGTTCACTACGATGTTCAGCTAATTGGCGGCATCCATCTTCATAAAGGGAAAATTGCTGAAATGGCTACCGGTGAAGGTAAAACCCTTGTGGCAACCCTGCCAGTTTACCTCAATGCACTGCCAGCAATGGGCGTACACGTGGTTACAGTTAACGATTATCTTGCAAAACGCGACTCTGAATGGATGGGGATGCTCTTTGAATTCCATGGTCTGAAGGTGGACTGTATTGACAAACACCAACCCAGCTCAGAGGAACGCAGGCAAGCTTATCTGGCCGATATTACTTACGGTACCAACAACGAATTTGGGTTCGATTACCTGCGCGATAACATGTCGCGAAATCCGGAAGAACTCGTTCAACGTAAGCACAACTTTGCCATTGTTGACGAGGTGGACTCTGTTTTGATTGATGATGCCCGTACGCCACTCATTATTTCCGGGCCTACACCACAGGGCGAAAAACACGAATTCCACGAGATGAAACCCAAGGTTGAAAAACTTGTTTCTGCTCAGCGAACTCTTATAACCAATATTTTAGCCGAAGCCAAAAAAATTCTTTCTCCTAAAGATGGTGAGAAAGTTGATGAGAAAAAAGGGGGTGAATTACTCCTCAGATGTTTCAGAGGTTTGCCCAAAAACAAAGCCCTTATCAAATTTTTGTCCGAACCTGGTATGAAAACCATCCTGCAGAAAACGGAAAACTTCTACATGCAGGAGCAGAATAAAAATATGCACATAATTGATGACGAACTCTTTTTCGTTATCGAAGAAAAAAACAACACCATCGAACTCACCGAGAGAGGTATCGACCTTATAACAGGCGCCTCGGATGATCCCAAATTTTTTATCCTGCCCGATATCGGCGCCGAAATGGCCGATCTGGAAAAAAGCGGCCTTTCTGACAAAGAAAAAATGGAACATAAGAACATGGTTCTGGATGAATTTTCTGCGAAATCAGAAAGGGTTCATACTATTAACCAGTTGCTAAAGGCCTATACCCTTTTCGAACGCGATACCGAATATGTTATCATCGACAACAAGGTGAAGATTGTGGATGAGCAAACCGGCCGTATTATGGAAGGACGCCGGTATTCTGATGGTTTGCACCAGGCCATTGAAGCAAAAGAGAATGTTAAGATTGAAGCCGTTACCCAAACTTACGCCACCATTACCCTGCAGAATTACTTCAGAATGTACGGTAAACTTGCCGGTATGACAGGTACTGCTGAAACAGAAGCAGGCGAATTGTGGAACATCTATAAGCTTGATGTGGTGGTTATACCTACCAACAGGCCCGTGGTAAGAAAAGATTTCGAAGACCTGGTTTATAAAACCAAACGGGAAAAGTACAATGCTGTAATAGATGAAATCGTAAACCTTGTTGATAATGGTCGTCCGGTGCTGGTAGGAACTACATCGGTTGAAATATCAGAGTTGCTGAGCAAAATGCTCAACATCCGCAAGATAAAGCATAATATTCTCAACGCAAAGCAACACCAACGCGAAGCCCAGGTGGTTGCCGAAGCAGGTAGGGCAGGAAATGTTACCATCGCTACCAACATGGCGGGTAGGGGTACCGATATTAAACTGGGACCCGGAGTAAAAGATGCAGGCGGTTTGGCAATTATTGGAACTGAAAGGCATGAATCGCGCAGGGTTGACCGCCAGTTGCGCGGTAGGGCAGGTCGTCAGGGCGACCCAGGTTCATCGCAATTTTTCGTATCGCTCGAAGACGATCTGATGCGCATTTTCGGCTCCGACCGCATAAGTCGAATTATGGACCGCCTGGGGCTTAAAGAGGGAGAAGTAATCCAACACTCAATGATTACCAACTCCATTGAGAGGGCTCAGAAAAAAGTAGAAGAAAACAACTTTGGGATCAGGAAAAGATTGCTTGAATACGATGATGTAATGAATGCCCAGCGCGAAGTTATTTATCGCAAAAGGCGTAATGCACTTTTTGGCGACCGCCTTGCTGTTGACCTTTCCAACATGTTATTCGACGTGTGCGAGCAATCCGTTTCTGAATATCAGGACAACGGCGATTATGATGGTTTGCGCATGGAGTTGATCCGCAACCTTGGTCTTGACATCCCCTTCGATGAGCCAACTTTTGCCGACTCAAAGGCTGCAAAACTTACCGATATGGTTTTTGAAGTCGCATCAGCAAAATATCGCGATAAAATTGAAACTGTCTCCCGGCAGGCTTTCCCTGTAATTAGGGATGTTTACGAAAATGCCGGTGATCGTTTCCAAAATATTGCTGTACCGGTTTCAGATGGCATGAAAACCCTTAATATAATAGCAAACCTGAAGAAATCCTTCGAATCTGAAGGACGTGAAGTTTCTCTTGCTATTGAAAAGAGCATTACCCTGGCTATTATCGATAATGCCTGGAAAGAACATCTTCGTGAGATGGACGATCTGAAACAATCGGTTCAGAATGCTACCTATGAACAGAAAGACCCCTTGCTGATTTATAAGTTCGAATCGTTTGAGTTGTTTAAAAGGCTTATTCAGAAGGTAAACAAGGATATTATTTCATTCCTGCTAAAAGCCCGGCTACCGGTGAATGACCCAACACAAGTAAGGGCTGCCGATGCACCTCGCCGAACCGATATGAGCCGCTTAAATGCCGGACGCAGCGACCTGATGGGTGGTCGGCGCAATACCGAGCCGGTAAGGGTAGAGAAGAAGGTTGGCCGCAATGAATTATGCCCCTGCGGAAGTGGTAAGAAATTTAAACAATGCCACGGTAAGTAGGAAAAGATTCACACAAAAAAATGGAAGAGGTTTGTCGGCCTCTTCCATTTTTTTATTTTTCCCACTCAAATAGTCAATGGGATTTGCATGAATCTACTGCTGTGTAAAATCAATCTCAGAGCCCATGAGACTGTGTGGGATAAGATAGATGAGCAATAATACAACAGATGCCAGTAAAATCAGTCCACGGTGCGAATGGTTTCTCCAAACCTTAATCATGGCCACAGCCCAGAAAAGAACCATCAGAGCGGTTTTATTGTCGGTAAGGTCGGTGCCATAGGGCCATCCTGTCCAGTAGGCACCAAAAGCATATTTCTGAACAATAGGTCCAAACACTAACCCACCTGCAATAAGCAAAATCAAAGTGGTGAGCGACAGAACAAAAGTTTTCTCTCCAAATGCTGCCGCCAGCCCTGCACGGGTACTGAACAACAAGGCTGCAAACATTAAAAGAATATGGGGCAACATTGCCCAGATGGGTACGTCGCCTCTGAAACGCAATATTATTGGATTTTCGGTTAGCTTAAACTGTTCATTTTCAGTCTTCAAAGTTATCTGGTACATTACCTTACCTGCATGTGGCAATTGGGGCAAATAGGCAATCAGGTATTCTCCTTCCCGTATCAATTCTTTTTCAATCCATGAGTCGTGGCTTGGAGTACGCTTATAAATAAAAGTACCAGTCACTTCATCGCTGTCAACCTTTACCTTTACAGGTGCATCGGAAGGCATGAACCAGGTACGGATAAGGCTGTATTTAATTATTTCACCATCAAAAGTAACACTCCCTTTAACAGGTTTTGTAGGGCCTGTGGTACGGGTATACCAGGCTCCTGCGATAGTAATTGTTAAAGCCAGAATCCAGATGAGAAATTTTTTCATGTGTATAAGTTTTTGTGAATATAGCTTGACGAAATATTCCTTTCTGCGCCAAATTGGCTGACAAACTATTTTATCTCCTTTATTAATATCACTTTATTATCTCTCTGCTCTTCTTCAAAGCCCATCTTTTTTAAATATTGGTAGTGCTTGTAGCTCTTTGGATTTGCACTTAGTATACTAACACCAAGGTTTTCGAAATACCTCTGATTTTGTTTATACACATAATTTCCCAGCGATAAGTCTCGGTATTGGGGCAGTGCAAAGTCCATTTCCACAAAAAGTTCCCTTTCTGATACTTTTTTGCCTATGAAAATGCCCGCCACTTCTGCATTTCGCAGAATAAGGAAGCAAAGGAATTCTTTTGGATTGTAAAGCTGGTCCTTAAAGCTTTCGTAAAACCCGGGAAAAAAATAATTTATATCGCTGCGGTAATAATCTATCAGAAACTCAAGATAGCGGTTTTCTGTGCGTATGTGCAAAATTTTCAGAAAGTCTTTCTGACTGTATATCTTAAAAAGATGATATGCATTAATAATGGTAATGAACAAGTTAAGAAGCGCCACCGGAAGTGCTCCAATAAGTAATCCGTAAACTGAAAAAATTGCCGCACCAGCCAGATTGAGCCATCTTAATTTTAAAATTGAGCTCATCATCAATGAGATGGCAATTACCACCGAACCAACATAACCAACCCATTCCAGAATTAATTGATTATCCATTGCAGACTGAATAGTTGTTAATAACGTATAGAGTAAAATTCTTTAGCAAAGCCTACCGCAGGTTTCTTACCGCTTTTACAACCGGTTCAAAAACTCGTTGGTAAACTTCATCAATATTTCCAACGCCGTCCACATCAATCACCTGGTTATGCTCGCGATAATACTCCAATACTCCCCGGCTGTGTTTTTCATGTTCTTCGAGTCGGGCAACGATGGTTGCAGCGGCACTGTCGTAGGGCATTTTTTTCTGGGTTCGACTGCGTTCATCCAAACGCTTCATTAACTCTATGTAATTTACGTTGAGATTGATGACACAGGTAATTGCCTGTCCCTTCTTCTTCAAAATTCCATCAAGAATATAAGCCTGTACAAGGGTGCGCGGATAGCCTTTGAAAGCATAGCCACGATTGCTCCCATTGGTTTGCAGGATTGCTTTTTCAATGAGCCTGATTACAATTTCATCTGGCACAAGCAACCCTTTTTCCATATAGGGTTGAATTTGAAGGCCCAGGGGAGTTCTTTCCTGAACCTCATTTTGAAGCAATTCGCGGGTCGAAATACACTTCAGGTCCAACTCACTGGCCAGTTTGTTCGCCTGGGTGGTCATTCCAGCGCCAGGATGACCGAACATCACTACATTGATGGATTGTTTTCTGATGTCTTCGTTGATATATTGCTGAATCCGGGCAAAAATCTCTTCTGATGTTCCTGAAGCATCAATAAAAGTAAGCAACCCCGAATTCTTGTAAAACTCAAGCAAGGGCAGGGTTTTCTGATGGTATTCCTGAAGTCTTTTATCAATTACCGCCTCCCGGTCATCTTTGCGGTCCTGTTCCTTGGCACGTTGCAATAACCTTCTCTTGCACTCCTCATCCGATAGTTCAAGAATAAAAATCCGGGTGAGTTTATGCTGAAGGCGCGTGAACAGACCATCAAGAATATAAGCCTGAACATAAGTTCTGGGGAAACCATCAAAAAGAAAACCTTCGCTTCCTTCGTGGCTCTTGATTTCCTTGTTGATAATCTTTACAATGGTTTCATCATCTGCCAATCCACCCCCTTCGATACCTTCCTTTACTTTTTTCCCGATGTCAGTCCCTTGTTTTATTTCCCTTCTAAGCAGTTCACCGGTGCTTATATAGGTCAGGTTATATTCCTGCATTAGTTTTTCTGACTGGGTTCCTTTTCCTGCGCCCGGAGGGCCAAACATAATGAAATTAAGCATAACGCTATAGGTATTTTACCATTTAAAATTTGAGCGCAAAATTAATCTTAATTCCTGAATAATAAACAGCCTGGTGTCTTCGCAACATTTTTCGGGTTGATTGTTTATTTTATCGACCAGAATGGTGATACTTTGCTAAATGTCGAAAATTGCTGAATTTTTTTCAGGATGACCTGGTTGCAGGAGATGAAGCATCATCTGGTAGTATCGGACTTCTGACGGTTTTCGATTATGTATTAAGCGCGGGAGATGTTGCGGAGAATTATGATTCGCTCCCATAAATTCTATTATCATCAAGGCGGGCTTTATTATCTTCCGGATTTAAGGTTTGCCCAAATCCGGTAAAAATCAAATTATGGATCAATTTAGGTGCTCAGGGAAATTCAGATGATTTTATTGATGTTAGGATTATTGAAATTCCTGGCCAGCAGGTATTAGCAAAAAGACTAAGGCATGATGGTTTTAATTTTTCTCTTGATGTAACAGGACTTCAAAGGGGTGTTTATTTTATTATATTTGAAAGCGAAAGGGAAACTTTGCCCTAATAATAGAAATAAATCGTTGAATTATTGTATCTTATCGTTAACATCATGGTAATCTTTTTCGTTAGATTTACTGATTGAATGAGTCAATTCAGGTGCCCGGATTTTGGCAAAGGCAAAATTCTTTTGCATATATTTGCGCCTGTTCCAAATTTCTCACCATTAATCAGTGCACCATCGAATGAACTTTCGTTTACCTGGATTTTTATTATTTATTTCCCTTATAATTAGTACCCCATCATTATCACAACAAAATCCAAAGCGCGAAATGCGCGCAGTTTGGATTGCTACCGTAATGAATATCGACTGGCCTTCGCAAAGCGGGCTTACCAACATCGAACAGCAAAGAGAGCTCATAGAATTGCTCGACCTGTTGAAGGAGTGGAACATGAACACCATAGTTTTGCAGGTGCGCCCGGCTGCCGATGCTTTTTATGCGTCGCCATTAGAACCCTGGTCGAAATGGCTCACGGGCATACAGGGCCAGGCACCTGTGCCATTTTATGATCCCCTTGAATTTGCCATCCGGGAGTGCAGAAAACGGGGTATTGATATTCATGTATGGCTCAATCCGTACAGGGCAGAAACTGATATTGAATCAAACACATTATCTGCTAACCACCCTGCAAAACGAAATCCTGACTGGTTTGTGACTTACGGGAAACTCCGTTATTTTAATCCTGGCCTTCCTCAGACCCGAAACCATGTAGCTCGCGTAGTTGGCGACCTGGTTAGAAGATACGATATCGATGCTATCCAATTCGACGATTATTTTTATCCTTACCCTATCAGTGGCCTCGATTTTCCCGATCAAGATGCTTTTTTAAGGTTTCCCAGAAGATTTTTACCCCATCAAAAGGCTGATTGGCGAAGAGACAACGTAGATATGATCATCAAACAGCTCAGTGATACTATTAAAGCAATAAAACCCTGGGTTGAGTTTGGAATTTCGCCCTTTGGCGTTTGGCGAAATATTGCTGCCGATCCTTTAGGTTCCGATACGAGGGCAGGGGTTTCGAATTATGATGACCTGTATGCTGATGTTCTGAAATGGCAACGCGAAGGTTGGATCGATTATGTAGTTCCGCAACTTTACTGGTATGTTGGAATGCCGGTTGCTGATTACAACATTCTTGCCCAGTGGTGGAGTCAAAACACATTTGGTTGCCCCTTGTATATAGGTCATGGAATATATCGGATTGACCATGATTCGCCCTACCTGCAATGGCGAACATCGGCCGAAATTGAGAAACAGTTGCAAATAATAAGGTCTACACCCAATATTTATGGCAGTATGTTTTTCAGCGCAAAGCACCTTCGATCAAACCCACTTAGACTTAGGCAGAGGTTGCTTGCCAATCATTATAAACATCAGGCTTTGCCGCACATCAACCCCAGAGTAAAACAAATAACCACCGAGCCTCCAATTAACCCTGAGATGATTACAACGCCAAGACAAATACGTTTGCAATGGGAGAGGGGCCTAAACCAAAAAGCCTATGTGGTTTATAAATTCAGGCTTGGAAGACCTGCCACTATCGAAAATGCCGAAAATATTTTTTTGGTAACCGGAGATAATTCAGTTAGCTTTGAGCTCAATTATAACACCCGGCACGACTGGTTTTATTATATGGTTACTGCTATAAGTCCATCAAATCAGGAATCTGTTCCTGCCTTTTTTCTCGAGAAATAATAATTTATTAATCTATGATTACTTTATAAACCTTAAAAATTCGGGAATGGAAAAGACTCAACGCTATCTGGCCCTCGATGTGTTGCGAGGTATGACCATTGCATTTATGATATTAGTGAACACCCCAGGAAGCTGGTCGCATGTTTATGCGCCTTTGCTTCATGCAGAGTGGCACGGATGTACACCAACCGACCTGGTATTTCCTTTTTTTCTGTTCGTAGTAGGTGTATCAATGTTTTTTTCCTTTTCTAAGCTTAACACCACCCTTAACCGCGATTCAGCTATAAAAGTATTGCAGCGAACATTGCTAATTTTTATTATCGGTCTGTTTATCAATTCGTTTCCTCAATGGAAAACCGATTACAGCCAGTTAAGAATTATGGGAGTATTACAAAGAATTGCCGTTGCTTATGGTATTGCGGCTATTCTCATACTGGCTCTCAGGCAAAATATTATTCCATGGGTAACCGGTGCAATCCTGTTGCTATATTGGGGCATTTTGTGGGCTTTTGGAAGTGGCGATCCTTACAGCCTGGCTGGAAATGCCGTGTTAAAGCTTGATTTATGGGTGTTTGGAGAAAATCATCTCTACCGGGGTTTCTCGCTTGATGGGCAGAATATTCCCTTCGACCCTGAAGGGTTATTAAGCTCTTTGCCAGCAGTTGCAACTGTATTAATAGGTTATCTGGTGGGTATTTTAATCAAGGAAACCCATAAAAACAAAGTACCGCTCAAACTTATTCTTTATGGAACTGCCTTTACAGCTGCAGGTTATTTGTGGGGGTATGTTTTTCCTGTTAACAAACCCCTTTGGACAAGTTCCTATGTTCTATATACCGCGGGGCAGGCTGCGATTTTGTTCGGAATATTGATATATGTTATTGACCTGAAAAACTACAAGTCATGGACATCCTTTTTTATGGTTTTTGGGATGAATCCTCTTTTCATTTTTGCACTTTCAGGTATCTGGGCCACGGCGATGTGGATGCTTATCAGGTTTGAAAATGCTGAAGGGAGCGTAATAACAGGAAGTGGCTGGCTTTACAACACTATTTTTGTTCCCCTTGCCGGAAACCTTAATGGCTCTTTGTTGTATGCCATTGCTCATGTATTATTCTTTTGGCTTATAGGGCTTGTGCTTTACAAACGGAAGATATTTATAAAAGTATAGGCAGCACCCCATGCGAAGTACTGTCTGTAATTGTCTAAGTCACTGATAACTTATTGTCTTGCCTTTAAAGCAGTTACCTGTTCCTGCAATACCTTAATTCTCGATTCGGCATCAGCTTGCTTTTTTCTTTCAATGGCCACAACCTTTTCCGGAGCAATGCTTACAAATCGTTCGTTGCTGAGTTTCTTCATCACAGAATCAAGAAATCCTTGCTGATAGGTAATTTCCTCCTCCATCTTTTTCAGTTCAGCTTCCAGGTCAATTTCTTCAGAAACTGGCACAAAAAATTCGGTAGTCTGAACAATAAAATTAAATGCATCAACGGGCTTCTGGGCAACATAGTCCAGCTTTTCGAGATTACATAGTTTCACAACCAGGCTGTCGAAGGTGGTATCTGGCTGATCATCGTTGGTCTTCCTGATAAGAAGCGCTATGGGTTTTTTTTGCGGAATATTTTTTTCCTGACGCAAATTGCGTACTGCCATAATTACCTGTGATGCAAAATCAAATTTTGAAAGTATACTATCGTCGGCAGCAACGGGATTTGGTATTGGGGTAATCATAATACTTTCGGGCTCACTATCTTTTTTAAGATACTGATAAATTTCCTCAGTAATAAATGGCATGAAAGGATGAAGAACTTTCAGCAATTTAGTGAAGATATCAATGGTTTTATCGTAGGTGAGGGCGTCTATGGGTTGCAAATAGGCTGGTTTGATCATTTCGAGATACCAGGAGCAGAAATCGTCCCAGATAAGCTTATAAACTGACATTAGTGCATCTGTAATGCGGTATTTCAGAAAATGATCTTCAATTGTAGCAAGGGTTTTATTGAAATTGGCTTCAAACCATTCTATGGCTACCCTGCTGCTATCTGGTTGGACAAGTTTTTGGTCAATTTCCCAACCCTGGGTTAACCTGAAAGCATTCCAAATTTTATTGCAAAAGTTGCGTCCCTGTTCGCAAAGGGATTCATCAAATAAAAGGTCGTTGCCTGCCGGGGCCGAAAAGAGCATTCCTACCCTTACTCCATCAGCTCCAAACTGGTCAATCAAATTAAGGGGATCGGGTGAATTACCCAAGGACTTCGACATTTTTCGACCCTGCTTGTCGCGCACAATGCCATGCAGGTAAACGCTTCTGAATGGAACGTCATTCTGGTATTCGAGCCCGGCCATGATCATCCGCGCCACCCAGAAAAACAGTATTTCAGGGGCTGTAACCAAATCGTCGGTGGGGTAATAGTACTTAATATCTTCATTATCAGGATTGTTGATGCCGTCGAAAACCGAAATGGGCCACAACCATGAACTAAACCAGGTGTCCAATACATCTTCATCCTGCCTCAGGTCGGCAAGTGTGAGTTTATTATTGAATCTTTGTCTGGCCAATGCCAATGCGTCGTCTGCATTTTTGGCAACAACAACCTCCCCTGTAGGCAGGTACCATGCAGGTATCCTATGCCCCCACCATAACTGGCGACTAATACACCAGTCGCGCACGTTTTCCATCCAGTGGCGATAAATATTCTTCATCCTTGCCGGATAAAACTTTATCTTATCATCCATCACTACATCAAGTGCCGGCTTGGCGAGGTGCTCCATTTTAAGAAACCATTGCAGCGAAAGCTTTGGCTCTATTACTTCGTCGGTTCTTTCTGAATACCCTACTTTGTTGGTAATCTCTTCAATTTTTACCAAATGTCCTTTTTCCTCAAGTTCCCGGACAATTTTTTTCCTGACAGCAAAACGATCTTCTCCGATATAAATTTCTGCCTTCTCGTTTAATGTTCCGTTAGGGTTGAAAATATCAATAGTGGGAAGGTGATACTTAATCCCAAGGTTATAGTCATTAATATCATGGGCCGGGGTAACCTTCAGGGCTCCTGTACCAAATTCACGGTCAACATACTCATCAAATATAAAAGGAACAGGCCGGTTAATGAGAGGAACCAATGCCCTTTTTCCCCTCAGATGGGCATATCTGTTGTCTTCAGGATGGACACATATAGCTGTATCGCCAAGTATTGTTTCCGGACGGGTGGTTGCAATGGTAACATACTCATCTGAAGTGCCTTCTATTTTATAACGCAGGTAATAAAATTTCGACTGAAGCTCTTTATAAATAACTTCTTCGTCTGAAAGCGCCGTTAGTGCCTTTGGGTCCCAGTTTACCATACGTACTCCACGGTAAATCAGTCCTTTATGATACAGGTCTGCAAACACATTAATTACCGATGCTGAAAGTTTTTCGTCCATTGTAAAGGCCGTGCGGTCCCAATCGCACGATGCGCCCAGCTTTTTAAGTTGCTCCAGGATAATGCCGCCATGTTTTTCTTTCCATTCCCAGGCATGTTCCAAAAACTCTTTTCGTGTGAGGTTATTTTTATCAATGCCCTGCTCCTTAAGTTTAGCAACTACTTTGGCTTCAGTGGCAATAGATGCATGGTCGGTACCTGGAACCCAGCACGCGTTTTTTCCCTGCATGCGTGCCCGGCGCACCAAAACATCCTGTATCGTATTGTTGAGCATGTGCCCCATGTGCAGCACACCTGTTACATTAGGGGGGGGTATGGTTATACAATAAGGTTTCCGTTGGTCGGGTTTTGATGCAAAGTAACCCTTCTGCATCCAGTAGGAATACCATTTCTCTTCTGCCTGCCTGGATGAATACTGCCTGGGAAGTTCAATCATAATCTTTAGCTTTGTAAGAAAATTTTTTACTGATTTTTCAGTTTATATTATGTAAATAATCATTTTTTCCGGATTATTTTTTGCTTCATACCAAGCTGCCGCGAAAAAACACGCAAAGATAATGAGATTAACAATTGGCATACTTCATTCTTTTAAGGTATCGATATGAAGTTTAAAAACAACCCGATAGTGGTTTTGAATAAATAATTACCCGCTAGGCTTAAAAGATTATAAACCATGGTACAAAAAAAAACCTTCTTACTGCTCTTCTCTCTCAATATCTGTTTCTTAACTTTTTATGCTGGTACCAGTTATAGCCAAAACCGAAATCCCCTGGATTTGCAGGATTTTGATGGGTTTACCAATCAACAATACGCCAATTGGCTTGCTCAGGATGGTTGGCCCGTCGAAAAACTAAACTCCGGTGCCAATGTTGAATTTCTTTCTGATGCCGAAAAAAACCTTATCCTGGCTATGAACATAATACGGTTCGACCCTCCAAAATATTCCAGGCTATACATATACCCTCGTTTGCAATATTTCCAGGGTACTTCTTTTCACTTTCCCGGAAAAGTTCCGTTAAGGACCAAAGAAGGTATAGAAGCCGTGCGCGAATTGTACCTTGAATTGCTTGATACCAAACCCATGGAAATTTTCATTCCTTCTCGTGGCATAAGCAGGGCATCGAAAGACCATGCCGTTTATTTGAAAAATACAGGTCAGACGAGCCACGAAGGGCAGGGGGGAATGAGTGCCAGGATTTCAAAATATGGCCAATGGAAACGAGGCATCGCCGAAAACCTTCAATGGGCTGCATCTAATGCACATGAGGCAGTGGTAAGTCTTATGATTGATGACGGTATTAGAAGTCGCGGGCATCGTAAAAACATTCTCAACCCTGCTTACAGATTAGTAGGGGTTGGGGTTGAACCGCATCCGCGCTGGCAAATTTCTTATGTTATTAATTATGCAGTGGAGTTTATAGAAAAATGAATCCGGAATCTTTTGCTCAAATTCCGGATTCTTTATATTGCTTTATTCTGCAAAAATCCTTAATCCATACTTACAAGAGGATTTGGAATGGTTTTTTTCACAAATATACCACCAATTAAACCGAATATTAGTCCCTGGAAAACACCGCCGAATATACTGGAAACTAACATTACCCAAGGTTTAAGAAAAAATTTGGTAAATTTTAATGCCATTTCAAGCTGATCTTCAGGCATGTTGGGGTTACTTTTCAGAATTTCCTTTTCAGCATTTTCTGTCATTTCAAAAATTAATTCTGGCGCAAGATATTGGTAAAGTATAAAACTGAATGCTCCTGTTACAACTCCGATAATAACACCCATTGTAAGCGCATAAACCACGCATTGACCGTATGAAACATATCCACCCAGGTTTTGATCCCTATGGGCAATCAATGCATAAATAGTTCCCCCAAAAGCAATTACAATGGCAAAAAAACCTAACCATCGGTTTTGCATCTGGCCAGAAAGATAAAGTATCAGCGTGTAAATAATCAACGCACCCGAAATCATAAGTGCATGAATAAGAGCCGGTTTAAAAATTCCCTGTTTTTCAGGCTTTATGTCAATGTTTTCCATGTTAAAATTGGTTTGATGAAACGTTTTTTACAAAATCACTGCAAATATAAAAGATATAATGGTATTATGTTCTTTAAGAAAATATTTAATGAGTCAATTTAAAATTAAAATTCATGATGGTGGGGTTGGTAAAATTTTATACTTTTGCACTCGCAAGTCTGGTACGACCAGCTCCTGCTGAACTCCCCCAGGACCGGAAGGTAGCAAGGGTAAGCGGTCGTAGCGGTGCGATACTGGACTTGCTTTTTTTTGCTTTTTCAGTCCTTCACAAATATAAACTCCTATGAAATTTTTTATTGATACCGCTAACCTTAATCAAATTAAGGAAGCAAATGATCTTGGTGTGCTTGACGGGGTAACAACCAATCCTTCATTAATGGCTAAAGAAGGAATTAAAGGCCACAATCTCATCATGCAACATTATATCGATATTTGTAATATTGTTGATGGCGATGTAAGTGCCGAAGTAATTTCTACCGATTTTGACGGCATTGTGAAAGAAGGTCATGCCCTGGCCGAACTTCATCCGCAAATTGTTGTAAAGGTACCTATGATAAAGGACGGGGTAAAAGCCATCAAATATTTCACTTCCAAAGGTATCAGAACCAATTGTACACTGGTATTTTCTCCAGGCCAGGCTATTTTGGCTGCAAAAGCAGGTGCTTCCTATGTTTCACCATTTATGGGCAGGCTCGATGATGTTTCTTTTGATGGAGTTGAACTGATTCAGCAAATTGTTGGTATTTATTCTATGCATGGTTTCGAAACCCAGGTTCTGGCAGCAAGTGTTCGCAGCAGTTTGCATATTGTAAGATGTGCCGAAGTAGGTGCCGATGTTGTTACCTGCCCGTTGGAGCCGATTTTAGGCCTGCTAAAACATCCTCTTACCGATATCGGATTAGCAAAATTCCTGGCCGATCATAATATGAAATAAAGGGAAGTACCCATTTCCCTCTTAAGCCATTAAAATACGTCGGATAAAACCGTGTTTTAATGGCTTTTTCTTTTTACTTTCGCAACAACAAAGGCCCGGATTTCTTGTTTACAAGGCAGTTTGTAACTTTCGCGATTTTCATAAACCATCTAACACCCATTATTATGTTTCGCTGGATTATATTTTTTGGCTTAATTCTTTCACAAGGCATTGGCTCTTTATACTCACTTGAGCGCCTGGACCGCATTACTGAATTGCTCCAAAACAACCCTGACAAAGAGTTTTTGATTTATGTTTTTGATATTAAAGAGCAAATCGCGGCTCCTGTTCTTTTTCGCACTCAAAAAGCATTCGCTGAAGCTGATTCGCTAAATGCTGATGTAATTTTGATTCACATGAACACCTACGGAGGGCTCGTTGATATTGCAGATTCGCTTCGCACCCGCATTATGCAATCAAGAATACCGGTTATGGTCTTCATCGACAACAATGCTGCCTCCGCAGGCGCCCTTATTTCTATTGCTACCGACAGGATTTATATGCGCCCCGGTGCCAATATTGGTGCTGCTACGGTGGTTGACCAAACAGGGGAGGTTGTGGCCGATAAATTTCAGTCCTACATGCGCTCAATGATGCGCTCCACAGCAGAAGCGAAAGGACGAGACCCCGAAATTGCCCAGGCAATGGTAGACCCCTCTATTGTTGTTGAAGGGGTAATCGAAGAAGGAAAAGTACTTACTTTTACTGCATCCGAAGCAATGCGTTGGGGGTTTTGTGAAGGGATAGCTGAAAATATTGATGAAGTTATCAAACTGGCTGGATTCGAGAATTACACTTTTGTAAATCAAAAACTGTCAACTATTGGCCGTATTATTAGCTTTCTGATGCATCCTATTGTGAGTGGCCTGCTCATTATGCTTATTCTCGGAGGAATTTATTTTGAACTTCAAACACCAGGCGTAGGTTTCCCTATTATTGTAGCATTATCTGCCGCCCTGGTTTATTTTGCTCCCTTTTACCTCGAAGGATTGGCTTCTAATTGGGAAATTGTGATCTTTATAATCGGTCTTATTTTGCTAGCCATCGAAATATTTGCCATACCCGGATTTGGAGTGGCCGGAATCCTTGGGATTATTTTTATGGTTTCGGGGTTGGCTCTTGCCATGATTGGCAATGATGGACCCGATTTTTCAGGGGTACCAATGGGGCAAATAGGCCGTGCCTTCCTGGTTGTCATCATTGCATTTTTCCTCTCCATAACATCATCAATATATCTGAGCGCAAAACTTTTAACATCTAAAGGAAGAATTGGAAATATTCTGGCATTAAATACCGTGCAAGATACATACGCCGGTTACTCATCAGTTGATGGTCGACTTAAAAATCTTATCGGAAAAACTGGTACTGCATATACCATTTTGAGACCTAGCGGAAAGGTAGAAATCGAAGATGATGTTTACGATGCAACTGCCCTTACTGGTTATATAGAAAAAGGTGAAAAGGTTAGGGTTGTGAAACTCGAAACGACACAAATATTTGTAGTCAAAGCCTAAAGGCTATTTGCTCACCAATTCTCCGAAAAAATGTTCTATCATTCACAAGTATCACCCCTTTACACCGACCTGTATCAACTCACTATGGCCCAGGCCTATTACAGGAATGGGATGCACAACGCACGGGCAGGGTTCGACTATTTCTTCCGCAAAATACCCTTTAAGGGGGGATATGTTGTCTTTGCCGGATTACAAGAGCTTCTTCATATTATTAAAGACCTTCGGTTTAAGGAAATTGACCTCGATTACCTTGAGAGATCAGGATTTGATAATGATTTTCTTGATTACCTGGAAGATTTTCGTTTCTCAGGTGATATTGCAGCTGCAAGAGAAGGCGATGTGGTTTTTCCTACTGAACCGGTAATTCGTGTGGAAGGAAATCTTATTGAATCCCAGCTTATTGAAACATTGTTGCTTAATACTATCAACTTTCAGTCGCTTGTAGCAACAAAGGCATGCCGAATCAGGCATGCAGCTGGTTCAGGAAAGATTTTAAGCGATTTTGGTTTGCGTCGTGCACAGTCATTTGGCGCAATGCAAGCTTCAAGGGCTGCAATAATTGGAGGTTTTAACAGCACTTCCAATGTGTCTGCCGCTAAAAAATATAACATCCCGCATGCCGGCACCATGGCTCATAGTTTTATCGAAAGCTTTGGGAGCGAAGAAAGCGCTTTCAGAGCCTATGCCAAAGCATTCCCCGATTCAAGCGTTTTTCTGGTCGATACCTACAATACGCTTTTCAGCGGCATTCCTAACGCCATTAAAATTGCAAAGGAAATGAAAAAGGATGGCAAATCCTTAAAAGCTATCAGACTAGATAGTGGCGACCTTGCTTACCTTTCAAGAAAAGCACGCGAAATGCTCGATTATGAAGGTTTTAATGAAGTGAAAATTGTGGTGTCAAATCAATTGGATGAGTACGTAATAAAAAGTTTGCTTGAGCAAAAAGCTCCTATCGATATTTTTGGTGTTGGCACCAGTTTGGTTACAGGAATGCCTGATGCTGCGCTGGACGGTGTCTATAAACTTGCCTGGATTAACGACAGGCCGGTATTGAAAATTTCTGATAATCTGCAAAAGGGAACTTTGCCTGGTAAAAAGAAAATTCTGAGATATCTCGATCGCGATGGTATGTTTTTCGCCGATGCTGTTGCTCTGGCCGATGAGGCAGAACCCGAAAGGATGATTCATCCGTTCGAAAAACTTAAATCAATGTCTCTTACAGATCTAAAATGTGTAGAACTGCTTCATACGGCAATGAAAAATGGAGAAGTAATTACTTCCGATGAAACCCCATTACAGATTAATCACAGGTTAAAAACAAGACTTAATTTGCTTCCTCCTGAACATCAGCGCTTTGATTATCCGCATATATATAAGGTAGGGATAACTGAAAAACTAATGAATATCAGAGACGAGATATTACTAAAACATCGCAGGTAGTTTATTTTGTGTTTGTCTTTATTGACCATTCCCTGAAATTTAACTATATGAATGTATTGATTTTGGTTGATATACAAAACGATTTTTTACCAGGTGGAGCTTTGGCTGTTTCGGATGGTGATGAAATAATTCCCATTGTAAATCAACTGGTTGAAAAATTTCCACTTGTAGTTGCAACTCAAGACTGGCATCCTTCCAACCATGGCAGTTTTGCTTCTGTTCATGCGGGCAAAAAACCCTTTGAACTTTATGAACTCGGTGGATTGCCCCAGGTTCTATGGCCAAACCATTGTGTGCAAGGCACAACCGGGGCTGAGTTTTCAACAAATCTTTCAACAAATAACATCGAAGCCATTTTCAGAAAAGGTACTGACCACGGCATAGATTCCTACAGCGGATTTTTTGATAATGGTCGCAAAAAGGCCACCGGGATGGGCAGTTACCTGAAGGGGCTCGGTGTTGAAGCGGTTTTCATTGTTGGTTTGGCGGGCGATTATTGTGTTGGATACACTGCCCTCGATGCTTTAGAGTTGGGGTTTGCAGTGTCAGTAATTGAAGATGCTACCAGGAGCATTGACCAAACCGGATGGCTGAAGATGAAGGTTGCCATCCGGGAAAGGGGAGGGCAAATAATCCATTCAAAAGATATTTAGTCTTTTGTGCTCGAAATCCATATTTTAGCAACCCCCATAAAAAAATGCGGATAAGAAACCTTAAGGTTCCCAATTCGAGATTGGTTGAAGGCAGTTATCATACCTTCGAAATCCTTAAAATCATTGAACCTGAGCCGGGTAATCCCCAATTTGTTTTAAAGGACCCCTTGGGCTACAAAGTGTTGATGCATGCAATTTTTTATAAAAACTATGGTTTTTCTAACGGAAATAAAATAGTATGCAGAGTTGACCGTGTAAATTGCAATGGCCTGATGTTTCTTGAACCTATGCATCCCATTTATAAAGAAGGAGAGGTTTACTTTTTCGAAATTATCGGAAAAAAAACGGTGACTGGTTTCTCCGGAAAATCCGGGTTTGCCTTTGTAGTTGCCGATGCACTGGGCAACCAATGGGATATTATGGTAAAACCTTCCTTTCTTGATTCTTTTACCATTGGAGATGTTATTCGATGCTATTTGGAACGAATTAAAAAGGGGAAGTTTTTTCTTCGACCCGTTTTGCCCGACAATTTAGCTGGAGGTCTTACAATCGGTGAATATCAACATTTTGTCATTCAGGGTGAATATTTTGAAAAATCCAATAAAAATCACTATTGGGTATTGCTGGGGCAGGATGGAGAACATTACCCTGTGAATAAAAAGTATTATACACATTATGGGTTAAAAACCGGTCAGAACATTTTATGCAGGGCAACCGGCTTTACCCTTGATGGATACTACTTTCTGGAACCTGAGAATCCATGGTACCAAATAGGACTGGAGTATGAATTCAAGGCCCTTGAAATAAACCGTTTGGAATATCTTAATGGTACACAGGAGTATGTGCTGGTACTCGACGACCCGTTTAATGAACCCTTCAAGATGTTTATTGATCAGGAAGATGTAGAGAGGGTCAGAAATCAAAAAATGGTAAGATGCTTGTTGCAAAACATAAAAAAGAGCAGACTTGAAACAAAACTTATTTCATTATGATCTCTTTAACCAGCTCTTTCCCCAATTCTTTATTAATAAGCCCGGTTATTTTGGTTCTTGCCATGAAAAGCTCCTCCCGCAAAGGGGCTGAGCGCAAAAATACCGTGAGGGTATGGTTTTTATATGCAATTTTCTCAGTCAGTGTATTGATTTGAGGCCCCATCACTTTTTCCCATGCGGTCGTTATTCGAATTTCGTTGAGTTTATCCTCCATCTGAAAAGCTCGGATAAACTCCTTTATTACTTCGCCAAGGCTTAGCTCGTTCGATTTTCTCATGGTAATTTTTATTATCCCCTATTCATTCCCAAAGTCCTTTATGGATATTGTTTCACCAGTTTTAATAGAAAAAAGCCTGCTGGCAACTGACATTTTTTCCAGGATTAATTCAAGCCTTTCGGAGTGGGTATCTGTTATAAATATCTGGCCAAAACCATCGCGCGATACAGTATTTAATAGAAGTTCCACCCTTGATGGATCGAGTTTGTCAAAGATATCATCAAAAAGTAATAGCGGTGCAAATCCTTTAATTTGTCTGATAAATCTATACTGAGCAAGCTTAAGTGCAATAACAAAAGTTTTCTGCTGACCCTGACTCCCAAATTTTTTTACTGGCTGCCCATCAATGAAAAAATTCAGATTATCCTTATGAATTCCTGCCGATGTATATTGAAACGACAAGTCCTTTTTCAGGTTCTCCTTCAGAAGCTCTTCAAAACTGCTGTTGTTTAAGCCCGATTCGTAGGCAATGTCGGTCTGTTCCTGGTTGCCGCTGAGGCTTTTATAATCATCGCGGAAAACATCAATGAAATTTAGAAAAAATTCCTTCCTGATTTTGTATATAAACTCACCATTGTTTATCAATTGCTGATCCCAGATTTCAAGACTGGCAAAGTCGAAATTTTTTTTTTCAGCAAAGATTTTCAGCAAACTGTTACGCTGAGTCAATGCGCGATTATAATCCATCAATCTGTAAAGATAATCGTGGTTGTACTGCGAAATCACCCCATCAATAAACTTACGCCGTTCTTCGCTGCCACCATTGATCAATTCTCCATCGCCAGGATAAATTAAAACAAGCGGATAATATCCGATATGATCAGATAACCGTTCATACTCCTTCTTGTTTCGTTTAAAGATTTTTTTTTGCCCTCGTTTTACAGCACAGTGTAGTTCATCATTTTTACTGTTTATTTCATAATTGCCCTGAATCATAAAGAAATCTTCATCAAAACGGATATTTTGAGTATCGCTCGATGTGCCGAAACCCTTGCAAAACGACAGGTAATAAATTGCTTCCAGGATATTGGTTTTTCCAACGCCATTATTGCCTGTAAAACAATTGATTCCGGGCAGGAAATCGAAGGTTGCCTGGTTATAATTTTTAAAATTGAATATGGAAAGCGTTTTTAAATGCATAGATAAAGAAAAAGTCCACTTAGGGCCATGAGCATATAAGTGGACCAGATTATTAACCTGCAATAATTCAGCATATCTTGACCTGAACTATTGCGCCTTTTTATCAGGCTCTTCCTGAAGCCTATGGGTTTTTACCACTATTTCCGAAGTTTCGGCATCAAAATCAACATGCATCTCATCTCCTTCATCTACCTTCGATTTGATGATTTCTTCTGCCAGCGGATCTTCAAGATATTTCTGTATTGCACGTTTAAGTGGGCGGGCTCCATAAGCAGAATCCCAGCCTTTTTCAGCAATATACTCCTTGGCAGCATCAGTGAGAACAATCTTGTATCCCAGGTTTTCTATCCTGTTATAGAGTTTCGAAAGTTCTATGTCAATAATCTTGAATATATCTTCTTTTTCGAGGTTTTCGAAGATAATGATATCATCAACCCGATTGAGAAATTCAGGGGCAAACGACTTCTTCAGTGCATTCTCAATTACACTCTGCGCGTACTCTCTGGTTTTTGATTGTTTGGCTGTGGTATTGAATCCCACGCCCATTCCAAAATCCTTCAATTGACGCGACCCGATATTTGAAGTCATTATGATGATGGTATTCTTGAAATCGATCCGGCGTCCGAGGCTGTCGGTAAGCTGACCATCGTCGAGCATTTGCAACAAAAGATGAAACACATCGGGGTGGGCTTTTTCAATCTCGTCGAGCAGAAGCACTGAGTATGGCTTCCGTCTAACCTTTTCCGTAAGCTGACCGCCCTCTTCATAACCAACATACCCCGGAGGAGCACCTATAAGTCGGCTAACAGCAAATTTTTCCATATATTCACTCATGTCAATGCGGATGAGTGCATCATCAGAATCGAACAAATGTTTGGATAACACTTTAGCCAGGTGCGTTTTACCAACGCCGGTTGGTCCCAGAAAGATAAACGAACCGATGGGTTTGCCGGGGTCTTTGAGTCCGGCACGGTTACGACGTATTGATTGAACAACCTTTTTTATGGCCTCATTCTGACCGATAACACTTTTTTCCAGGTCGGCTTCCATACTTATAAGACGCTGACTTTCATTAAGTGCAATACGTTGAACGGGCACGCCGGTCATCATAGAAACAACCTCCGACACATTTTGCTCTGTAACAACTTCACGATGTAATTGCGACTCTTCTTCCCAGGTACGTTTCTCGCGTTCCAGCAAATCCATCAGTTCGCGCTCCTGATCTCTGAATTTGGCAGCCTGTTCATATTTCTGAGCCTTGATAGCCTTGGTTTTTTCTTCTCTGACAATATCAATACGGGCTTCAATATTGATGATATTTTCGGGTACCCTAATATTGGTAATATGCACTCTGGAGCCGGCTTCATCCAAGGCATCTATGGCTTTGTCGGGCAGGCAACGGTCAGAAACATATCTGTTGGTAAGGGTAACACAGGCTTTAATTGCCTCAGGCGAATAGGTAACCAGGTGATGGTCTTCGTATTTCTTCTTGATGTTGTTGAGTATTTCGATGGTTTCATCAGCCGAGGTGGGATCGATAAGAACTTTCTGAAACCTGCGTTCCAATGCGCCATCTTTTTCAATATGTTGCCTGTATTCATCAAGAGTGGTTGCGCCAATGCATTGGATTTCGCCACGGGCAAGGGCAGGTTTAAACATATTGGAAGCATCAAGTGAACCACTGGCTCCACCAGCACCCACAATGGTGTGTACTTCATCGATGAAAAGGATAACATCGGGAGTCTTTTCCAGTTCATTAAGCAGGGCTTTCATGCGTTCTTCAAACTGCCCTCGGTATTTTGTTCCGGCAACCAACGACGCTATATCCAGCGTAACAATTCTTTTATTAAAAAGGGCCCTTGAAACTTTCCTTTGAACAATACGCAAAGCAAGTCCTTCGGCAATGGCTGATTTACCCACGCCTGGTTCGCCAATCAAAATCGGGTTGTTTTTTTTACGGCGCGACAATATTTGTGCAATACGTTCGAGTTCCTTTTCACGGCCAACTACCGGGTCGAGCCTGTCTTCTTCCGCAGCTTTAGTCAGGTCTCTTCCAAAATTATCCAGAACAGGAGTTTTTGATTTATCAGAATATTTTTTGAACCCCGTTCCGCCGCCAAATCCGCCACCTTCCTGGGAATCGTCATCATCGCCAGAACTGTGCGAAAGGTCTGATCTTGGAACAATACGCCCGGCATCACCATCGCCAGGATAATCCTTAAGGGCTACAATTTCTTCTTTTACATTTTCATATTCTACCCCGCTTTGCATCAGTAAACGGGTGGCAAGGTTTTCTTTGTCCTTTAAAATGGAAAGTAACAAATGTTCAGTACCAATAATTTCACTCTGAAATGCTTTGGCTTCAAGATAAGTGATTTTTAAAACACGTTCAGCCTGCTTTACAAGAGGCAGATTTTCTACATTTCTCGACTTCTTTGAATCGGTACGGATAGTTTTTTCAATACTTGCTTTTATCTTCTTCAGGTCAAGGCCCATGTTTATCATTATCTGAATTGCCATGCCTTCGCCTTCTCTGATAATACCAAGCAATAAATGTTCGATTCCTATATAGTCGTTGCCGTTGCGGATGGCTTCCTCACGGCTGTATGTAATTACGTCTTTAACTCGGGGGGAGAATTTCGCTTCCATAGGGGTAAATGCGCTAAAAATTTAGATTAATGCTGAAATCTGAACCAAATTTAAACACAATATCAACTTATGCAACGATTTATGTAACTCTTTTTATTCACAAAAACCTTAAACCACTTGCATTTGAGGTAATTAATGACTAAAAGGTGCATAAACGACAAAATTGATACCTGTGTGTATGGATTTGTCTTATTAACAAAATAAATGCCTTTTTGTTAGCAAATAGTTCATCCGGACTTATTGTCAGGCACTCTTTTTACGCAGAAAAAGAGTAATTTCGTGCCTTTAAAAAAGGTAGCAGATTTGCTAAATACTATATTATTAAGTATGTCGGAAGAAAAAATTACTAAAGTCAATATTGAAGATCAAATGAAGAGCGCCTACATCGACTACGCCATGTCGGTGATTGTTTCGAGGGCGCTACCCGATGTAAGAGACGGGTTAAAACCAGTTCACAGAAGAGTATTATTCGGAATGTCGGAACTGGGAGTATTAAGCAACAGGCCATATAAGAAATCTGCCAGAATAGTGGGAGAGGTGCTCGGAAAATACCACCCTCACGGCGATACATCTGTATATGATGCAATGGTCAGAATGGCACAACCCTGGTCATTACGCTACCCTTTGGTTGACGGCCAGGGAAACTTTGGAAGCATTGACGGTGACAGCCCGGCGGCAATGCGTTATACAGAAGCGAGATTAAGAAAAATATCAGAAGAACTTTTAGCCGATCTCGATAAGGAAACGGTTGATTTTCAGTTGAATTTCGATGATAGCCTTGAAGAACCCACAGTACTTCCGGCCAAGGTTCCGAATTTGCTTATAAATGGCGCCAGCGGCATAGCAGTAGGGATGGCTACAAATATGCCGCCCCACAATCTCTCAGAAGTTATTGATGGAATCGTGGCTTATATCGACAATAACGACATTACCATTGATGAGTTGATGAATTTTATTAAGGCTCCTGACTTCCCTACGGGTGGTTTAATCTATGGTTATGAAGGCGTCAGGGAAGCATTTCATACGGGCCGTGGGCGCATTGTATTGCGTGGCGAAGCTACTTTTGAAGGGGAAGAAGGGGGTAAACAAACCATCATAGTTACATCAATTCCATACCAGGTAAACAAGGCTGAAATGATCAAGAAAACGGCAGACCTGGTAAATGATAAAAAAATTGAAGGAATTACCGATATCCGAGACGAATCAGACCGGACAGGGATGCGTATTGTTTATGAATTGCGCCGCGATGCAGTTCCCAATGTTGTGCTCAATCAGTTGTACCAGCAAACTGCCCTTCAAACTGCCTTTAATGTCAATAACATTGCATTGGTGAACGGAAGGCCCATGATGCTCAACCTTAAGGATATAATCAGGTATTTTGTTGATCATAGACATGATGTGGTTACACGACGCACTCAATTCGAATTGCGTGAAGCCGAAAAAAGAGCGCACATACTCGAAGGATTGATCATTGCTCTGGATAATCTCGATGCAGTAATTCAACTTATCCGGGCAAGCAAAACTCCCGAAGAGGCCCGCACAGGACTTATTGATACTTTCAACCTGTCAGAAGTGCAGGCACGAGCTATTCTTGCCATGCAATTGCAAAGACTTACCGGCCTTGAAATTGAAAAAATAAAAGAAGAATATGCCGAACTGCTTAAAAAAATCGACCATCTGAAAAACATCCTGGCCAGTCTGGAAATGAGAATGCAGATTATTAAGGACGAATGCCTTGAGATGAAAGAAAAGTACGGCGATGGGGAGCGTACACGAATTGAATACACCGCCAACGATTTCAGAATTGAAGATACTATTGCCGACGAAGATATGGTGATTACCATATCACACATGGGCTACATTAAAAGAACTCCTCTTACAGAGTTTCGCACTCAGGCAAGGGGAGGAACAGGCTCTAAAGGTTCTACCACTCGTGAAGAAGACTTTGTGGAATACCTGTTTCATGCCACAAATCACAACTACCTTATCTTCTTTACCGACCAGGGCAAATGTTTCTGGAAAAGAGTATTCGAAATTCCTGAAGGCGCGAAAAACAGCAAAGGACGACCAATTCAAAATCTTATCAACATATCAGCCGAAGATAAAATCAAGGCTTTTGTGAATGTACATGATCTTACAGATGAAGATTACATTCAAAACAACTACATTATTTTGTGTACCAAAAAGGGGATAATTAAGAAAACATCGTTGGAAGCCTACTCGCGTCCCCGTGCAAATGGAATTATAGCCATTAATATTCGCGAAGGAGATGAATTGCTCGAAGCAAAGCTTACCAATGGACAAAGCGAAATCCTTATTGCTGCCCGCAATGGGAAAGCAATTCGTTTTCCGGAGAAAGCAATTCGTCCAATGGGCAGGAGTGCATCAGGTGTAAAAAGTATAACCCTTGCCGGACCAAAGGATGAAGTAGTAAGCATGGTATGCGTTAGTGATCCGGAAAGTTCAATTTTGGTGGTTTCGGAAAATGGTTATGGAAAAAAGTCAATGCTCGATGAATACCGTATCACAAATCGTGGTGGGAAGGGAGTAAAAACCATTAACGTAACCGAAAAAACGGGTCAATTGATAGCAATGGTAAATGTTACTGACTCAGATGACCTGATGATCATCAACAAGTCTGGTATCACAATAAGATTATCAGTTTCTGGTTTAAGAAATATGGGTCGAGCCACTCAGGGAGTAAGACTAATTAGCCTTCGAAACGATGATACCATTGCCGCTGTTGCCAAAGTTCAGGAGAAGAACGAAGGCGTAGACCCTTCTTTATCAGTCGATTACGATGACAGTGGAGATAATGGAACGGCTTTTGATAATTATGAAAGCGACAATCAGCAGGAATAATCCAGTTGATTTTTCCTTTAAATAGATTGTTAACTTGCATAAAAACTAAATTGTTTTACATTTGCAGAACCAATAAATTCAGACTATCCAATCATCAAAAAAAGAATCAGAAATGAAAAAAATTGCAATTTTAGCGATATTGTGCTTGTTTGCTGTTAATATGGCAAGCGCACAAAAAAAAGAAGTAAACCGAGCCAAACGACAATTGGGGAGAGGTAATCTTGAAATGGCCTGGCAGCACATTTCCAATGCTGTAAACCATCCGGTTACTTCAGTAGACCCCTCTACATGGACCTTAAGGTCAAGAATCCTGATTGAGATTGCCGCCACCCAGATTCCTGCCTACCAGAATCTTGTTGCTGAGCCACTTGAATTGGCTTATGAATCTGTGCGAAAAGCCCAGGGATTTACGCTAAACCCTGCGCAACTGCTGGAGGTAAATCAAACCCTGCTTTCTCTCTCTGAGAATATGTTTAATGCTGGGGCAATAGCTTATCAGCAACAGCGATATGCCAAAGCAAGTGATTATTTCCTGGGTTCTTATCGAATTAACGAAGGATTCGGGGCTCCTGATACTGCAACGCTATACAATGCCGGATTATCAGCCGAAATTGCAGGTTTATATGATAAAGCTTATGATTTCTATGTGATGGCAGAAGAACTTAAATATGAACAACCTTTTATGTATGGTTCGCTCAGTGGTATCAGTCTAAGAAGGGGAGATATCGAAAATGCTGAAAAATGGGTTAAGATCGGTCGTCAACGATTTCCTGATAATCTCGAATTAATTTTCGCCGAAGCTAATGTTTACCTTACTTCGGGCAATATTCCTGAAGCGCGCAGGGTTTTACAGCTCGCTATTGAAAGAGACCCAGACAATCCCAATTTGTTTTACGCCTTTGCCGTTAATTATGATCAAATGTCGAGAGATTCATTGTTTTCAAGAGCAGATCAAGAATTTGCATACAATGAAGCCATAAAAGCATACAAACGTGCTATTGAATTAAATCCCGAGTATTTTGACGCATATTACAACCTTGGCGCCCTGTATTTTAATGAAGGAATAAGACTTTTTGTTGAAGCAGACAATATTCTCAGAAAGGGTTATAGTAACGAAAATTTGCGCAAATCAAGTGCACTTGAGGATGAATCAAAGAAACTGTGGAAAGAATATGCGCAACCTTATCTAGAAAAGGCTTATTCTATGCTAAAAGATGACAACAACTATTATGAGATTGTTCTTAGGTCGCTCAGAGAACTATACATGAGAACCGGACAGTTAGAAAAACTGGAGGCCACCAACGAAATTTGGAAGACCAAATTCCAAAAAGAAAACTAATTATTTCAGGGGTGATTTGTAATCATCCCTTTTTATTAAATCCTTTACTTAACATAATATAAATTATCAGACAAAATATTTTATATCAAAACCCGTTAATTTTGGGTTTGTATGCAAATGATATCGCCCTGAGAGTTGCATGAAATATTTTACTTTGCCTGGAAGCAAGGAATATTGAAAAATAAAGGACAAATAGAAAACAATTTTTTTAACCAGATGCTTAACTAAATTTAACTTGTTAAAAAATGCCTTTAGTGAGCCGCTAATCTAAATTTGCACCACAATTTTAATAAAAAAATATTTTATATGGATATTAGGGAATTAAACGAAAAAATCCAGCAGGAAAGCGCATTTGTTGATATTCTGACCATGGAAATGAAAAAGGTAATTGTTGGTCAGAAAGATATGGTAGAACGTTTGATGATCGGGTTGTTGGCCAACGGTCATATACTTTTAGAGGGTGTTCCGGGATTGGCAAAAACACTTGCCATAAAGTCACTGGCCAATACTATTAAGGCTCAGTTTAGCCGGATTCAGTTTACCCCCGACCTTCTGCCAGCTGACCTTGTTGGAACCATGATCTACTCACAACGCAGCGAAGAGTTTTTAGTAAAGAAAGGACCTGTATTTGCCAACTTTATCCTTGCCGATGAAATTAACCGTGCCCCTGCCAAGGTTCAGAGTGCTTTGCTGGAAGCCATGCAGGAACGGCAAGTTACAATTGGCGACCAAACCTTTGTTTTGCCTGAGCCTTTTCTTGTGCTTGCCACCGAAAACCCTCTCGAACAGGAAGGCACCTATCCATTGCCTGAAGCACAGGTTGACCGTTTTATGCTTAAAATAATAATTGGTTATCCGGGCAAGGAAGAAGAAAAACTCATTATCAGGCAAAATGTCACCGGCCAGGTTCCGAAAACCACTCCGGTTTTAAACCCCGAAGATATCATTAAAGCACGCGAAGTGGTCAGGGAAGTTTACCTCGATGAGAAAATAGAAAATTATATTACTGATATTGTATTCTCGACCCGTTATCCTGCCCAATACAAGCTGCCCAAATTGGAGCCCCTTATTAGTTACGGCGCATCGCCAAGGGCCAGTATCAACATGGCACTGGCGTCAAAAGCGTATGCATTTTTAAAGCGAAGAGGGTATGTAATACCTGAAGATGTAAGGGCAATTTGCCACGATGTACTCCGTCATCGTATTGGGCTTACTTACGAAGCTGAGGCCGAGAATATTACAACGGAAGACATCATTACTGATATCCTCAATGCCGTTGAAGTTCCTTAACTGTTGTATGTAAGGCAAAGTAATCATTAATCCCCTTCCCGTAGGAATATGGAAACCAAAGAACTGATTAAGAAAGTCAGAAAGATTGAGATTAAAACCAAGGGAATATCCAATCAGGTATTCGCTGGCAGCTATCATAGCGCCTTCAAGGGAAAAGGAATGGCCTTTACCGAAGTGCGCGAATACCAGTTTGGAGACGATATAAGATCAATTGACTGGAACGTAACTGCCAGATTCAGCCATCCTTACGTTAAAGTATTTGAAGAAGAACGTGAGCTTACCGTTATGTTGCTGATTGACGTTAGTGGTTCAAACAATTTTGGCAGCCAGAACCAATTTAAGGCTGAAATGATTATAGAAATTGCGGCAGTTCTTGCTTTTTCGGCAATTAATAACAACGACAAAGTTGGAGTCATCTTTTTTAGCAGTGTTATTGAAAAGTTTATTCCTCCCAAAAAAGGTTCAACTCATATATTGCGTATAATCAGGGAGTTAATTGATTTCAGGGCAACGCAGAAAGGTACCGATATTTCCATGGCCTTGAAGTACATGCGTAATATAATTAAAAAGAGATCTATTGCCTTTTTAATCTCTGATTTTCAGGATAAAGGTTTTGAAGATGCCTTGACAATAGTAGGCAAAAAACATGATCTGGTTGGAATAAGGGTTTATGATGCTCTTGAATCGCAAATTCCCCCGGCTGGTATTATGAGATTGAAGGATGCAGAAACCGACCGGATGATGTGGGCCGATGCAAGCGATCGTAGTTTCAGGGAACAACTTGCCCGTTGGGATGCAGAACAAATAGATTACCTTTCAACAATCTTTAAAAAGGCTTCAGTTGATTATGCCAATATAGGTACCCATCAGGATTATGTACCTCAGTTGATTGGCCTGTTCAGACGCAGAATCCATTGATTATCAATTAACAAAAACAAACCAAGCAACTATAAACATAACAAGTTTATGCTTAGAAGAACAGGTGTAGTATTATTACTATTGTTGGCTCAGCTAATTGCCCAATCACAAGTTGCGCAAACCTCGCTTGAGCCATCCAAGATACTTATAGGAGAACATTCCATTTTGACCTTTACTATCGCTTTGCCAAAGGATAAAAGCCTTCAATTGCCTGTTTTTAATGAAAAAATAAACGAAAAAGTTGAAATTGTTAATTATGGCACCACCGATACTCTTGCCGGGACAAACCCGGGCGAAAGGATAATAAAGCGCTCACTGGTAGTAACTTCATGGGAAGAAGGTTATCATGCCATTGCACCTTTCAACTTTTTAATTGTTCATGAAAATGATACCATTGTTGTGGAGTCGGAGCCCATTTTGCTCGAAGTGGAGCCCTTTTCCATTGAAGAACACACTGATCTAAAGGATATAAAACCCATAGTTACGGTGCCAATTACCCTGGCTGAATTAAAGTACTATATTCTGGCAGCCATCCTGTTGGCTTTAATAATCTGGTTATTGGTGAGGTACTTAAAAAACCGAAAGAGAAAGCCGGTTGCCGAATCAATCTGGGAAAAGCCTGATATTCCTGCCTATATTGCAGCCATAAGTAGCCTGGAGCAATTAAAATCTGAAAAGCTATGGCAACAGGGATTTGTGAAGGACTATCATTCGCGGCTAACAGACATTATAAGGCATTATATTGAAAAGCGCTTTGGTGTGTTGGCCCTGGAAAAGACCACCGGGGAGCTGTTCATCGCCATGAAACCTGTTAAAGAAGCTGAACAGGTAATGAAACCCTTAAAAGATTGTCTTGAACTGGCTGATCTGGTTAAGTTTGCAAAGCATAGCCCCTCTCCTTCTGAAAATGAAACATCTATGGATATTGCATTTGAATTTGTTAATCACACCAAAATAGTTACTCAGTAATGTATCCGGAAATAACATTTGCTTATAAGCCTTTTTTATGGTTCCTCCTGGTAATACCTGTGCTGATTGCATTTTATATCTGGCGAAACAGATTTATGCATGCCGATTTGCAATTTTCGCATACAGGGTTTATGGGCAGGGTTAAGAAAAGTTTCAGACTATATCTTCTTCATATTCCGTTTGTGCTGAGAATATTTGTTTTGATGCTATTGCTTGTGGCCCTGGCAAGGCCCCAATCTACTTCAAATTTGCAGGATATCAATGTAGAGGGAATTGATATTGTTGTTGCCCTTGATATTTCTGGTTCTATGCTTGCCGAAGATTTTAAGCCCAACCGGATGGAGGCTGCCAAGGCTACTGCACTTCAGTTTATAGATATGAGACCTGGTGATCGCATTGGTGTTACTGTTTTTAGTGGTCAGAGTTTCACTCTTGTACCACTTACCACCGACCATGTTCTGTTAAAGGATTTGTTGCGAACTGTTCACACCGGCATGGTTGACGACGGCACTGCTATTGGCGACGGCCTTGCCACTGCCATAAACCGTTTGCGTGAAAGTGATGCCATTAGTAAAGTTATCATTTTACTTACCGATGGTATCAATAATGCAGGTGTTATCGATCCGCTTACAGCTGCTGAAATTGCTCAAACCTTTAATATAAGGGTATACACAGTAGGCGTTGGAAGCAAAGGGGCAGTCCCCTACCCTTTTCAAACCCCCTTTGGAATACAGTATCGAGATGTGGAAATTCCTGTAGATGAGAAACTTATGCAGGAAATTGCAGATATGACCGGGGGCAAATACTTCTGGGCCGACAATCAACGTGCACTGGAAGAGATATACCAGGAAATTGATCAAATGGAAAGGTCAAAAATTGATGTACTGGAATTTTCACGAAAGAAAGATGAATATCTACCTTTGGTTTTACTGGCGATGATTTTGCTTGGAGTGGAGTTTACATTGCGTAAAACCTGGTTAAGGGTTACGACTTAAAAATCAATTGATAAAGTTGAAAAGTAAAATATGGATTTCTTAAGATTCGAAAATCAAAGTTTTTTCTATTTGTATCTGTTATTGCCATTTTTGCTGGTAATCTTTTTGTATGCTCAATACCGCATTAAGAGAAACCTCCAAAAACTGGGGAATATGACCTTGCTGCTGCAATTGATCCCGATGCGCTCCTCTGCAAGGCCATGGCTAAAATTTATTCTTTTTACATTGGCCTTTAGTTGTCTTGCGATGGCGGCAATCAATCCGCAGCTGGGCTTTAAAACTGAAAACGTAAAACGAACCGGTGTTGATGTTGTTGTGGCGCTCGACGTAAGCAATTCAATGCTATCAGAAGAGATAAGGCCTAACCGGCTCGAAAGGGCCAAAATGGCCATCTCCCGTTTGATTGACCAGCTTGAAAACGACCGGATTGGCCTTGTTGTATTTGCCGGAAGCGCCGTTACACAAGTACCTATTACCAACGATACAGAAGCTGCCAAAATGATTCTTCGAACTGTAAATACCCAAAGTGTTCAGGTTCAAGGAACTGCTATTGGTGCAGCAATAGAGCGGAGTCTGGCCAGCTTCTCTCCTTCCAATTTAACCAGCAGGGTCATCATTCTTGTTTCTGATGGTGAAAACCACGAAGACGACCCAACTCCTGTCATTGCAAGGGCAAGGGAACAGGGAGTTGTAATTCATACAGTAGGCGTTGGCACCAAACAGGGTGCACCTATACCTGTTTATCAGAATAATCAATTGAGTGGTTTTTTGCGCGATAGCCAGGGAAATACTGTTATTACACGTTTTGATGAGACCATGCTTCGAAATATTGCACAGCAAGGGGAAGGTATTTTTCATACCAGCACCGGACCAGACCTGGGATTGAACCGTATATTGCAGCAAATCAGAGACATGCAGCAACAGGAATACGAGGCAACCCATTTTTCTGAATACGAAAGCCGTTTTCATTATTTTTTGGCACTTGCAATATTTTTCCTCATCATTGAGTTGGTGATTTTTGAAAGAAAGAGCAAATGGCTCAGTAAAATAAAAATATTCGAAGTTTCATAATATTATACCTATATGTTCAGGCACACAGCAATATTGTTACTTGTTTTACAATTAGGTATTTTTGCAGCAGCAGCTCAGCAGGAAAACCAGGAAATACGGCGAGGCAATCGTGAGTTTCGCTCGGAAAATTTTCAGGACGCCGAGCTCAGATACAGGCAGGCACTTGAATCAAACCCACAGAATACAGCTGCATTATACAATCTTGCGGCTACACTTTATAAGCAGGGCCGATATGATGAAGCCGCCAATATTCTTGACGGGTTGTCGAAAATGGAATTACCTGATAATCGTCGTGCTGATGTGTACCATAACCTTGGCAACGCACAGGTTGGCTCTCAAAAAATTAAGGAAGCGGTAGACGCTTTTAAGAACTCATTGAGAATCAGACCTAATGACAATAACACCAGGCACAATCTTGCTTATGCCCTTAGGTTGTTGCAGCAACAGGAACAACAACAAAACCAGAACCAGCAGCAGGAAGACAAGAAAGATGAACAACAGAATCAACAGCAGCAACAACAACAAGAGCAACAACAGGAAAGACAGCAACAGCAACAGCGACCTGATCAGATAACACCTCAGGACGCCGAAAGAATACTTGATGCACTTAACCAGAAAGAACAGGAAATTCAACAAAAGATAGACAGGGAAGAAAGGCAACGACAGCCTTTAAGACCAACACGACAATGGTAAAGTAACACTGTAAATGGTATGCAAAAAGCATTATTAACCATATTGATAACTATTCTGGCAGTTTGGGTATCCAACGGTCAGAATATAGAATTTATAGCATCAGCCCCTTCTGAAGTATCGGTGGGTGAACGATTCAGAATTACCTTTCAGGTAAATAAAAGACCTTCAGATTTTAATGCTCCGACTTTTCAGGGATTCAGGGTACTTTCGGGTCCAAACCAGTCATCGAGCACCTCGATGCAAATTATAAACAACCGCACCACAGTTACTGAAAATTTCAGTTACGGTTATATTTTGGAAGCATTACAGGAAGGGACATTTACCATTGCTCCGGCACGCATGGCAATTGATGGTTCTAATTATCAGTCGAATTCATTGACCATCAGGGTATCAGCCGGGAAATCCACATCGCCTTCAACATCCCCGCAACAGCAACCATCTCAACAGGCGCCGGTCGATCAGGTCTCTGATAAGGATGTATTCATCAGAGCAGTTCCATCAGATACAAACCCCTACCAGGGTCAGCAGGTAATCATTTCATACAATATCTACACCCGTTTGCCCGTCAACCAGTATTCCATTGATGCACTGCCCAGTTTCAGGGGTTTCTGGTCAGAGAATATTACAGCCCAGGGGCAACCCGAAACCCGCACTCAGGTTATTGATGGCGAGACCTATCGTGTGGCCGAGATATATCGTGTTGCCGTTTTTCCGCAGCGCAGTGGTGAGTTAAAAATAGATCCTCTGAATGTGGAAGTATTGGTTACATTGCCTGGCGCCCGAAGGCAAAGTTTGTTCGATGAGTTTTTTGGCGGTTCACCTTTCGATCAGCGACGGACTGCAAAGCAAAACTTACGGTCGAACGCACTTACCCTAAACGCAAAACCATTGCCTTTGCAGAATAAACCTGCTACATTCTCTGGCATGGTGGGCAGCGATTTTGATGTTAAGGCCTCTGTTAACCTTACAGAATTGAAGGTAAACGATGCTTCGAACCTGAAAATCACAATTACGGGCAAGGGAAACATGCGCATGTTAGAGAAACCTGCTATTAACTTTCCTGCCAATCTCGAAGTATTCGACCCCAATGTGTCTGATAATATTCGCAGTACCACAGCCGGAGTATCGGGCAGCCGAAGCTATGAATTTGTTATGATACCGCGTACCGGAGGGGATTTCATCATCCCTGCATGGAGTTTTGTTTATTTCGATCCATCAACCGAAAAGTACATTACAAAAGAGATTGATGAAACTGTATTAAAGGTTTCGGGCGAAGGCCCTGGACAGGCTCAGGCTGGTGGAGCTGCTACCCAGGAAGCCATTAGAATGTTGGGTACCGATATCAGATTTATCAGAACAGGCAATGTGAAGTTGACACCAGCAGGCGAAATTTTTTATGGTAGCGGGTTGTTCTGGTTGTTGCTCGCATTTCCATTTGTACTTTTTGCTTTCTTTGTTATTTACTGGAGAAACCATATAAGGTTGCAAAGCAACATGGAATTGCTGCGCAATAAAAAAGCTGAGAAACTGGCCCGTAAACGACTTAAAAAAGCAAAGGAATTTGTTGAAAAGAAACGCGAACAGGAATTCTATGATGAAATTTTCAGGGCATTGTGGGGATATCTTTCCGATAAGTTAAGTATCCCGGTTTCCATATTGAATAAAGAAAATGTTGCCGGTGCCTTTAGAGCTAAAAGAGTACCACAGGAACTGGCCGACAGTTTCATTAACACCCTGAATGATTGTGAGTTTGCAAGGTTTGCTCCAGGCGAAAAAGACGACCGGATGGCCGAGATATACCAAAAAGCCTTCGATACCATTATTACTATCGAAAAAGACTTGAGAAACAAGAAGAATTGACAATTATTATAAGTTGTGAAAGGGTACCATGTTTAAACACCATTTTATGAAACGCTTTTCAGTTGTTCTGGTATTAATGATGTTTCGGTCCATTGCCTGGGCCGACACACAGCAACTTTTCACTGAAGCTAATGAAGCCTATAAGAGAAGTGAATATGGCTATGCTATTGAGTTGTATGAGAAGATTCTCAGTGAAGGAATGATTTCTGCCAACCTTTATTATAATTTGGGTAATGCCTATTTTAAAAATAACCGTATGGGTCCCGCCATATTAAATTATGAAAGGGCACTCAGGCTTAAACCTATGGATGAGGACATTCAACATAATATTTCCATTGCCCGGAGCAGGACTATAGACCGGATTGAGCAGCGGCCACTTCTATTTTACGAAAGGTGGTGGGTGGGGGCAATTTCCCTTCAAAATACAGATGGATGGGGAGTTACATTTTTAATTCTGATCACATTGATGTTGTGTCTTACCGGTTTATATCTTTTTTCGCGTACGGTTGGAGTTAAGAAAATTGCCTTTTACTCTATGCTTATTACTCTTACATTTTCAATATTATCGCTCACTTTTGCCCATCGGCAATATAATAAACAAATCTCGAAGAAAGAGGCTGTGGTAATGCAGGCAAGAGTTACGGCCAAAAGTTCGCCAGCCTTGCAAAGCCCCGATTTGTTTCTTCTCCATGAGGGTACCAAGGTGTCTATTCGCAGCACCTTGGGTCAGTGGACAGAAATAAGTTTGCCCGATGGAAGTGTTGGATGGGTCAGGAACGATGTATTTGAAATCATTTGACCAACAAACAGGATTTGGTTAGAGCCCTTTACAGGTAAACCGCAGTTTCCAAAACATGAAAGAATCCCAGACATTTGAATTACATGTGGGAGAACAGGCCATGCTTGCCTTTGCAGGTTACCTTGTATTGATTGTGATTGTAGGCATTCTGGCTGCAAGATTTTCATCAAAGGGAATCAGTAACTTTTTTATTGGTGGTCGCAAAATGAACATGTTTGTGGTTGCTATTTCGGCTGTGGTAAGCGGCAGGAGCGCCTGGTTGTTGTTAGGACTAACCGGAATGGCCTATACCATGGGATTGTCGGCCTTATGGGCTGCCGCCGGGTATATTATTGCAGAGTTTTTTCTATTCTTTTATTTTGCACCACGTATAAGAAAATTCAGCGAACAAAAGGATGGCATTACCATTCCCGATTTTTTTGAAGCTCGTTTCAATGATCGCACAGGTGTATTGCGGGCATTGGTAGCCCTAATAATTATTGTGTTCATGGTAGCCTATGTTTCGGCTCAATTTGTTGCTGGCGGAAAGACCTTCAGCGCTGGTTTTGAGCTTACTCCCTGGCAGGGTATATTGGTTACAGCAGCCATCATATTATTTTATACAATGCTTGGCGGATTTCTGGCTGTCAGCATTACCGATACCATTCAGGGAATCATCATGGTGGTTGCATTGGTTGTTTTGCCTGTAATTACCATTATCCATATGGGTGGGTTTGTTGCATTTTTTGAAGCAGCCTCACTGATAACCAATAGCTCTGGAGCATTTACTAATGTTTTTGCCATAAGTGCAGGAGCCATGATAGGGTTTTTAGGTATTGGGCTGGGTTCGGCCGGAAACCCACACATTATTGCACGATACATGTCAATCAGCGATGCCCGCAAGTTGCCCATGACTGCCATTGTAGGCACAGCTACCAATATTGTTATGGCTGCGGGGGCCCTTTTAACAGGTATGGCCGGCCGCTTATATTTTCCTGACCCGTTGTTGTTGCCCCTGGGAGATACCGAAAACCTCTACCCTGCCCTGGCAAGCGAACACTTGCATCCGGTAATGTTTGGAGTTGTGATTGCTTCTATTTTTGCAGCCATTATGTCAACCGCCGACTCTCAATTGCTTGTAGCAGCATCGGCTGTGATTAGGGATATTTATGAAAAGTTGCTTTTCAGAAATAAAACTATTGACCAACAAAAACTGGTTAGGCTCAGCCGATGGGCTGTTTTTTTGCTTGTAGTAGCTTCGCTTATGCTTGCATTTGTGGCCGAAAATCTTATTTTCTGGTTGGTTTTGTTTGCCTGGGCCGGATTGGGGGCAGCATTAGGGCCTGCATCAATTCTATCTCTATTCAGCAAAAATGTAACCCGCAATGGTGTTATTGCAGGCATAATTACGGGTGCACTCACAATTATAATATGGAACAGGGTACCGGTTCTGAAATCATTTGTTTACGAGCTGGTTCCGGCTTTTTTTATTGCCTGGGTAGTGATAGTGGTTGTAAGCAGCCTTGCCCCGAAAAACAATCTGGAATGATTACCTTTGCTCCTAAATCTAAAATAATACCCATCATGAAATTCTTTAAAATCTCCATTTTTATTCTTTCAGCGGCATTGTTTTTTGCCTGCCAGCAACAATCATCACAGAACTTTACCCTTACAGGCAAAACTCAGGCAACCGGGATGGCTTACCTTCAGGACCGGGTATCCGGAAAAATGGTAACCCTCGATTCGGTTGCCATAGAAAACGGTTCATTCACCTTTACCGGCTCGCTGCAATATCCCCAGATGCTCTATCTGCGGATTGATGGTGTTCCGGGACGCCTTGGAATTTTTATGGAAAATGCACCAATACAAATTGCTGTTGAAAGTCTTGAACCATTGCAGTTTACGGTTAAAGGATCACAATCTCACGAAATTTTTGAAGGACTAACTACTCTTTTGGTGCCTGTTGAAGAAAGCATGCGAAATCTGGAGAAAGAAATTCTTGATGCCGAAGTACTGGGTAATACTGAGCAGGCCAACCGACTCCGGGAAGCCTTTGATAAGGCGGAGCTTAGCCGTAAAGAAATGGTTAAAGAATATATTAAGCCTTTCAGCAATATGACTGTTGCCGTATTTATTGCAAATCGTCAGTTGCAACATGGTGCTTCGCCTGAAGAGTTGCGGGAAATATTTTCCGGGTTCAACAAATCTCTCAAAGGCACCCTCTATTACGATGAAATGGAAACCAGCGTTATTGCTCTGGAAAGGGTTGCCATTGGCCAGCCTGCTGTTGATTTTACACTTGCTGATACCGAAGGTAACCAAGTATCACTTTCCGACCTTCAGGGAAAGGTTGTTTTAATTAGTTTCTGGGCATCATGGTGTCCATATTGCAGAAAGTCGAACCCCGAACTGGTTAAGGTTTATAAGAAATTTGCAGGAAGGAATTTTGAAGTACTGGGCGTTTCCCTTGACCGAAATCGCGAAGCCTGGCTAAAAGGCGTTGAGGAAGATGGTCTGAAATGGATTCATGTAAGTGATTTGGTCGGATGGCAAAGCGGCCCGGCAGCA
The DNA here is from genome assembly GCA_037441525.1 of Bacteroidota bacterium. Lineage (GTDB taxonomy): Bacteria > Bacteroidota > Bacteroidia > Bacteroidales > UBA7960 > SKVR01. Next base: position 148,958 of record JBBISA010000001.1, read on the forward strand.
AAGTATGCAGTAAGAAGTATTCCGCAGAATGTTCTTGTGGATGTCAAGGGCACCATAATTGGCCGCAATTTAAAATATTCAGAGCTTGAAGCAATTCTTGAAAATATGCTCAGAGGAGTTTAGAAAATTTCATTCTATCAGAAATGTAAACGCCTGCCAGGTATTATCCGGCAGGCGTTTGTTTTATTTAAAACTGGAGAAAAACCTATCAGAAAGAATACTTTGCCAGAACAATAATATGATTGTTTATAGCAGGATCTTTTTTGGTAAGCGCCTTGCGGAATTTATCAAACGTTTCGCCATAAACTGCAGAGTAATAGGCATATTCGAATCCAAGACTGAAGTTATTATTGAAATAGGTCAGGCGTGGTGATATTCTGAATACACTGTGAATATTGTCGTAAAACTGCAAATCGGGAATTCTGAGGTATGGGTCTTTTGAACCAAGCATTTCAAGATATCCGGCAAATAGGCCCCACTGCAACACTTTATTATCCGAGTGCAGGTCGGCCCATAGGGTCATGGTGCGCAGGTTGGCATAGTCGTAATCACTGCTCCAGTCGAATGGATTCTGTATAGAATGTTCTCCCTTGGCACCATAACCGCCTGGCATAACAAAATGGGTCATGTTTTCGCCAACCATTGCTTCAAGTTTTATGGTAACAGGGGTTGCTTTAAAACGTGAAAAAGCCTGCAGGTTATAGGCTCCCACTGTTTTAGTGGTGGCTACATTACCAGCGGTAATATCGCGTGGGGAAAGGAATTTATAGCCACCTGTCACCCCCACAAGAATGTTGCCTGAATTACCATAGCGCAGTTGAACAACAGTTTCAGGAAGCCCTGAATTTCTCTGCGCATCGGTAGGCCCTGAACTAATATGGTAGCCATGGACAAGAAAAGCGACAGATGCTGAAAAATCCTTGTTCACATTTTGTGTAAGACGCAACTGGGCCGAACGATTCAGAGGGTGAAAGGGAGCAGCAGCCGCAAAAGAAATGGTTGACGGAGAACAATCCAATACAAAGGCCGGGTGAAAAGCCAATCCTGTAAGCATTTCGGTTTTTTCCCATTTTAAAAGGATGTTTGCCAGACGCATTCTGAGTAATCTTACATAGCTCTGTTGAGTGGCAAAGAAATCCATTTCAAGGTTACCTGAAGCTTTGGCTCCAAAAACATCGGGTCCGGTTATTCTGAATCCAAAGCGGGATTGTAGTGCTATTAAATTGAACTTCGATCTTTTGTTAATATCCACGCCATTTATATCGAGCCTTGGTTCCTTTGGGAAAAAATACAATTCGCCGTCCCTGCTATCCACAGAACGATAGGTATCATAAATAAATTCGGAGGCGATGTAGCCATAGAATTTGGTAGTAATAGGATTTTCCTGAGCCAAAATGCTTCCGGCCACCAGAATTAATAGTGTAAAAAGTCTTACTTTCTTCATATTTATTTACATGTTTAAGTATTTAAATCAGTTTTCACTTAGTTTAAAATAGTCAATCATATCTTTAAGCTGTTCAGCCTGGCCTGCAAATTCTTCACTTTTTGTTGCCATTTCTTTGCTGGGAGCCGTATTTCTCGGGGCAATACCGTTAAGTTGTTTCATAGTATTGTTCACTTGGTCGGCACCGGCATTTTGCTGAATGGTATTTATCATTCCTTCAATGCTTGTTGAGGCTTTTTCCACTGACCCTGTCTGCCGCATTGCCTTATGGGCCATAATCTGGCTTTGGTTGACCATTGTATTAGTGTCTTCCAAAATTTGGCGGGCTTCCATTTTTTCATTTTCAGCCAGCATTTCTGAAAGTCCATTTAAAGCTTGTGCTTCTGTTTCATTAACCACAATAAGGAATTCATAAAATTCAGGATGTCTGTTGGTAAGGGTTTTTTTTTACCATGGTTGACTTTGAAAGAGAGATGATACTTTTGCCCTTCAGTACAAAAACTTTCAGACAGGGTGTATCTGTAAACTCTCTGGGCATATTTGGTACATTGTGCTGTTGTGGCAATCTGGTAAGGTGCCTCGGATAAAGGCAGATATTTCCCGGTTTTTTTTAACTGGATCAGTACTGTGTATAAACTTGCTACTTCAACCATTCCGATCATCAAGGATAGCATAATTAAGATTCCGAATGAATAGACCAATTTTTTGCAGATTGAAAGGTAATTGATCCGCATAGTTGACAAAAATTAAATTTAAATACAATTCTTGTCCATAAATTCTTATAACTCTATGCAAAAGGATAAAACGTTAGTAAAAATCAACAACAAATTTAGAAATTTGCCAGGCTATGTGTTCAGGGTTTATACGTCATTTAAAGCAGTGTTTCACTGAATTTTATAGCTTGTCTTAATTTAGGATCAACCTAATGACAATACAACAAAACACCAATTGATTGCAATGTGTGAAGGTCTTAAAACTTAATAAAATCATTTTCCGGAAAAAGAAAAACCGTAAAAAATGGACAGACCATTACAATATTTCAACGAAAAAGGCTCAGTTTTCTCTCTAATGCGGTTCTTTCATAAATTTTTCAAGGGATTGTTCTCCAAAATAATCCTTGAACTGATCGGTAACACTTTTTACCATACCTCCCATTAAGCACTTATCAAATGGGCAAATCTGACGGTCGAGTGGACATTCAGGTGAGTCAATTTTTCCCTCGATAGCTTCATAAATATCTAAGAGAGTGAGACTTGCAGGATTTACATTAAGCACAAATCCACCACTTGGTCCTCTTACAGACCGAAGGTAGTTTTGCTTAACGAGCTGTTGCAGCACTTTTGCCAGGTGATTTCGTGAAGCGCCCATTTCACGGGCAATAATATTAACATTGATATGCGAATCTGATTGAGCTATCAGAACCATCGCATGAATTGCCAGAGATGCTGCTTCAGAAAGGTGGACTATTTTTGCCATAGTATGCGGTAATTCTTTAATTGTGGATACAGATATGTATAAGTGATTTGATTATTCTAAATTAGTAATCAGAAAGCCATTTTCCTGACCATTACATCATTCATCTGAAGTATTTCATTTTCAAGTCTGAGGCATTCTTCCCTGTCGCCCATTAGTTCGAGCAGAATTAATCCTGCACTGCCCTGGTTGGGAATATCGAGCTCGTTCAACCCAATACGGGTTTTAATAGTGCAACCATACTTACTGAAAATTTTCTGAAGTTTCAGTGCATTTTTTTCTCTTTCTTTTACCAGTACCCCCAGTATAACAAGCTGTTCCATAGTTTATTGTGTTTAGGTTAAAAGATTTAGTGCCTGTATTAGGGTTTCAGAGCTTGCTGAATTGCATTGTTTTTACTTCTACTCCACCAATGAATTCAAGTTCCTTTTGAAGCTGATTGCATTGGTCAGGGTCGCCCTGCAACACAAGGAGTATTGTTCCTACCCGGCTGCATCTTTCACGCGATAATTCATGAAATCCCAATCTTGTTCGGATTAATGATCCGTAACGGGTTAAAACTTCCTGAGTTCTTCCTGCTTCCTTTATGCGGTCGTAGACCATTATTCCCAATATTTTCATGCGAATAAAATTAGTTTAAGTTATTGGTAAGATAGCTTGTCCATCTGGTGCACTAAATGGCCTTATTAATTCTTTTTTCTGCCTGTAGAAAAGTATGTTTCATTCGAAAATAGTTTTAATGTGGCATAATTGAACCCGCATGATAAAGTTTTATCCATACTCGCTTTTGGCGAATCATGCCCGTTTTCTGTCCATTGCAAGGTTTTTATCAATTTCTTTTCATTTTAGTTAAACATAATCGCACACCTTAGAAATACAAATCGCGCCGGCCTTCCCTGATAAACTGAAGCTTCTCTTTGAGATTTTCTATGCTTTGATGAGCCTGCAATTCGTTAAGTTTTTCATCAATAAGTCTGTAACCTTGTTCTTTGGTTGCCGGCGGGGCATAATCTTCAAGATATTCGGCCATGGTAAGCAAGGCATTGGGCGAACAAAAACGTTTTATAAAACCCGGAACTGAAAACTCCATAAAGTGTTCGCCGGTTCTGCCAAGACGATAACATGCAGTGCAGAATGAAGGGATGTAACCGGTTGATATCAACTCGTCCATAATTTCGTTCAGAGAACGATTGTCGTTTATCTGGAATTGCTCCATGGTAAGGTCCTGATTTTCTCGCTTCCCTTTGGAGTAACCGCCCAATTCTAGATTAGTGCCACCATCAATTTGCGAAACGCCAAAACGTAAAACCTGATCGCGAATGTTTGCAGGTTCGCGTGCAGTAAGTATCATACCGGTATATGGCACTGCAAGGCGCAGAATAGAGACAAGCCTTACAAACTCATCATCCTTTACAAGGTGGCTATGGTCGATGTTAAGGTCCAGTGCATTCTGGATACGCGGAAAACTGATGGTATGAGGGCCAACATTATAAACTGCTTCGAAATGGTTTACATGTCTTACAAGTCCCATTACTTCGAAACGCCAGTCGTACAGCCCAAACAATGCCCCGATACCTACATCGTCGATACCTGCTTCCTGAGCTCGGTCGAGTGCGGTTAAACGCCACTCATAATTGCGCTTTACTCCGCCCAGGTGAACCTTAGCATAGGTAGGTTCGTGATAGGTTTCCTGAAAAATCTGGAAGGTGCCAATTCCTGAGTCCTTTATGGTTCTGAAACCAGGAATATCGAATGGCGCGGCATTGATGTTAACCCGCCTAATTTCACCATTGATGTGTTTTACTCCATAAACAATTCGAACGGTTTCGGCAATAAATTCAGCCGAATACTTAGGATGCTCTCCATATACAAGAATAAGTCGTTTGTGCCCCTGATCAATAAGAGCAGTGGTTTCCTGTTTAAGTTGCTCCTCGTTAAGGGTTATCCTTTTCATCCCTTTGTTTTCGGACCTGAACCCGCAATACTGGCAATTGTTGGTGCATAGGTCGCCCACATAAAGAGGGGCAAACAAAACAATACGTTCGCCATAAACTTTCTTTTTGAGGGTACGTGCGCCCTCTTTGATCTCTTCTACAAGGTCGGGATCGGTGGCATTGATCAATATTGCTGTTTCCTCGAGGGAGAGTCTTTTCTTGTCGAGCGAAGCCTGAATAACTTCGCGAACACGACTTTTATCAGTCTTTATGGTATTAATGTAGCTCCAAATCTCATTGGGGTCGATAAAAGGTTTCATCCTTTCATCGCGAATTTTATATATTTCGGGGTGGTATATCATGCCATTTAAGTAATTCGGTAATTAAGATACAAAAATACGGAAATTTGATTCCAGCTTGTGTTAACATTAGTATAATTCTTTTAGGTTGACTGAATTTTACTGGTAGAAATTACTTCCGGGGCCAGGTAGTCAAGTTCAACAGTCAATCCGTCGTAAGCAAGAAAAACATTGGAAGGCAGGGATTGCTGTATCGTTTTATGGATTCCGATGAAGTGACTCAGATGGGTTATGTAGGCTTTCCCGGGATTGATTTCGGCTATTACTTCAAGGGCCTCTTCCAAAGAAAAGTGGCTGATATGTTTCGATTTTCGCAAGGCGTTGATAACGAGAATTTCAGAACCTTTCAATTTTTCCTTTTCCTGGGGCGAAATATAATTGGCATCGGTGATATAAGAAAAATTGCCAATGCGGAAACCAAAAACCGGCAATCTGTGATGCAAAACTTCGATGGGCATGAACTCTACCCCTTCGGCAAAAAAACTTTCGTTGCCGATAATATGAAATTCGAGCTGGGGGGCTCCAAAGAATCGTTTTTCGGTAAATATATAAGGAAACTCGCGATGAATGGAATCGATCACTTCCTGACTGGCAAATATGTCTACGGTTTTATTCAATACATAATTGAATGCTCTCACATCGTCGAGACCTGCAATATGGTCGCGGTGCCCGTGGGTAAAAATAATGGCAGTAATATCATCTACTTTCTCTCTGATCATCTGATACCTGAAATCTGGGCCGCAATCGATAACAAAATTATGTCCTCCCACCTTAATAAGCACCGAAGTACGCAGCCGCCGGTCGTGGGGATCGGCACTGCTGCACACATCGCAATTACAGGCAACAACCGGCACCCCGGTTGATGTGCCGGTGCCCAGAAAAATTACTTTCATTTTGTTGCCTGCAATCATAATCAAGGGGTATTTGCATTAATAGATTAACTCGTCAACATCTTCTCTTGCTTCAATCACTTCATCATTATCAATAGTAAAATCGTAAAATATCTCGCTCCCCTTTATTTTCTTATAAAATAAAATTGAACCTTTTTCTCCTTCCAAATTGTGTTTGTCATACAAGAGTGAAAAATCAATTACAGGTTGTCCATTGGTTTCAGAAATTACAGTCATCGATTTAAGCATTTTGCCATTTACCAGTAGATTGGTGGCATAAATTCCTTTGGGAGGTATCAGTTTTTCTTCTTCTTCAATGGACATATTAAAATACCTGCCCCTCGCTCCAGACAGCACAGGACTCACATTATCAGTAATATTGCCAGTTATAATGTATTGATAGTCTAGGTAAGCGTTAGCCCTCATAATATTGCCTTCGAGAAGGGCTTTTCTGATTTTGGTTGAGCTTACGGTCTCATTCTCAATATCTTTAAGCGGAATATCTTCTACCTTAAAACCCATTTTGTTGCTAAGATCATACAGATAGGAAAAATCGCCCGAACGGTTGTAACCGAAATGGTGGTTGTGGCCCACAATAATAACTCGGGCATCCAGATGCCCGATAAGTATTTTTGTTATAAAATCGTGGGATGAAGTTTTGGAAAATTCTACCGAAAACGGTATAATGACGAGGTTATCGAGCCCGGTTTGGGAAAGCAATTCTATTTTTTCTTCCTGCGAATTAATTAGTTTTAGGTCTTTCTGGTCGGGATATAGCACCTTTCTGGGGTGCGGATGGAAAGTTACCAGGCATGAATGGCCATTGATTTCCCGGGCAAGATGATTCAACCTGTCAATTATGGTTTTGTGCCCTATATGCACGCCATCGAACGATCCGGTTGTGACAACGGTATTTCTGATTATTCCGGCAGCTTCCAGTGTATCCTTAAAAACTTTCATGTGTGCAGGTTTGGTGGTGCATATAAAATGTTGATTCAAAGATAATTCCATTAGTGATTATCGGGCTCATGCTTTACCATGAAAGCAAGTTTTTCGAGGGATGTAATGATGTCGTATTCCACGAGGTAGATATTTTCGGGAACAGTAAGGGGTACTGAAGTATAATTAAGGATGCCTTTTATTCCGGCATTTATAATCAATCGGGCTGCTTCGTGCGCGCCTTCGGGCGCTACAGTAAGTATAGCTATTCTGATGTCTTCCTTTGGGGCTATTTCGGCGATTGAATGGATGTGGTGGCAGGGCACCCCGGCAATGATGCGTTTGGTTTTCTGGGTGTCATTATCGAAGGCAGCTACAATCGACAGGCGGTCTCTTTTTCCGGAAAAATAACTCGTAATGGCCCGACCCAGATTTCCCATCCCCACAATAGCCACATTCAGGGGCTTGTCACTATCTATAATACTGCCAATAAGCTTTACAAGGTCTTTGATGATGTAACCTTTACTTTGGCTTCCTGAATAGCCAATTAGCATAAGGTCGCGGCGCACCTGCACAGATGTAAGGTTCATCATTTTGGCAAGCTCATGGGAGTATACGTTGGCTTTGCCCTGGTTGATTGTGTTGTATAGTATTCTACGATATTGGCTTAACCGTTCGATAGTTTTACCGGGTAGTTCATGTATTTTTTTGGAATCCATTTAATATTGTTTTGTGTTGAGTATGTTTTTCATATTTAGTTGGCAGGAAACTTAAGGGTAAATGTACTTCCTGCATCGGGTTTGCTCTCTACCTGGATGGTGGCGTTGTATAGGTCGGCAATTTTCTTTACCAAAGAAAGGCCCAAACCTGTTCCGCTGATGTTTTTGGTTTGCTCGCTTTTTATGCGAACAAACTCTTCAAAAAGTTTTTCTATATCCTCTTCCTTCATCCCTATACCTGTATCAGTAACACTTAATAGCACCGAGTCATCGTCATCTTTTCTGATGTCTATATCTATTCGACCACCATTTTTGTTGTATTTCACAGCATTTGATACAAGATTATTGATTACAATCTCCAATTCCTGACGGTCGGCTCTGAGAGAGATATTTTCGTTGCAGTTGAGATGGATGTCAACATCTTTCTGGATACTCATGGGTTGCATGATATCAATGGATTGCCGGGCGATTTCGCTTAAAAAAACAGTTTTAATGTTGCGTGCTTTTTTGCCTGATTCGATGCGGGTAAAGTCGAGAAGATCAAGGATAAGGTTTCGCATTTCCTGCACTCTGGCCATGCTCCGGTTTATCATTTCAGTATAATCGCCCAGGTAGGGACCATTTCTTTTTTCAAGCATCAGTTTCAGGTAACCTTCAACCGCGTTGAGAGGTGATTTTAACTCGTGCGAAAGCACTGAAAGAAACTGAAAGCGTATTTGCTTGCCTTCTTGTTGCATTTTGGCGGTTATACGCCTTAAAAAGAGTTGTTTTGCAATATTTTCGAGACAACTACGAAGCTCTTTTGGGGTAAATGGTTTGGGTACAAAATCGTATGCGCCGCTTTTGGTAGCCTTTACGGCCATATCGAGTGATGCATAAGAAGTAATCATAACCACTATTGCTTCAAGGGCCTGAGAATTAATATATTCAAGAACTTCAATTCCTTGAATCCCTGGCAGTTTGTTATCGAGAAGAACTATATCGAAAATATAGTTGTCGAGCAATTCAATGGCTTCTTCCCCGCTTTCGGCTTCATGCACTTCAAACTCAAAATCTTCATCCATAAAGGGATAGCTGACTGAAAAACTTTCCAGTATGCGCTTTATTCCACTCCTGATTCCCAATTCATCATCAACTACCAAAAGATTGAGTTTGCCCATGCCAACCGATTATATTTTGAGAAGTTTATTGATTTCCTTTTGCAACTGGTCCATCCTGATACCTTTATCCAGAAACATATCGGCCTTGATCCACTCCCGGTTTTCATCCGATTCCACATCGAAAAGAAGTCCTGTTTCGGCGGTTACTGCCGAAGCAATAATGATTGGAATATCGGGGTATTTGTTCTTTATAATATGGCACAGAATAAAACCTGTATCCTGGTTTTCCATCATCAAATCGAGGATAGCCAGATCGGGCTTCATTTTCTCAATAAAATCAACTGCTTCCTTTTGCGACGATGCTTCTGTTACATTAAAACCCATATCGTTTAGCGCTATACCGAGCTGAAAAAGGTAATCTGGGTCATCGTCAACAATAAGAATTTTCTTTTTTTCTATTTTTAGCATTTTACCTTAGTTTTTACAAGTCCTTTTTATTTTTTTAAATTGCCCGTGCATTTTGCGCCACACGTGGCAACAAAACCATGAAGCTCGTGCCTGTTTGGCCTTTTTGCGGGTTGTCGTTTGATTCTACCTTAATATTTCCGTGGTGCATTTTCACAATTCCATAAATTATAGGCAATCCCAAACCTGTACCCTTACCGTCTTCCTTGGTAGTGAAAAAAGGTTCGAACATCCTTTCCATGTTTTCAGTCGAAATACCTGTACCAGTATCCCTGATAATAAAAACAAGTTCGTTGTCATTACCGGTAGCATCTTCAACATTTATAGTCAACCTGCCACCCGATGGCATTGCATCAATGGCATTTTTAATCAGGTTAGAGAAAACCTGTACCATTTGATCGTGATCGCATTGTAAAATCTGCTCCTGAGTTCTTATTTCAATAATCAGGTCGATGTTTTGGGGCATTACCAATGCTTTCATACTGTTCTTAATAAGGCTGCGGATATTTACCTCTGCAATGTCCACCTTGCTTTTTCTGGCAAAGTTAAGCAAACCGCCCACTATTTTCTTGCACCGGTCGGCCTGGTCAACAATAAGTTTCAGGTCTTTGTAATGAGGCGAATCGGGTTCAATTTCGTCGAGCAAAAGGTGGGCGTACATTATAACAACACCAAGCGGATTATTCACTTCGTGGGCAATACCCGCAGCAAGCTGGCCCATTGATGCCAGTTTTTCGCTTTGTTTAAGTGCCGCCTGGGTTGATGCCAGTTTTTTATTGCTAATATCGAGCTCTTTTATGTACTCATGCAGTTTATCGATGGTTGATGGCAGGCACATTTCGGTTTCAGCTATGCCTTTCAAAATGGCAATGGCATGTTCGTGGCACGTATCGTAGCCACATGCAGTACAGTTTAGCTCATCTTCCGGGCTTTTTATCCCAAGCCTTAACTTTACATTTTTTATTTCTTCTTCCGAAATATCAGTGCTGAACCGCTGATCGTCGGCAATAAAATAACGGCTAAGGTCGGTATTGCGAAATTTTTCAAAATCATTTTTCCAGTTCTCTTGTCCTAACCGGGCAAACTGCCGCTTGGCAAAGTTGCTTATGCTTTTGCGCTTGAAAAAAAACTTGCTTCGATTACTCATGCCAGGTCCGTTAAAGCAGCCATTGCAGCAGAGCAAATCAAAAAGTTTCGCCTCAAGGTATCCCTCCTCAAATTCGCGCAATACTTCGGTAATGTCTTGCCGACCTTCAGCAACAACTATTTCACCGTTAAGGAAATCTTCCTCCAGATCGACAGTTTGAAGCATACCCCCACTAATGGGGAAAACAGAGCCTTTACCAGCCAATGGCGGGTCAAACTCAGATGGCTCAACTGCATCGTACTGAAGTTTTTTTTCATCGAACATTCGTCTCAGTTCAATAAATGAAATAACTTCATTCACCAACCCTTTAAACTGGTTATGTGTGGCCTCTGATTTTTTAGCAATACATGGACCAATAAATACTATTTTTAGGTCATCACCATGAATCCGCCTGAGCACTTTTGCCGTAGCTATCATGGGCGATACAATGGGAGCCAATGAGCGCACCACCTGTGGATGATGTTTCTCAACATAGGTTACAATGGCTGGGCAACTTGTTGAAATATAAGGCTGTTTATGGTTTAATTGAAGTAAAGCTTTGTATTGATTTGCCACTAATTCAGCTCCAAAAGCAACTTCATTTACATAGTCGAATCCCAGTGCCCTTATCATTCCCACCAGTTTTTGATAGTCAGGAATATCGATAAACTCTGCAGCAATACTTGGAGCAATTATGGCGGCCACGATGTTTTCACTCTGAATTAGCTTTTTTACACTGTCAATGGCAAACAGGAACATTTTAGCATCACGATTACATACCTTAACACAGTTTCCGCAGGCAATACAACGCTCGGGCATGATTTCGGCCTGTCCGTTCATTATACGGATGGCCTTTGCAGGGCACTCGCGAACACAGGTATAACAGACCCTGCAGCGGTCTTTTACTGTGTAAACGAGCTGGTTCTTATAGTCCATTGCCATTGAGTTATTATTCTGAGCAATTCAATCGAAACGCCTTTAAATAATTGACTATTTCAATACATCCCTTTTATGAAATTGGGTGAAAAATTCACTATCCAGTTCAGGATTTTGTGCTGCCAGCGAGTATTTTACCAAATCCTGGTTCAACCCTGCCATAATATTTGTTTTCAATTTTTCCAATTCCTGGGCCTGCTTTTTTCTCTGTTTTTGTTTGTCTGTATACATTACTATAGGTTGCCCGCCACCACCTGCACATCCGCCCGGGCAGGCCATTATCTCAATATAGTGTATATCGTTGCGACCTTCGGCTTTTAGCTGCTCCAGATATTTAGCAGTTTCTGCAATTCCGCTAACCCAGGCAAAACCATAATCATGTTTGCCTATTTTTACCTTCACTTCTCTTTTGCTACCAGGGTTTTTTGGGGGTGTGAAACGAAATGCACTGGCCGATTTACCATTGACCATCAGATTCAACTGGTAAGCAACTGCTTCAGCTTTTCCGCCTGAGTATGACATCTGGAAGCCTGCTGATGAAGCATTGCCCTGGAGCATATCGGGTTCTTCGGGTTGAAGTTGAAGAATATTTAGTCCGAAACTCCTCATCATTCTTAAAAATTCTCTGACAGTGATAACGGCATCGGTTTCTGAAATCCCTTTTTGGGTGTTTTCTTCGCGGGCTGCCTCAAATTTATTTGCCACACAGGCTGACAGTGCTACGGTGTATAGCCTTTCTGGCTCGGTATCCTTGCAGAGCTCATACTTTACAAGCCTTCCCATTAGCTGCTGTGGTGATTTTATGTTCGAAACATCAGGAAGCATTCCCGGCATAAACTCTTCGGCGTATTCAACCCATGACGGACAGCATGATGAAAGCAACGGAACGGTAATTTCTTTTTCAACTCTTTCCTTCAGCCTTGATGCTTCAAGAATTATATTCAGATCACTGGCCATTGCCGTATCAAAAACCTTGTTAAACCCTATATGTTTTAAGGCTGCGATGATAAGACCTTCGGGATTGTCGGTTGTTTTGATATTTAGATGTTCGGCTACTGATGCAGTAAAACCTGGCGATATCATTGCCACCGTTGTTTTTTTCTGGTTGTTGATAGCTGATTGTACTTTTTCAATATGCGAAATATCGACCAGTGCACCGGTGGGGCAATACATAATACATTGCCCGCAATCAATGCAACTCGAAACATTCAAACCTTTATTGAAGGCTGAGTTGACCCGGGTTTTGTTTCCTCTTGCTACAAATTCAATAGCAGTTACCAACTGCATTTCTTCGCAAACCCTGACGCATCGGTTGCATAAAATACATTTCGATGGGTCGCGATACACACTTGGGCTCGAATGGTCACGTTGTTCGCTGTTTTTTTTACTGTAATACCTTCTTTCCTTTACATGCAATTCTTCGGCAAGCCATTGCAATTCGCAGTTTCCGTTTCGCTCGCAGTATAAACAATCGTCGGGGTGGTTGGCCAATAACATTTCCACAATGGCTTTCCGGGCCTTTATTACCCTTTGTGTATTGGTTTTTACTATCATTCCGGGCTCTACAGGATAGGTGCATGATGTAATAAGGTCCCTTTTCCCTTCCACCTCAACCACACATAGCCTGCATGCGCCGGCTGGTGTAAATCCTGTTATCTGACATAAGGTAGGAATTCTGATTCCATTGCGACGGAGTACAGTGAGAAGAATTTCTTCGTCCTGTACCTGCATCTGGGTATTATTTACGTTTATGTTAAAACTCATTGCCAAAAGGGTTAATCGACTATAACAGCATTAAACTTACACACCTCAAAACAGGCATTACAGGCAATACATTTATCCTGCACAATAAAATGTGGTTGCCGCGGAGAACCAATGATGGCATCCACAGGGCACTTTTTAAAACATGCTGTGCAACCGGTACACATATCCACATCAATGTTGTAGGTTCTGAGTTCGCGACATACCCCAGCCGGACATTTCCGCTCGAAAACATGTGCGTCGAACTCAGTTTTAAAGTTCGACAAAGTGTTGAGTATGGCATTTGGTGCCGATTTGCCAAGAGAGCACAAACTTGAGTCCTTCATTACATCGGCCATATTTTTTAAATGCATTATGCCCTTGAAACGCTCAAGGGTTTGAAACGCATTTTCCTTCGAAGGCCTGCGGGTTGCTGATTCCACAATTTCGAGCATCAATGCTGTACCTTCGCGGCATGGAATGCATTTTCCGCAACTTTCATTTTTAAAGAAAGCCGTAAAAAAACGGGCCAGATCAAGCATACAACTGTCTTGGCCTACTACCACACAGGCTCCGCTTCCAAGTTGTGAACCCACCGAACGCAATTCCTGAAAATCCACACGCGTATCAATAGTTTTTTCGGTGATATAACTCCCACTGTTTATACCCAGGATGATTGCTTTAAAGGGTGCAACTCCTTTCATGCCACCTCCGATTTCTTCAACAATGGTCCTGAAGGTTATTCCCATTTCAACTTCAATGGTGCCATACCTCATTACTTTTCCGCTGAGGGTAAATAGCTTGGTACCTTTGCTTACCTTATTGCCGATGGTTTTAAACCAATCAGGCCCGTTTTTAATGATCAACGGCACATTTATAAGAGTTTCCAGATTGTTTACAATGGTAGGTTTATTCCATAAACCCTTTATTGCCGGGAAAGGTGGCTTGTAAACCGGCATCGCTCTTTTTCCTTCAATACTGTTTATCAGCGCGGTTTCTTCTCCGCACACAAAGGCCCTGGCTCCTTCTTTCACAATCACATCAAGGTTAACACCCGATTCAAAGATGTGATGCCCGATAATTCCAAACTCCCGGGCTTGTTTTATTGCTTCATTAAGTCTTTCAATTGCCAGTGCAAACTCGCCCCGGGTAAAGATGAATGCCTTGGAGGCTCCTATGGCGTAGGAAGCTATTAAAAGTGCCTCAATTAACTTGTGAGGATTGCTTTCCATTATCACCCTGTTCATATAACTGCCAGGGTCGCTTTCAACGGCATTACAAACGAAATACTTCTGGTCGCTCACCGCATTGAGCGATATTTTCCATTTTTTACCGGCAAGAAAAGCTCCTCCGCCCCTTCCGGCAAGTTCACTCTCTTCAACAATATCGCATACCTGTGAGGGAGTATGGTGGGTAATTGTATCAGCAAAAGCCTGATAACCTCCTTTTGCAATGTATTGTTCTATCGAAACAGGGTCAATAATGCCACAATTTGCAGTAAGGATTTTTTTCTGTGGTGCAAAAAATGGCAAATCATTCATAAAAGGAACACCTTCCCAGAGTTGGTGCAATTCGTTGCGGTATTGCCCCAACACATGCTTTTCAGGGAGATTGTTATTGAGAATTTCATCCAAAAAAGATGGAACATCATCTTTGTAAACATTATGAAATGAAATTCTGGCCTTTCCCGGAAGTTGAATATCTACAATGGGCTCGGCAGCACAGAAACCGTTACAACCTCCTTTTATAAGGTCAATGTTCAGTCCGTTATCCGCAATGTACTTTTCAATTGCCAGGTAAGTTTTCAGCGCACCCGCAGCAACACCACAGGTTGCAGTGCCTACAAAAATCAACGGATTAGAAATGCGTTCAAGGGCAATATAAGACAGTTGCCTGGCAATAGCAGGGTCAGCATCCCTTTGGGGATTAAGCAGAACCTTTTCGATAAGATACTGCTTTATTTGGGCAGGATCATTAATTTTCATAGTCTGTTTCTGGATTTTGCCTGAAATAACTGATTAAGTTTTTTACTGAATCCAAATCCAGGTTGGTATAGTATTGCTGGTTAATTTCAATAACCGGGGCAAGTCCGCAGGCCCCAATACATGATACTACCTCAAGGCTGAACAAGCCTGATTTGTCAGTTTCGCCACTTTTAATTTTCAGGTGTTTTTCCAGTTCGGTCAATATGTTTGAAGAACCAGCAACATGGCAGGCAGTACCGTTGCACAGCCTGATATGATATTTTCCCTTGGGTCCGAACCTGAAATTATCATAAAATGTAGCTACCCCAAAAATTTTGTTAACAGAAATATCGAGGTACTTTCCCACATGAATAATGATCTCTTCTGATAAAAATCCGAAATGGTCCTGAATTTTGTGCAACATGGGGATCAGATCGTCGCGTTGTCGGTTGGGAAATTGTTCAAAAATTACCGAGAGTTTCCTATCCATGGGTGTGTGTTGATAAATTCTTAACAATGAAAGACAGGGTTATATTTAGCTGCTCCAGGGTTTGATAAATAAGCTGTTATACTGATCATAACCTTCAGGCAGTTGCCACAAATATAAGAAAAATTATAAGTGCCAAGGGTTTATTTAAGGGGCAATCAGGCCAATTTAGACTTAATCTGATTCAGCATTAAGTGCCCGGGATATTTTGCTGTGAAGTTATTAGCATTTTAACCCGTAGATAATTGGATTATAGTTAATTTTGTGAAAAAAATAACAGGTGAATAGGTTCACCACACAACCAGCATGTAATTCCACTTTCGCTGATGGTACAAAACGTTCAAACAATAGTAATATGTATGGGGAGCAGTTGCTTTTCGCGAGGCAATAAGAAAACGGTTGCATTTTTACAGCAATACCTTAAAGATCGAAAGCTTGAAGACCATGTTACTCTTAAAGGGGCACATTGTATGGGGCATTGTGAGAAGGGCCCTGTAATTAAACTGGATAATGACTTATTTTTTTACTCCGATCAACAAAAACTTGAGGCCTTACTTGATAAAGCATTTAATGTTAAAGGAGCCTAAAATCTATACCATATTACATAGCGGAGTATCAGGGTACGAAAACTTAAATTACCAAGGCTTTAATTATGAAACGAAAATATTTGCCAAAGAAAACAATCGGGTTTGCGAGCTCAACAAAATTAAACCTCCATCAAAATTGCAAACATGGAGTTCCATCAGACCTTTTAAAGAAAAATCCTGACTGATGAAACTTATATCAATCGACCTCGATAAGTGTAATACTTCTTATGCCTGTGTAAGGGCATGCCCGGTAAAGGCTATTACCATCAATAAAAAAACTGACCTTCCTGAAGTTAATCACGATCGATGCATAGGATGTGGTGGTTGTCTTGGGGTATGCCAGGCTGGTGCAGTATCATATAAAAGTTCAATAGATGAAACCCTTGAACTGCTTAAATCTGACCAACAGGTGGCTGCTATTGTTGATCCCAGCATCAGCGGCGAATTTCCGGATATAACCGATTACCGCAGATTTGTTGAAATGATTAGGGTTTTAGGATTCAACTATGTTAATGAGGTTTCCTTTGGTGTAGATTTGGTGGGTAGGGAATACAACAACCTGTTTACCAACTTTCGTGGGAAATATTACCTTACATCCAATTGTCCAACAGTAACAGCATACATTGAAAAGTTTTTTCCCGAAATGATCAACAATCTCAGTCCTATTGTTACCCCTATGACCGCAACGGCTATGGTGGTAAGAAAGCTTTACGGGAAAGATATAAAGGTTGTTTTTATTGGTCCGTGCATATCGGCAAAGCACGAGGCAATCCGTCATGATGGTGAAGCAAAAGTTGATGCAGTGCTCACCTTCCAGGAATTAAGGGAACTTTTTTCACGATTCAATGTAACGGAATCGAAAGTGGAATACTCCGATTTTGACAAACCCATTGGCAACCTGGGATCACTTTATCCACTGAGTCGCGGAATACTCGCAGCGGCCGGCCTGGTCGAAAACCTGCTTGGTTCCGATATTTTTACTGCATCCGGAGCCGGAAACATCCTTGATGCTGTTCAGGAGTTTCATGCCAGGCCAGAAGCGGTAAAAAAACACTTCAATCTTTTTTATTGCGAAGGATGTTTAATGGGCCCAGGTACCAGCAACACCAGCCATAAATTTCTCAGAAAAACCCTGGTCGTTGATTATTCACGCAAACGTCTTGAAAAATTTGACGAACCAGAGTGGAATAAATACATGGCTGAGTTTTCTGAATTGCAACTTTCGCGTATATTTCTAAACGACGACCAACGCCTTGAAATGCCCTCAGATGACCACATTGAAGAAATCCTTAAATCAGTAGGCAAAACACCCAACGAAAAAGGAGCATGTAGCGCTTGCGGATTCAGATCGTGCCGTGATTTTGCCATTGCGGTAAGCCAGGGCCTTTCAAAACCCGATACATGTCTTACATGGTCGCTCAAAAATAAACAGGATTACATTAAAACCCTGAAAACCAATAACGAAAAACTAAGGAAACAACAGATTGAAGCAGAGGAAAACCAAAAACTTCTGAAGGCTGAAAATCAAAAAATCAAAATAAAGTCTGATACTATCTCCTCTTTGTTGCAAAATTTACCCTCTGCAGCCGTTATTGTTGACGAAAAACTTAAGGTAATAGAATCTAATCAGTCATTTATCAATATCTTAGGTGATGATGCAAAACTTATAAACGATGTTATTCCCGGATTAATAGGGGCTGATCTTAAAACTCTCCTGCCCTATAATATCTATAATCTTTTCAGTTTTGTGCTTCAGAAAGATGAAAACATTATTAGCCGTGATATCCATTTTAATGATGGTTTGTTGAATATCAGTGTATTTTCATTAAAACCAAACAAAATTGTTGGTGCGGTATTAAGAGATATGTATGTTGCTGAAGTGAGGCAGGAAGAAATTATAAACCGTGTCAATGAAGTGATAGATGAGAACCTGAAAATGGTTCAGCAAATTGCCTTTTCGCTGGGAGAAGGGGCATCGAAAACGGAAAAAATGCTCAATTCAATAATTGAAACATACAAAAAAATTAAAAAGGCTGATTAAACAGAGATTGTCAAATTAAAGATATGACATCTAATGGGTTTATTCGCAATCACATATAAATGGACGAATCGTTTTACATAGAAGTTGGAGTAAATCAGAAAAGCCATTTTGGCGAACGGATTTGTGGTGATGTTTTCCTTTCGAGAAAGGTTAAGGAGGAAAACAGGACAATTTTGGTACTTTCGGATGGTATGGGTCATGGTGTTAAAGCCAATCTTCTTGCCACTCTTACCGCCACTATGGCTCTGAATTTTACCGTTGAGCATAAAGATGTCCATAAAATTGCCGAAATCATTATGAATACCCTGCCCGTTTGCAGCGAGCGAAAAATCAGCTATTCCACATTCACAGTGGTTGATATTGAAAGTACCGGACAAACAACCATAATTAATTACGACAACCCCGAGTGCATAATTTTGCGAGGTGAGGAACTTCTCAAATCCCAATGGCATACCATAACCCTCGAAACAGAATCGCAAAACAAGGAAATCAGAGCATGTACCTTTAAAGCAAAGAAAGAAGACCGGATTATATTGCTTTCTGACGGCATCACACAATCAGGGCTTGGAAAAGGCAAATACCTACTGGGTTTTGGTTTGGAAAATACTCGCGAATTAGTTTTGTCCAAATTAAAGGAAAATGCGTCCATTTCTGCCGTAAAACTCTCAGGTGCTCTGGTTAGCAAAGCTCATAGCAACGACGATTATCAACCAAAGGATGATATAAGCACTGTTGTTGTTTACTTGCGCGAACCCCGAAAATTATTGCTTTGCTCAGGTCCACCCTTCGATACGGCCAAAGATGAATACCTGGCAAACAAAGTAAGAGACTTTAACGGGAAAAAAATTTTATCCGGTGGCACCACTGTGGATATTGTGGCGCGTATTCTTAATACTTCTGTAGAAGATACGCTTGAATTCAACGATCCTGATTTGCCCCCGCTTTCCTACATGGAGGGGATAGACCTTGCCACTGAAGGCATTTTAACCCTGAGCAAGGTGAGTAATATACTCGAAAAATTCAATGAACGTACCGAACTTGGCAGAGGCCCTGCAGACCTTATAGTTAAGATGCTGCTCGAAAGTGATGAAATTTACCTGTGTATCGGCACCGCAATTAACATAGCGCATCAAGACCCCAACCTTCCGGTTGAATTAGAGATTCGAAGAAGTGTAGCAAGAAAACTATCAATTCAGTTAGAAGAGAAATTTCTTAAGGAAGTTTTTATTGAATTTATATAGCCTCAATTATTAAAGCTAATCTAAATATTTCTATATTTAGTCTGAAAAAAATACGATTTTGCTACGACATTATCTTATTTTAAATTAGTCTAAATAACAATTAATAGATTCTTATAAAAAAAATTAATTAAACCAACTTTTCTATTATGCTGATTTTTAGACACAAACAACTTAATTAGTTTTAAATCGAAATAAATCAAGTTTTGGTCGACATATTTTGTGTTTGAATTGTAGAGAATTATTTTTACATTTGTTGCGTTGATTTTTATTAGTCAACATTATCCGACAACGCAAATACAAAAATCGGCTGTTTACCGGTTGATTTTTTGAAAACTAAAAATTAAGTGAAAAGGTTTTTCATTGGCATAGCTGCAATCTTTTCTCTTGTACTGATTATACTGACAGGCACTTTGGTGCAACAAGAAACTGCATCCCAACTCCCCAGCAGGCTGCAAACAGGTATAATCAGCGAGATAAACGGAACCTTAACTGTAACCGAAAGTTCAGGTTTTATAACATTTTTATCCGAATCCTCTTTCGTAAAAGTTATTGCAACCTTTCTGGGAAATTCCAAACCATTACTGACCAACCGGGTATCAACCATAATGGCAAACGATAATAGTGGAATTATTGTAAGTGTTGCAGCAATTATTCTTATTTTATCCATTGCTGTTTTAATTCTGGGGTTCCTTCTGTACCAAACCATAAAAGCCCGTAAAAGAGCTTATTCAACAGAAAAAAGGTTCAAATCCCTCCTCGAATCGAACCCTTCGGCAATGATGATTTTTCAGAATTTCAAGCTTAAATTTATTAATTCTTCCCTGGAACAATTAACCGGATTTACACGAGGGGAATTATCGCAAATGGAAATTTGGCAGCTTATTCACCCCAACAGCCTTTCCAATCCGCAAAATGAAAATATTAACATCGAAGGAAATGGATTTAATTTCAGAGGCGAGTTTCAGATTATAACAAAAACCAAGGACATAAGATGGATTGACCTTTCAACCCGTTCTATTGAGTACGACAACCAGCCGGCAGTTTTAGCAACTGCCATTGATATAACATCATCTAAACAAGCCCAGCTTGAATTGATAAAGAGCGAGTTCAGATACAAGAATTTCTTCTTTAAAAACTCAGCCGTAATGCTGATTGTAGACCCGGCCACATCAGTGGTTCAGGATGCTAACCAGGCGGCTATCGACTTTTACGGTTACTCCAGAGAACAACTTATGGGAATGAATCTGAGCGAAATAAATACCACCCATCCCGAAAAGATAAGCGAAAAAGCAAACGCCGAACAAAGTGAAACCCGAACATTCTACCTCTGTAATCAAAAACTTGCAAATGGTTCAGTAAGAGAGGTTGAGTTGCATTCAAGTACCATAATCGAAAAAAATACTATGCTTGATTATTGTATAATATTCGATGTAACTGAGAGAAAAAAAATTGAACAGGAACTGAAACAAGCAAAAGAAATTGCCGAAGAAGCCAACCGTGTAAAATCTTTCTTTGTGTCCAATGTAAGTCATGAGATTAGAACACCCCTTAATGCCATTATCGGACTTACCGACCTTGTAATTGAAGGAGAAAATCTTTCTGTTGACCAGATGGAAAACATGAAATCCATCAAATATTCATCAGACCACCTGCTCGGAGTAATAAATGACGTGCTGGATTTCTCAAAACTCGAAGCAGGCAAGGTAGATATTGAAAAACTTGACTTCGACCTGTTCACACTGATGCATGAATCGGTCAGAACAGTTGAATTCAGGGCTCGCGAAAAAGGTATTGAGTTAATTAGCGAAATTGACAAAAACATACCCCCTGTAATTAAAGGCGACCCATCAAGATTAAGACAAGTTTTGCTCAATCTACTTAGTAATGCAGTAAAATTTACTCATGAAGGGCATATCAATATTCAGGTGAAATTGCTAAAATTGAATACTGAACATGTAGAATTGAGATTTTCGGTCTCTGATACAGGTATTGGGATTCCTGAAGATAAACAAGGCCAGCTTTTTCAAAGTTTTATTCAGGCCGACACCGATACTGCCCGCAAGTTTGGTGGCACAGGACTTGGGCTTTCTATTTCGAAAAAACTTGTTGAGTTGCAGGGAGGACATATTGGGCTCAAGAGTATGCAGAATATGGGTTCAACCTTCTGGTTTACACTCGCATTTGACATTAGTGATAAAACCTTCATCCCCGATATGAGTAAAATTGGCTCAAAATTGAGGGATCTGAAAGGAATTAATATTTTATTGGTTGAAGACGACCGCATGAATCAGTTTGTAATGCGCCGTATTATTGAAAAATGGAATACCTCCATTGATATCGCCCAAAATGGACGTGAAGCCATTCAGAAACTTGAAAGAAACAACTACGACCTGGTGCTGCTCGACCTGCACATGCCAGAAATGAATGGTTATGAAACCGCCCGAAAAGTCAGAGACCCACGCTCAAATGTCCTTAATCATAATATTCAATTAATAGCCCTTACAGCCGATGTTACTTCTGAAACACGCAAAAAGGTTAAGGATGCTGGCATGAACGATTTCATTACCAAGCCTTGCGACCAGGAGATAATATATGAAAAAATATTTAGCGCTGCCAGTAATGCCAAAACCGCATTTGTTGAACGAAAATCCCAGGAAATTGCTCCTGAGACCAATCAGATGGCTAATGTTGAAAAAGCCAAACTTAGAGTAAAAAAATCACTGGAAGATATTTTTGATGACGACCTGGAAGGGATTGTTTCACTCATTACCAAGTTTTTAAAAGAAATACCACGTACCATTGTGGGTATAAACGAGTCACTTTTCGATCAGGATATTGATACGGTGGGGAAACTGGTTCATAAGATAAAACCAGGTTATAGCTATATGGGATTCAGCGAAGTATCCGACATTATCGAACAAATACAGGAATTATCCAAATCAAAATTTAACATTAACGAAATTGAAACACTTTGTCGTGAATTAGATGAAAAATCAAGAAATATTATCTCTATCCTTAAAGAAGTTCACCGCGATTACCTCAAAAGCAATTCGGTAAAACTTAATTCTGGCAAGTGATTTAAACTACACACTTACACTGTTATATATTGTTGTAAATTTGGCCTTCGATGAAATATTTGAAGGCCATTATTTTTATGGAAAAATACGATTTTTTTATGCACCGCTGTCTGGAACTGGCCCAAAACGGGCTGGGAATGGTTGCTCCAAACCCCATGGTGGGTAGTTTAATAGTGCATAATGGTTTAATTATCGGCGAAGGGTATCATCAGAAGTACGGCGGCCCACATGCTGAAGTAAACGCAATCGCTTCGGTTAAAAATAAAGAACTTCTTACTCAATCAACACTTTTTGTAAACCTGGAGCCATGTTGCCACTTTGGAAAAACTCCACCCTGTACCGACCTTATTCTCCAAAGTAGAATCCCTCATGTTGTAATTGGATGTATTGACCCATTCGATGCTGTTGCCGGTAAAGGTATCTCGAAGCTCAGGAATAACGGTGTAAGAGTTGAAGTGGGCATTTTAAGAAAGGAATCACTCTCGTTAAATAAAAGATTCTTTACTTTTCATGAAAAAAACCGGCCCTATATTATCCTGAAGTGGGCTCAAACGGCCGATGCATTCATAGATATTGAACGACTGCCCGGAACCCCCGCCAGGCCTACCTGGATAACTTCAGAAAACCTAAGAATGCTTGTTCATAAATGGAGGACTGAAGAACAGGCAATAATGGTGGGAACAATTACTGCCCTGAAAGACAACCCAAAACTTAATGTGCGAGAATGGAGTGGTAATCAACCCACACGAATCGTTATAGATGAAGACCTTACACTTTCAAACACCCTTCATCTTTTCGATAATACTCAGAAAACTATCGTGTTTAACTCCAAAGAAGACCTAATTAAGGAAAATACCCATTGGATTAAATTGAATTTTGCTGACAAGCAATTCCTGGAAATATTGCTGACTGAATTGAAAAACAGAAAAATACAGTCGGTGATTGTTGAAGGTGGTCAAAAACTATTAAAAGCTTTTATCACCTCCCAAACATGGGATGAAGCAAGAATTTTTCAGGGAAATAAATTTTTTGAAAACGGTCTAAGAGCACCTACCCTTCCACAACAAGGTTTTTCACAGATATTTATCGGGCAGGAATTACTTTATTGGATTAAGAATCCGGATTCTCATTACTGATCCGGCTAACCCCTCTGCAACAGCTTTAAACACATAACCATCCATCTGTTTTGAATAAATTATAAAATAGAACAGTATGTTTGATGATACCTACAGAACAGTAAAATCGCAATCCCAGGGAGCATTTAAAGAAAAAGGCAGTCGCTTTTTATCTTTTGTTTTTCCTGTATCAAATGAACAGGACATTAAAACATATTTAAATGAGCTTCGAAAAACATATTTTGATGCACGGCATAATTGCTATGCATACGCATTAGGTCCGGCTCGTGATGGTTACCGCCAAAATGATGATGGTGAACCTTCTGGGACAGCTGGTAAACCTATTTATGGGCAAATTTTATCCAACAATATTACAAATGTCCTGATTGTGGTAGTAAGGTATTTCGGCGGAACAAAATTAGGCGTGCGCGGACTTATCGATGCCTACAAGGCTGCAGCACAAGACGCCCTGAAAAACAATGAAATCATCGAAAAAATCGTAATGGAAGTGTATGAAATCACATTTGCGTATCCCCATACCAACAACGTTATGAAAATTATAAAAGAGAACAATCTAAACATACTTCAAAATGAATTTAACCAACTAAGCCGGGTTATGCTTTCAGTAAGAAAAAATAAGGCAGACCAAATTAAATCATATCTTCAATCCTTAAATGGCTTAACAATTGATTTTAAATATACATTTTAGCTATCATAATCACAGCCAGCCTATATTGGAACAATTAATAACCATTGAAATACAGAGAATTGAAAAATATTTCACTCTAACTAAAGCATATTTACAACAAAACGCATATATTTTACAATAAAACAAATGTTATTTTTTTGTGTAAAATTTAATAAGCAAACGTTTTTACATTGTTTTTTTGAAAATTAAATAGTATTATTGTCAGCCAAAAAATTTCCAAAACACAACAACAAAAATGACGAGGCTCAGGGGTATATTTATACTATCCCTCGTGTTGCTGCTTCAAATTTCTTGCAAACAGCTACCAGGTGATATAAATTTGGATGGAACCACCATCCTTCTTGACCATAATAGTGCCCCCCATTCCGATTCAATTCAGGAGAAAATCATTTCAACCTATCGTGAACAACTATCCAGGAATTTCAACCGGATTGTGGCTTTTTCAGCTGAAATTCTGGAAAAGGGCACACCCGAAGGGAAACTCAACAATTTCGTCGCAGACCTGGTATTCCTAAAGGGAAAGGCCCTTTATCATCCATCTGATAATAAGCCCATCGATTTCTGTTTGCTCAATTATGGAGGGCTGCGTGTGTCACTACCCATGGGAGAAATTACATATTCCAGGGTTTTTGAACTACTTCCTTTTGAAAATGAAATGGTGGTAGTTACTCTTACCGGCCAAAAGACCTTTGAATTGTTTCAGTATCTGGCCAAGGCTACAGAAGGTATGCCGGTAGCCGGTTTAAGGCTCACCATCAGAAATAATTCTCCTGAAAGTATCCTTATCAATGGAGCTGAGTTTGATAGAAACAGGAATTACAAGGTTCTTACATCCGATTACCTGGCAGGTGGCGGTGATTCAATGAATTTTTTTCTGAACCCTGTCTATACCGAAATTCTTGGTATGAGAGTGCGTGATGCAATATTCGAACACATGGAAACACTGCATACCCGAGGAGAAAGAATCTCAGCCACCCTGGATGGCAGGATACAAATTTTAAACCGTTAACAATGATTATGCAAAATCTTAACCGGAGAACCTTTATTAAAAATACTTTGCTTGGCAGTGCTGCCCTTGTTGCAGGTATAAGGCCTCTGGTTGGGAATTCTGATGATTTAAGTCATTTATGTATTTTACACACAAACGATACCCATAGTCGTATTGATCCTTACCCAGCAAATGATCCCCGCTTTCCTCTGATGGGTGGGTATGCCCGCAGGTCTGCGGTTATTGCTGCCATCAGAAAAGAAACAAACGATGTGCTCTTACTCGATGCCGGCGACATTTTTCAGGGTACCCCCTATTATAATATATATGGAGGGGAACCAGAACTAAGGCTTATGTCTATGATGGGTTACGATGCCGCTACCATGGGAAACCATGAATTCGATAACGGTTTGGAGGGGTTTTTAAAAGTTCTGCCTTTTGCTCGCTTCCCTTTCGTAACATCCAATTACGACTTTTCAGATACAATTCTCCATGGCAAAACACAATCTTATCTCGTAATTATTAAAGACAATCTGAGAATTGGCATTTACGGATTGGGGATTAAGCTGGAAGGATTGGTAGGCAGAAACCATTTTGGAAATACTTTGTGGCACGAACCTGTTAAGGTTGCGCAATCCATTGAAATATTGCTGAAAGAGGAAATGAAATGCGATTTAATAATTTGCCTTTCGCACCTGGGATACAAAAATTCCACACCTCAACCCGATGATATTACTATTGCCAGTAATACCCGTTATACAAACATAATTCTCGGCGGACATACACACACTTTACTCGATTCGCCTGAAATTGTGCCCAACGCCATCCGGAAAAAAGTCTACATTGGGCAAACCGGTTATGGCGGTGTAAGGTTAGGAAGAATGAATGTTTATTTCAACAATCGTAATAAAGAAACTTTTGTCGAAGCCTTTACAACAAAAATTTTAAAAAATC
This sequence comes from Bacteroidota bacterium, assembly GCA_037441525.1. Lineage (GTDB taxonomy): Bacteria > Bacteroidota > Bacteroidia > Bacteroidales > UBA7960 > SKVR01. Next base: position 175,246 of record JBBISA010000001.1, read on the forward strand.
AAGAGTCCTAAGGTTTTTTTATTCACTATTTTTTTTCAATTTTTGTTCAGAAGTTTAGGGGGTCACTAAACAATTTCACACAGCTGTAAATCAAGCTCAAAGCATTATTCAGTAAAACAGAAAGAGAAATTTGAATTCGTAATTAAGAAATGGACAACACTCACGATTTAGTTTGGTTAAGATGCTTAAGCGTTATAAGAGACAATATACCTCAAAACAGTTACAACACATGGTTTGCCCCCATCAAACCTACAAAACTTATAAACAATGTTTTAACGATACAGGTACCTAGTCAGTTTTTTTACGAATGGCTGGAAGAACATTATATAGAATTACTCAGAAAAACAATAAAAAAAGAACTAGGCAGTGATGGAAGGCTGGAATACAGCATTGTTATGGACAGTGCCTGGAATCACGGAAGTAGCCCCTTAACCATCAATGCACCGACGCTTAATAAAAAAGCATTGAAAAATCCACCGGTAACTATGCCTTTTGACCTAAACAAAGAAAATGGGAAATCGGTACCCAACCCATTCATTATTCCAGGGTTGAAAAAGCTTGATATTCACCCCCAACTAATCGAAACATACAATTTCGATAACTTTGTGCAGGGCGATTGCAATCGGCTTGCACGAAGCGCGGGTATCGCAGTGGGGCAAAACCCCGGTAAAACTTCCTTTAATCCTCTGTTGATATACTCTGCCAACGGACTTGGAAAAACTCACCTTGCCCATGCAATTGGTATTGAAGTAAAAAATAACTTCCCCGAAAAAACTGTGTTGTATGTTTCCTGCGAACAGTTTACCAACCAATTTATTGATGCGGTAAGAAACTCCAATCAAAACGACTTCATCCATTTTTATCAGATGATTGATGTTTTGATAGTTGATGATATCCACTCCTTAGCCAACAAACCTAAAACACAGGACGTTTTTTTCTATATTTTCAACCAGTTGCATCAGAACAGCAAACAAATTATTATAACTTCGGATCAGCCTCCTGTAGAAATGAAGGGAATAGAACCCAGGCTGCTTTCAAGATTTAAATGGGGCCTGTCTGCCGACCTGCAGGTACCCGATTTTGAAACCCGCGTTGCAATTTTGCAGAAGAAGCTTTATAACGATGGAGTTCAGATGCCACAAAATGTTATTGACTTGATTGCAACTACTATTGATACCAATATCCGCGAAATGGAAGGTGCCATGATTTCCATCCTGGCACAATCATCGATGAATAAAAAAGACATCAATATAGATTTGGCCAATAGTGTATTGCAGAAATTTGTTAAGAGCACTCCCCGCGAAATCACCATCGAGCATATCCAAAAAACCATTGGTGAATATTTTAGCATTCCGATTGATAAAATAAACTCAAGTACACGCAAGCGCGAAATCGTACAGGCACGTCAATTGGCAATGTATTTCTCAAAAAGCTACACCAAACACTCATTGGCTACCATTGGCAGTAAACTTGGCAAAAAAGACCATGCAACAGTTCTGCATGCTTGCAAAACAGTGAAGAACCTTTACGATACCGACCGGGATTTTAAAAAACACTTCGATGAAATTGACAGTATTCTGAAAATTAAGGCTTAAGACATTAATGAGGACAAATTGAAAAAATCTTACCCGGGTTATCCTTTAAAGGTATCCGGGTTTTTAATAATGACTAATTTGATTATTTATCCCGGATTAGTCTTTAGGAATGCAATGAACTAATGACTTAGCCGGATTTAATCCCAATTTAGAAAAACTTAATTTGTAAGCATATTCAAACAAATAATAAAGTTCCATAAAAATAATGAAAATCCTAATGGTTTGCCATGGCAATATTTGCCGAAGCCCCCTTGCAGAAGGGATTATGAATGAGAAAATTAAAAAGTATAAGCTAAACGCATCCGTCGATTCTGCCGGCACTGCATCATATCATACCGGCGAAATGCCTGACCCGCGTTCTATTGATGTTGCCCGCAAAAATGGAATAGATATTTCTTATCAACGTGCCCGAAAATTTTCACCCGACGACTTCCATCGATTTGACCGGATATATGCGATGGATACTTTTAACTTTAATGACCTTATTTCCATTGCCCGAAAAAGGGAAGATAAGGAAAAGCTTGAGATGATACTAAATGTCTCATCCCCTGGTAAAAATCGGTCGGTGCCAGACCCATATTATGGTGGCAACGAGGGTTTTGATAATGTATATAATATGCTCGACGAAGCTTGTGAATTGATTGCTCTTGAAATAAAACAGAACCAGACTCAATAATTAACAGCACAGCAAATGTTTCAAGGTATCAAAATACCCACAAAGGAAAACATTATCAATGCATTTGGCAGAATTAGGCCTTACATAAATGAAACACCCGTTTTAACGAGCCAGACAATTAACAAAATTACGGGGAGCGAACTCTTTTTTAAATGTGAAAACTTTCAAAAAGGGGGAGCGTTTAAATACAGGGGAGCAACCAATGCCGTTTTAAAACTCGATAAACAATTAGCTGCCAATGGGGTATGCACACACTCATCAGGAAATCATGCCCAGGCTCTGGCATTAGCGGCTCGAATAAACGGTTTATCGGCATACATTGTAATGCCTGAAAATGCACCCCAGGTTAAGGTAAATGCTGTTAAAGAATATGGGGCTCAAATTACTTTTTGCAAACCTACTCTGCAAGCGAGGGAAGAAACATTGGCCGAAATAAAGCAAAAAACCGGCGCAGCTGTGATACACCCCTATAACAATCCTGATGTTATTGAAGGGCAAGCCACTTGTTTATTCGAAATGAATCAACAAATTAATTTTCACCCCGATATTGTTATATGTCCGGTAGGTGGTGGTGGATTACTTAGCGGAACATTGCTTACTGCTAAATATTTTTTAACTGATAGTAAAGTAATTGCCGCTGAGCCAGAAATGGCCAATGATGCCTGGAAATCTCTAAAGGCCAATAGATTTATCCCTTCCGATAATCCCCAGACAATTGCCGATGGCCTGAAAACATCTCTGGGGACTTTAACATGGCCCTTAATTCAACAGAATGTTACCGATATATTTACTACGTCAGAACAGTCAATTATTGAAACCATGTACCTTGTTTGGGAAAGAATGAAGATAATTATTGAACCATCTTCGGCTGTGGCATTGGCAGTGGTAATAAATAACAGACCATTTTTTACCGGAAAACGAGTTGCGGTAATTTTCTCAGGTGGCAATGTCGACCTTAAACACCTTCCCTGGAATTAGCGATGAAGACTAAAAACAAATACGGCACACTTTACCTGATACCAGTTGGATTAGGCAATGATGATTTCCGGCGCACAATACCTGCCCATAATTCTTTGATAATAAATAACTTAAATGATTTTATTGTCGAGGATATCCGTTCTTCTCGTCGAAATCTCCGCAAAATGGAATTTACAGGTGATTTCGACGCATGTAATTTTTATGAATTGAATCAGCATACACACGAAAATGAAATACCCAATTTTTTAAACGGGCTTTTATTGGGGAAAAACGTGGGGCTTATGTCGGAAGCTGGAAATCCTTGTATTGCAGACCCAGGCAATAAAGTGGTATTACTTGCTCATTTAAAAGGTATTAGAATAGTTCCTCTGGTGGGTCCAAGTTCTATTCTCCTGGCTTTGATATCATCGGGTATGAATGGACAGAGTTTCACTTTTCATGGTTATCTGCCTATCGAAAAAAAAGATAGGCAGCAAAAAATACGTGAGATGCTAAAAACTATCGCCCATACTTCTCAAACCCAGATATTTATGGAAACACCATACCGTAATAATGCACTTTTAACAGATATTTTGGCCGAATGTAATGACCAGGTTCTGCTTTGCATTGCATCGGAGTTAACCACTGAATCAGAATCAATAACTACTGAACCTATTGGGTGGTGGAAAAAAAATACGCCCGATCTTCACAAAAAACCGAGCGTATTCTTATTAGGAAAAGGTAATCTTTAGCTTGCTTCAAAACAGTCCATTTGAGTTATTTTTTTGATGGGGGCAGAGCAGGTCGCTTGTGTCGGAAAGTGTAAATGAGTATACCAATGCCCAATAGAATCATTGGGATACTTAAAATCTGCCCCATATTAATTCCAAGGTTTTGCATAACATCAAAATCGAAATCGCCAGGTCGGGTTCCTTGTGGCTCTTTCCAGAACTCTACCACAAACCGCCAAATAAACAAGGTAATAAGGAAATATCCCGAAAGGAATCCTTCATAAAGTTTTCCAATTCTTTTATAATACATCCACATCATGCTTAGGAAAATGAAAAGATATCCAAGTCCCTCATAAATTGCTGTTGGGTGAACCGGGTCTGTAAACCGTGGTTCGGCACCCCGCATCCATTGTGATACGTTCTCAATAAATCTGAATCCCCAGGGTTTATCAGTTACATAGCCATAAATTTCGTGGTTCATAAGATTTCCCATCCTGATGAAGAGTGCCGCAAGAGCAACTGCGATAAGCAACCTGTCAACAGCCCATAAAAATGGTTTGCTGGAAACCTTTTTGTAATACCTTATCATGGCAATAATAATTCCGAAAGCTCCGCCGTGGCTTGCAAGCCCACCCTGCCAGATATAAAATATCTCAACAGGATTTGAAATATAGTAATCAAAATCGTAAAAAAAACAGTGTCCTAAGCGAGCACCAACTACACTGCCAATAGCAATATGAATTAAAAGGCTGTCAATTTCATTCTGTCCAACATTTTCGCGCTTGAATATGCGCGATATAATTTCGTAGCCAATATAAAACGACAATGCCCAGAAAAGTCCGTACCACCTTACAGAAATAGGCCCAAGAGAGAAAATAACCGGACTCACTTCCCATGTAATCTGCAATAAAGTCATATTGAAAAGGTTAATTATTCAAAATCAATAAGTTCAACATCAAAAATAAGAGTTGCATCAGCGGGAATCGGGCCAATACCCCTTTGACCATAAGCCAGGTTAGAGGGAATAATAAAACGATACTTTGCCCCTACCCTCATCAGCGCAACTCCTTCATCCCAGCCTGTAATAACCTGCCCCTGACCAAGCACAAACCTGAAGGGTTGCCCTCTTTCTACTGAGGAGTCAAACATCTTTCCATCTGGCAAAAATCCTGAATAATGCACTGTAACTATGCTACCAGTCTCTGGAACACTATTCCTGCCTGCTTCAATTACCATATACTTCAAACCGCTGGGGGTAACCAAAGTATCCTTGTTTAATGTATTAAAGGGCTGAATTCTGGCAGATTCGATAGCATCAACAATATAAACATCAAAAATAAGGTTTGCTTTGGGTGGAATGGGGCCCCTTCCAAATTCGCCATAGGCCAACTGATAAGGAACCCAGAGGCGGGCTTTGTCTCCCACCCTCAGGTAAGATAAACCTTCTTCCCAACCCCTGATTACCATACCACGGCCAAGGGTTAACTCAATAGGTTGATCTCTTTCGTAAGAAGAATCGAAAATTGAAAAATCTTCAAAAAAGCCAGTGTAATGAACCTTTACTTTCATTCCTGAAAGCAGCTGAACACCTCGCCCCTTCTCTACAATGGCATAGGACAATCCTGAAGGAGATTCTACTTTTGATGCTCCATCAGGAATTGTCATGGGTTTGGGAGCTGGAATTACATCAATAATATTTACATTAAAAATCAGGGTGGAGTTGGCTGGGATATCGCCCACTGATCTGTCGCCGTAACCAAGTTCCGGGGGTATTTTAAGAATCGCTTCATCCCCTTCACCTAGTAATGTTATGGAAATATCCCAACCACTTATAACCTGTCCGGCACCCACCTTGAAAGAAACAGGTTCTCCCCTTTTATAACTGCTGTCGATAAGTGTACTATCTTCAAGCATTAATGTATAATGAACCTTTACAATATCATTAAGAGCCGGCTTGATTCCGTTCCCTGATTTAACAACCATATAACTCAATCCAGATTCATGAACAATGAAGGTGGGTTTTGTTTCCTGAATCATAAGTGTTTTGCATGAAGTCATCAGGAAAACAACCAATAATAAAACCCATGAGCCATCAATATTTATCTGGGTTATTCTTCCTGTCAGGTTTTTCATAGAATTTAATGCGTTGTTAATCAGAGACCAAATGTTCAAAAATATTGTTTTAGAATTCTACTTGGCACTTACCAATTCGATATCAAAGATAAGGGTAGAGAAAGGCTTAATAACCGGCCCTCTTTGAGCGTCACCGTATGCAATATGCGAAGGGATAATCAGTCTGGCTTTTGAACCCACTTTCAGTTTTGAAATTCCTTCATCCCAACCTCTTATCACCTGTCCCTGGCCAATAACAAATTCAAGTGGACCACGACCCACGGATGTGTCGAAAACAGTACCATCGAGTACCATACCTGTATAGTTTACCTTGACGGTTTGACCTGAACGCGGCAGTGGTCCTCTGCCTTCTTGTTGAACAATAATAATCAAGCCACTTTCTTCCGGCTTAGCAGTAATGTTATTTTCAGCAAGATACTTCTCAAGATTTGTCAGTTCCAACTGTGCTGCAACTTCCTGTTCCTTGAGCACCTCTTCCCTTTGCTTCTGCATATTTTGTTCATACTCCTCCTGTGTAAAGATTTCATGCATAAAAACATCTACATATAGAGTATCATCTTCCTTTATAAAAGGGGGTACATTAGGATAGCCAATTGTTACGGTAAAGAAATCAGCTGCTCTGAAAAGAAATGTTATACTGTCTCCCTTGGACATTAAGCGAAGACCCTCGTAAATATCTCCTGCATAACCTGAAGAGTCAATCCGGATATACTGAGGGGCGCCGCTCATTTTACTTTCAAACAAAACAGAATCCGCCGGAAAGCGATATGCAAAATCGATCTTTACAATATTATCAATGGATGGTTTTGGTCCTTTATTTTTTGTGTGATGCTTATAAGTTAGTCCGGTATCAGTTGTCTTATACCCTCCCTGTTGGCATGAAACAGCAATGAACAAAAGAATTAGTGTCGGTAGAATCAGAATTTTTTTCATAAAGTTTTACTAGATTTTTTATACCATCAATTATAAGGCATCAAACTAAATATGAATGCTTATTGTAAGGCTGGCACGAATGAACAATTTAGATTAATTAAAGTTATATTAATGAATTTATTATATAGAATTTCAGTCTCTTAAGGCAATAAGTTCAATATCATAAATTATTGTTGCCCTTGAAGGGATTTTTAACCCATCGCCAGGCACCCCATGAGCAAGATGCGATGGCAAAATTAATTTTGCCTTGTCGCCCACCCGTAACAGGAGAATTCCTTCTTCAAGACCCGATTCAACTCCACCTTTGCCTATCAAAAACTCTCCTGGTTGGTTTTTCTCCCTCGACGAATAAATTATATCGCCAGTTATCAGACTAATAGTGTAATGGAATACAGCAGTTTTATTGTTCTCAGTATTTCTACCCTTCCCGGTTTCGTATATCATATAGCGTAATCCTGAACCAGTGTGTTCAACAATCCAACCATTGCGTGCAATGAAGTCCTTTATTTCCTGATCTTCAGCATCAATTAAATAGGTATTCGCCAGGAGTAACTGCTCCTTTAATTCCTGTGAATCAGTATTTTTTGTGTTATCTCCATTGTTCCTCCCAACACAAGAAATCCAAAAGAGCTGGGAAAAAAAAAGTATAATCAGCAATGGTTTAATCATTTCTGGTTTTAAAGATGATAATTAAAGGGTGCAAAGTTAAAGAATATCCTGTACATCTCTTAACAGAACGAAATCATTGGCAGATAAATCCTTAATAAGTTTCTCAAAATGTGCTATAGTATGCTGCAGCGAATTATGGCTATGCCCGCCTGATGCATTTTTATGCCCACCTCCACTATAAAAATTCCGAGCCAAATAATTTACACTCAGGCTGCCTTCTGAGCGAAAGGAAATCTTAATTCTATCTTCCTTTTCAATAAATATTGCGGCCAGGCAAATGCCTTTAATGCTAAGCGCATAGTTGACAACGCCTTCGGTATCGCCATCTTCATGATTAAATCGCAATAAATCATCAACAGATAAATAAATAAATGCAGTTTTACAATCATGCAGTACCCTTAACCTCTCGCTCAGGCAAAAGCCCAGAAGCCTCATTCGATTTTCGGAATATGTATCATATATTAGCCTGTGAATTTTTTCTCCATCAACACCCAACTCTATATACTCTGCCACAATATTGTAGGTTGATGCAAAGTTACAGCTGTAACTAAATGATCCAGTGTCAGTAACAATTCCTGCATAAAGACAATCGGCAATTTTTTTATCAATTCTGTTTTTTGGATACAAAGCCTTGATGAATAGGTAAATCAACTCTGAGGTCGATGATACATCTATCACCGAATAAATGATATCAAAATGGGATTTCGGTTCTGGATGATGATCTATCAATACTTTCAATCCCTTTGCACCTCTCATCGAAGACTCAAGAGATGCTGTCCTGGCAAGATCATTAAAGTCAAGACAAAAAATTATTTCGGTTTGTTCAATAATCTGTTCTGACAAAGATTGATTATCTGGGGTATCGGCAATAAGTATATTGTCTGCTCCCGGCATCCAGGCAAGAAAAGATGGATAACCACTTGGCAATATGGATTTTACATTTGTAAACCCGTTGTTTAGCAAAAAATGATAAAGACCAAGTACCGATCCAAGGGCATCGCCATCGGGATTAATATGACTTATAAGCGTAATCCTTACATTTTTATCTGCCAATAAAGATATTACCCTTTCTATCCCCTGAAAATTTAAATTCATTTGTTAAAACAAAAATTTGTTAATGGTGTTTATTTAACCATAGAAATTTTGATAATAACCTTATAATTGTGCAAAGATATGAAAAATGACCAGCGCAAAACTGTTTCAATCAATACCAAGGATATTTTTAGAATTACTAAGTAAATTTTAAACCATTTCAAATTATTCTAACAATAATAAAACAAGAGCCAATGTCAGGAAACACTACACTTATGATTATTAAGCCCGATGCTGTTGCCAATGGGCACGCAGGTGCAATTTTAGCCATGATTTGCAATGCAGGATTCAAAATTACAGCAATTAAAATGCTTAAACTATCCCTTGACCAAGCTCAGGCTTTCTATAAAATCCATGAAGGCCGTGATTTTTATGAACGATTGACTAACTTTATGTCATCGGGGCCTATTGTTGCTGCAATTATTGAAAAGGATAATGCGGTAGCCGATTACAGAAATCTTATTGGAACTACAGATCCGGCCAAAGCTGATGAAGGGACTGTTAGAAAACTGTATGGAACAAATACTGCTCTTAATGCAGTGCATGGTTCCGACTCTGATGAAAATGCAATTATTGAGGCTGCCTTCTTTTTTAATTCATTTGAAAGGTTTTAGTCAGGGTTTTCTGAAGGAAAAAACTCATCAAAAGTATTGTCTGAATAAAAGGCAATTATTCTTTTTATTTTCTTTCTTGCAGTCATCTCCTTTTTTTCAGCTTTAATTTGCTGATTATTAGTGTTTTTATGTTTTAATTCATCAATTCTTTCCTTTTCAGGAGTTGCTTCTTTAAAGGTAGTTTCTGTTTTGTTCTCTTTTATTTCATTCCTGGAAGGATATTCTTTGGGATCGGCAACAGCTTTTGCATCAGATGGCGTAAAAGCTTCATCCATATTAGAAAACAATCCGGGTTCTGAGTCAAATATTGAACCTACACCTTTTACAAGCCAGTCAGTGTTGATTTCCGGATAATGTTCAAGTACTTTTTGTATGAATTCAAGGCTTGGTTTATTCCTTTCTGATAGAATATGGCTTATAGTCGACCTGGGTACATCTAATTGATCTGCAAATTTTGCAGCAGTGAGATGATAGCGATTTAAAATTTCTTGTATTCTGTTTACCATTGTGAAAAAGCATTGATAACAAATGTAATAATTATATCTCTTATCGCGATTTACGCCTGTAACTTTAACAATTGGCAAATAGTTTACAATTGTACACACTTAAATTATTCACTTCTTTGTTTAATTACAAGTTATATATTATTGTTTACCTGCTATTTAGACATTTTTTTTTTCAATAAGAAAACATTGATCGCAAGGCATCATTCGCAGCCTATAACTTAAACAAATACATCATGTAAGCTTATTATAATACAGATAATTAATTGTTTATATATCAATTAAACTATAAAAATTATTGTATTTGGCTAATTTATGAATGTAAACAATATTGTCATCAGTAATTTCTTGTTGATATTTGTGAAATGCATTAATAAGAGCATATTAAACATTATGAATTACGTTTGTGAACTACTAATGATTCCAGCAGTTTACATTATTGAATTGCAGCTGTTTTATTGAATGTTTACATTATTGAATTATTATTTGCAATTATTATTACAATCATTGCCAAATTTTACGCAGCATAATTTCTATAAGATTATTTGGAACTAAGGTTGAACCCAATAAAACAGTTTCGACTAAATATAGGTCATTTACTCCTACTCTTTTGCTTGTACTATTGTTCAAACTTACTTTCTGATTTAATTGGCATTTAGTATGAATACTTTAGAGCTTAATAGATGAGTTTAATTAAATTAATATCAGAATATTACAGCTTTGCAAAGGGCATTTTATCTCTCTGAGAATAGCGTATTGTAAATTATCCTGTAAGTTTCCCAGAATATTGAAACCTGAAGCGGGAATCAAAGGAATAAAAATCTATGTTGTGGAAGCTTAATGAGTAACTTAGAAATTTGTGCTAAGAAGAATGTCAAATAGTATTTCTAACAATTACATGAATTGCATATTATAAATCATATTTTATCCTAATAATGCAAAAAAACAAAAGAACCTGATTAAAACTTAACTGCCTTAATAATTTCGGATCGATCCTTAAAATTAACCCTAATGAGATACATGCCCAAATCTAAAACGGAAATATCGGTAAAAGGCTTTATGATATTCAGTCCGGGATTTACAGCAATTCGATCTTTCATGAGTACTCTTTGGCCACTGGTATTTATTAACTCAACCGTAATATATTCATTAGAAAAGGCATAAAAGGAGAGTGACGATTCAGGCCTTAATGGATTATGCAGGAGCCTTATAAATTGGTTATCATGAATTTGTTTTTTGAGCAGAGCCGACGCTTTCGAAAAATCAGGGATACCAAAGCCATAAAGCGAATCTGGTTGATGATATCTGTCGGCACTTCTAATAATAGCCTGCTTTATATCGGCAGCGGTGGCTTCCGGATTTTCTTGCCACAAACATGCCGCCATGCCTGCTATAATAGGTGAAGAAAAAGATGTACCATTGGCAAAAGAAATATCACCCATTGTATTCACGATCGCAACACCTTGGCCCTGAGCCATAACCTGCGGTTTTATCCTACGGTCGGGAGTGGGCCCAACCGAACTAAAACTGGCTTTGACTCCTTTATGATCAACCCCACCAACAGCCAAAACACCCTGAGCATCGGCCGGAGCACCAATATATTTCCAACTCTGAGTCCCATAGTTTCCACCACTGTTTACAACTAAAATTCCACGGCTATAAGCCATATTTGCGGCTCTTGACACCACAGTGCTAGCTCCGTTCAAATCGGAATAGGAGTAGTTTTGGGTAGGGTCATCGAAAGTGCTGTATCCTAAAGAAGAATTAATTATATCAACCCCAACACTATCGGCAAATTCGGCTCCAGCTAACCAATTATATTCTTCTACCCTATACTCTGTAGCTCCATCTTCGGTTCTTAATAACCAGTAAGTGGCCTGTGGTGCTAATCCTTTATAGAAACCATGGTGGTTTGCGGCCATTACTGATAATACAAATGTACCGTGTGAGTGGCCGTTGTAGAGCTCAGGTTTATTTTGAACGAAATCGTGAAATCCGGCTATCCGGTTGTAAATCCATAAGTCCTGGAATACATTCATAGTATCCACAGCTCTGAAACCGGCATCCAGAACGGCAATTATTTTCCCTTCACCCCATAATCCTTTCTGGTGTATCGATTCTCCTTTTACCATAAGTATCTGGTTCTGTGCTGCGCCATAATCTGCAAACTGATGCTGCAGGGAGGTTGCTGAAAAGGGAAAATTTCCTGCGAGTAATCCATTGTTTGGATAACTATCAGAAAATTCATTTGTTCCGATTACATTCTGTGTCCCTTTTTTATTGGTTGCGGGTTTGGCTAAGGGTCGGGTTATTTCTTTAGAAGCAATGAAATTGAAGTGATTTAGCTGAGCAAGGGTTTCTTCATCGCGGGCAGAAAACATTGCCCCATTGAACCATCGGCTTGAGTAATAAAAAGTAAAACCATCAAGGCCAATAATTGAATCTATATATGCCCTGTTTACAGGAAAATCATAATAATCAATGGGTATTGCTTGTTTTTGACGACGTTCTATGGCTCTGGGCGAAAGGAATTCATGGGGTCTTGAAAGGCTAAAGTTATTATGGTTTTTATCTTTAAACTCTACCCAAATCATCAATCCGTTTGAGGAACTGACTGAAAGAGCAACACTTAATAATAATTGGAAAAACAGGAACCTCTTCATATAAGGATATATTAGTGTCTTAAACAGTTTCGTTTGAACATTGTTCTCTCTCAAAAGCTCTTTAATCCTTTCCAAAATCAATGAGATGGTATGAGTAATCAACGCCTCTTGTTATCGTACCATCAATTTCCTTTTGCAATGCAACAAACTTTTTAATAATCATACCTACACCTGTAGCATATACTTCATATTGCAGATCCCTGCCAATAAGGGTAGTAAAATCCTTTTGCAAAACGGTTATTGTGGAATCGAAAAGAAGATTGTCTATGTTGGCAGGTTTGTGCATTTCAGTAATCCTGTAATTTTGATGAACAAGATTGTTGTACTGGTTGCCGTTCCAGGTAAGATTGCGTTTAACGGGGAAAGACAATTTAATAAATGTGATGTTTTCTTCTGTTTTAAGAGCATGATGCATTGTAAGTGAAGACGTCCAGACATTTTTAATGGTCCACGGGTCGTTATTATCTTTTCGGTAAAACCTTTCGATTCTCATTCTTTTTTCACCCTGGCTATCGGTAAAAAATGCATCATTTACTTCTTTTACCTGGTATTTGAAACTGATAATCTTACCCAAAAAATCATCATACACGATACTATCAACACGATAGACTTTCCACAAGCCTTCTTGATGGGCAAAATATTCGGTACCTGTATAGGCGGGCTCTCCCACCATTGTATCGCATGAGGTTATAAGAAAAAGAAATAATACTAATAGAAGTGAAGGTTTAAGGTTTATTATCATTAACGCGGGATTTTTCCTACTAAAGATACAAAATGTTTTGGCTGTATACTACCTGAAACGCCCAATCGAGAAGGGGTCATCGTGGATACTTGGGCCTGGTCGCAAGGGTATTGCTTCATCATCTGTTTTAATATAAATGTCTTCCCTGATAACGGTACCCTCTTCATAAACAATAATTTTCTGAATTTCTCCCCTTTGACTTAGAAACGTCCACACCTTATCGCTAACATTATTATTATAGTAACCGGTTACTCTTGGTTGTCCGGATGGATAAAACACCTCATATTTTCCATGCAGCAAATTGTTTTCAAAATTTGCCCTGATTTGGACAGACCCGGTAATAAAATACCTTTCATATAGGCCTTGCTGGGCCCCGCGATGCCAAGTTATCAACTCGGCTTGCCGGCCATTGTTATAATAAGTCTTCCAAACCCCATGATTTACTCCATCCTGGTAAAAGTTTTCGAGGGTTAAAATCCCTTTATCACTGAAAAACCGCCATAATCCTTCTTTCTGCTGGTCAACAAAAAAACCTTCGCCAAGTATGGCTCTGTTTCGGTGATAATAGGTTGCCTTTACAGCTTTTTCGCCTGGTTGATGAATCAATTCTGCCCTTAGTTGACCTTGTGGGTAAAAGTACTTGAAAACACCCAAAGGCAGATCATCAATAAAATTTCCTTCGTAGCGAATTTTACCGGTGGCGAAATAGCCGCGCCAAAGTCCTTGTCTGCGGCCTGATTCATCTTTCTGGTTTTCTCTTACTGGTTGCTGAGAAACAGATATACTATGAAAAGAAAAACAAAAAATGAATAGGAAAAGAAAGCGGAGCATGAGGTATTATAATTACGAAATATTTACAAATTTAATGAATCAGATTATAGATGAAGCAGGTGTTTTTACTGAAAAACCAATTATTATGATGCAATTTTAAAACCAAGGAACTGGGCAAAATCCTTTAATGAGTGAAACGCATAATCAATAATATTATGATGTTCACTTATGATTTTTTTATCATGGTTAATAAATATGGTTTTCATTTTCAAGGCTTTGCCAAACATCATATCTGATACTGAGTCGCCTACCATTACCGATTTACGAAAGTCGATACCTGGAAAGTCTTTGCGTGCCTTAAGACCCATACCTGGTGAAGGCTTTCGCATAAAGCTTCTGTCAGTTTTCGGGTTTGGGCAGAAATATACTTTATGGATTGTTCCACCAGCTTCTTCAATTTTATCGATCATTCTGGTGTGAATATTATTCAGGTCATCAATGCTCATAAGTCCTTTGCCAATACCCTGCTGATTGGTAACCACCAAAACGTGTCCAAAGAGTCTTGAAAGATAAGCGATGCTTTCAACAGCCATTTCGTTCCACACAAAATCTTCGGGTTTTGTTACATATTCATCGGGTTTCCTTACATTAATAACCCCGTCACGATCAAGAAAAAGAGTCCAATTAATATCTACGCTCAAAGGCTGATTCATATTGCAAAAGATGGATTTTGGGCTGGTAGCCATTAATTATTATTCTGGTTTAATGCAATTTTATTCTTGCTTTTCAAACAAGGTTTTTTCAACCTGTTCGCAGATAATATGGCCAATCAATATATGGGCCTCCTGTATTCTGGGGGTATTGGTTGAAGTAATATTGATAAGCACATTGCAAATATCGGCCATTTTACCCCCGCCATTTCCAGTAAACCCAATAATTGTCATTCCTAAAGTGTGTGCTGCATCAATCGCCTTTAAAATGTTGGGCGAGTTGCCAGATGTGGAAAGGGCTACCAAAACATCTCCACTTTTTCCCCATGCTTCAACCATTCTTGCAAAAGTAAAATCAAACCCAAAATCGTTGGCAACAGCGGTGAGAAATGATGTATTAACGTGCAATGCTTCGGCCTGTAAAGGGGGCCGGTTGAAGTAAAACCTTCCTGAAAGTTCTGCCGCAAGGTGCTGTGCATCGGCAGCACTTCCACCGTTTCCACAAAACAAAACCTTTTTACCATTTTTGTAACAATCAATTATGGTATTTGCGGCAGTTTCGATACTTTCCAACTGAAGATTGTTTGACAGAATTTCATTCTTCAAACTTATGGATTCCCTTATAATTCGGGCAATTTCATTTTTCATTAAGAAGTTATTGAGGTTTAGCGGCTCTGAAAGTGGCATCAACCAGGTTTTTCCAGGAGAATCTTTTTTTCTGATTCTCAACTCCCTTCTTAAATTCTGATTGAAGATTCTTGGTAAAAAACCTGAAAATAGCATTCGCAACGCTTTTTGCATCGGGTTTAACTACCATACCTGCAACCATGTGGGGAACCATTTCGGGCAATGCACCAACCTTGGTTACAATCATGGGTATGCCAAAATGATATGCAACCTGGGTAACTCCACTTTGGCTGGCATCTTTATAGGGTTGCACCACACAATCGGATGCGCAGAAATAAGCAGCTACCTTTTCGTTAGGTATAAAGTTGGTATGCATTACCAGTTTATTACTTAACGATTTCTCCCTGATTATTTTAACATATTCGGTATCAGAAGAATAGTATTCACCCGCCACAATGAGTTTAATTGGCAGGTCGTTGAGCATGGGGTCACCCATGGCTTCGAGCAGGATATCAAGGCCTTTGTATTCTCTGATAAAACCAAAGAATAACATATACCTATATTCGGGTGAAAGTTTAAGTGCTTTAAGGGCTTCTTCGCGGGTCATCCCCTCTCCGAAATTATCGTATAGTGGATGGGGTGAGAAAATTTTGGGTTTATCATGCTTTTCAAGTATTTCAAGTTCTTTAAGAACTGATCTGCTCAAGGTAACAAAGCCGTGACTTTTAGCAATATAATAGTGGGTAAGCATGGTATCGCCGAAATGTTTTTCGTGAGGAATGATATTATCGGCGATGGTAACCACCCTGGTAAATTTATTGGTGCGGGCAATGGCAGCAATTGTTCCAAGACATGGAGCCATAAAGGGCAGCCAATAACGCACTACAAGAATATCAGGGCGTTCATTTTTTATTTTCCAACCGGTTATTAACCAATTAAAGGGGTTTATGCTGTTTACTTCTACCCTGATATCCAGGCCGCGTGGTTTGGGGCGCACAGCATATTGGGTTTTGCCGGGAAAAAATATGGATGGATATTGCAGTGAAAAAGTGTAAATAATAACCTGATGGCCAAGGCTCATATATTCCTGAGCAAGCCTTTCATTGAAGGTAGAAAGCCCTCCGGCTCTTAATGGATAGGCAGAACCTAAAATAATAATCTTTGCCAATTGTCTTCTGTTGTTTTCTCAATAATATATTTGTTTCGGTCGGGCGAAATTCTTGAAATCATTTCGCCGAGGAAACCTGCCAGAAAAAGCTGGGTTCCTAAAACCATGGACAGTAATCCGAAATAAAAAAGCGGTCTTTCAGTCATACGATACTCATGCCAAAAAAACTTTGCATACGCCAGATAAAGAGCAATTATGAACCCTCCGGCAAAAAGAATTGTTCCGAAAAAACCAAACAGGTGCATTGGTTTTCGTCCAAACCTTGTAACAAACGAAATAGAAAGAAGGTCGAGGAATCCGTTTATAAACCGTTCAATCCCAAATTTGGTTTTGCCATACTTACGTTTTTGGTGAGCAACACGTTTTTCGCCAATAGCATTAAATCCTGACCATTTGGCAATTACGGGTATATATCGGTGCATATCGCCATACACTTCAATGCTTTTAACAACTTCGCTCCGATAGGCTTTCAGGCCACAATTGAAGTCATGTAGTTTAATTCCTGTAGTGATTCGTGTTGCCCAATTGTAAAGCCGCGTGGGAATGGTTTTGGAAACAGGATCCTGTCTGTTTTTTTTCCAGCCACTCACCAGGTCAAACTTCCCTGATTGAATCATTTCCATCAGTTCTGGTATCTCCTCCGGACTATCCTGAAGGTCGGCATCCATGGTAATTATAACGTTGCCTGAGGCTTGGGCAAACCCCATATTGAGGGCTGCTGATTTGCCATAATTACGTCTGAACCTGATCGCCTTTACCAACGGATATTTACCCTTAAGGTTTTCAATGATTTTCCAGGAGTTATCTTTACTTCCATCATCAATAAGAATAATTTCAGTATTGTACCTTCCATTTACTACCCGCCATATCCACTCAATAAGCTCAGGCAATGACTCCTCTTCGTTATAAAGCGGAATCACCAGCGAAAGCTCTGGATTTGAATTGTCCATCGGAATATTACTGTTTCGGATTGAAAAATAAGATGGCAAAATTACTAAATAATCCAAATCATGCAGTATTGCATGGTTAAAAGAAGTTCAAGTTTTGAATAATAGCTGATGGGAACTGCAATAAAAATTACATTTACACCCGTGAAATGATAAACATCAAAGCAAAATCAGGGTTTATCATAGATTAAGCGAGTAACTGCCCGAAGCAAAAAAAACAACTTACAACAAACCGGAATTTTAAAAATGCGCGATCTGACCCAGGGGCCTGAAGGAAAGCAAATTCTCATCTTCGCCATGCCAATGCTATTGGGCAATGTTTTTCAACAGCTTTACTACATTGTTGATACACTGATAATAGGCCATTATCTGGGCACCAAGGCTCTTGCATCGGCAGGAGCATCTTTCCCTGTAATCTTTGTACTGATAAGTCTGATGATAGGAATTACAACCGGTATCAATGTAGTTATCAGCCAGTATTTCGGGAATAAGAATTATATTAAGGTGAAACGGGCTATTGATACTACCTTTATTTTTCTGTTTATATCATCTATTGGTTTATCAATCCTTGGTTTGGTATTCAGTGAACAGATTTTCAGGTTGATTGGCCTGCCGGAAGAGTTGTTATATGACGCAATGCAGTATTTTAATGTTTATGTAGCCGGTTTGATTTTCATGTCGGGATACAATGGTACAAGCGCCATTTTGCGTGGTATGGGCGATTCTAAAACACCATTATACTTTCTTATTATTTCCACTTTGTTAAATATTGGATTCGATTTGTTATTTGTGGCGGTTTTTGAATGGGGAATCGCAGGGATTTCTTTTGCCACTGTTCTTGCCCAAGCCATTGCATTTGGTCTTTCAGTTCTTTATCTTAATCGCTACCACCCTTTAATTAGATTTAGTTTCAGAGGAATTGGTTTTGATAAAGAGGTATTCCGTCACAGTCATCGTATCGGAATTCCCACAGGCCTACAACACACGTTTGTTTCTTTGGGAATGGCCGCTCTAATGACTATTGTAAACATGTTTGGAACACCCACAATAGCAGCATATTCGATTGCCTGGCGTATAGATTCATTTGCTACTCTGCCTGCCATGAACTTCAGTATGGCTTTATCTACTTTTGTGGGTCAGAATATTGGAGCAAATAAAATTGAACGTGTTAAGAAAGGGCTGGTAACAACCCTTTTAATGAATTCAGCTTTTTCTATTGTTGTAACAGTAATAGCGTGGATATGGGGAAGAACGTTGATGGGATTTTTTACCGATGACCAGTTGGTAATTGAGATTGGGTATGATTACCTGGTAATTGTAAGCTCTTTTTATATCGTTTTCGGAGCTATGTTTGTTATGCAAAGAACACTCAGTGGGGCGGGAGATACGCTGATCCCAATGTTTATTACCCTATTTTCACTATGGGCCCTTCGGGTTCCTTTCTCATACATTTTATCACTTCGAATGGGAGAAACAGGTATTTGGTGGGGAATACCCATTGCATGGTGTTTTGGTTTCATTGCATCATATATTTATTATAAAACCGGAAAATGGAAACATAAATCTGTTGTGAAGCATCAGGAGATGGCCTTTGGAAACACTGATTAATCTGCCTTCCAATTTTATTTGTACCCACAGGAATTGATGAGTAAATAAATATTAGGTTTCTGCACTATTATGAAAATGTTAAAGAAAAACTTTAAAAACTATTGTGGACACTAAAAAACGTGTTATCTTTGCACTCGCAAAAGCGAAAACCGGCTCTGTAGCTCAATTGAATAGAGCATCTGACTACGGATCAGAAGGTTTCAGGTTTGAATCCTGACAGAGTCACCACAAAATCAAAGAGTTGCAATTATTCAAATTGCAACTCTTTTTTTTTTAACCATAATTTATCCCAAATTTGTCTTTAGCCATTTTTTCTAAAGCGGGGTTAAACCCGGCTAAGTCATTAGTTCAGTGCATTCATTATGACTAATCCTGGTTTATTATTTCGATTGAACCAGGCAATTGTAAATATTTGAGGCATTAAAGGCTTGTCGGAATATCTTTTATCGGCTTACCAGCCCATTTCTGCGTTTTTTTATGAAGTACTGATTTTGTTTTTTAGCTGTCTTTCGTTATCCTATCCTGGAGCAACCAATACCAATGAACCGGTTTTACATGCGGTGCAAAAACAAAAAATGGTCTGTCTTTATTAAAGGTACGATTGCCGAAACAAGCATCAATTGCTGCGAACAACAGTATTCTCCTTTTCTATTCTGTTGATTTCGCGTGTGAGTTCTCTTACGGCATGTTTGAATTTTTTGAATTTACCTTTCAGATAGGTCGTGAGAAATAACAGGATAATAACTGCAAGACTCAAAACAATTGCAATAGCAATAAAAATTCTGGCTCGTAAAATATTCTCTCTTTGCATTTCAACAATTCGAATCTCAAGCTGAGCTAATTCATCATTATAATGAGAAATTTGCAACTGATGATTTCTGCTGATTTCCCGCCTGTTAACCGAATCTCGGAGGTTTTGATAGCGTTTTAAATAATTGTATGCTTGTTTGAAATCACCCGAACGTGTATAAAACCCATCCAGAGCCATGTAATTATCAAACATCAAATATGTTAAATTATTATCATTGGCCAATTTCAGGCTATGTTCAAAATATCCGACCGCAGCTGGGTTTTCCTTGCTCATAAAGTTTTTTCCTAACATGAATAGAACTGTGGCTTCAAACTCCTTATTCTGGTTATCGGTGGAAATATTCAAACATTTTTTAAAATGGCTGTTGGATCTGTCATAGTCATTTTGGTCGGCGGCTATTATGCCTAAACGATAATGGAGTTGTCTTTGTATATTAATATCAGGGTTTTCCATTCTTAAATACCCTAATGCATCCAAATAATAGTTTTTAGCATTTTCGGTTTCCTTCAGCTTTTGGGAAAGATTACCAAGGTTGAGTAATATTTCTGCAATTGATAAATTGTTTCTGTTTACAATGGAGAGTTCTAATTGTAATGCCTGCAGATAAAATTCAATAGCTTTTGTGCTTTGATTGAGACTTGCCTGTATATCGGCAAAGTCGGTCAGAATCATTACGTGTAGTTGCCGGTTTCCGAGGTCCTCGGTTATTTTCATTGCCCTGAAATAGTTTACGGTTGCTTCTTCTGGTCTGCCTGCAAAAAATGCTGCTCGGCCCATGTTGGCTAAACTTATGGCCATCCGACCTGCATCTTTCTCGGTCTCACTTATCATTAATGCTTTAGAAAATTCATCAAAGGCCGGGATGAAAAGTTTTAACTCGTTAAAAATCTTTCCTAATACTATGTAATTATCTGCTGCTATCAATTGTTGGTTAGCTTTTAAATTATGTTCAATTGCCGAGCGATAATGATTAACTGATTTGTCAATCCTGCCGTTGATATGCTCAATTCTGCCCAGTTCAGAATAGCAAAACCCCAATTCCTTATTCCATCCCATTTTTTGAGCGATTAAATGCATGTCTTCGGCAAGTGCCTTGGCTTTTATAAAGTTGGTGTTACCAATCTCGTGCGAAAATTCAACCATCAGGCTATCAAATATTTGCCTGGAATTAAAATCGAAAGAATAAGAGACTTTTTGGCATATCAGCATTACCAATGTTATAAGAATAACATTGCATACCATATTTGGCAATGCAACTATTGGCTTGCCTGAAAACATTACCTGTTTTTTTGATTGTTAAATATTGCTGAAAATTGTATAATTTTTCAAAAATTCATT
This sequence comes from Bacteroidota bacterium, assembly GCA_037441525.1. GTDB lineage: Bacteria > Bacteroidota > Bacteroidia > Bacteroidales > UBA7960 > SKVR01. The sequence goes on from JBBISA010000001.1 coordinate 196,534, forward strand.
AACAATCAAAAATATAAAAAAAATATCAATCAGGATAATAATTACCCAATTATTTTGATGAAAAACCGTCTGAATTTCAATTTTTTCCTGATAACCTGTGTAGAATATATAATTTTAACAGGGCTTGGTCATTAGCATTGTTTACGCACTACCTTTGTTTGAAACATATCATCCTAAGGTATTGACAATAATATTATCAGAATGAGAAATCCGGGATCAATGATCAAGTGAATCGTTGAGAGCAATAATTTGATTATAAAGAGGTTTATTGATCTTAACCAAAGGAAGTCTAACGTTATTCTTACACAAACCCTTTATTTCGAGGAGTGCTTTTACACCAGAGGGGCTACCATCAGCAAAAATAGCGTCGATAAATGGCACAAGCTTAAGATGAATTTTGCGTGCGCTGGCGAAATCACCGTCAAGGCAGTATCGTATCATTTTCGAATATTCAAAGGGTAATGCATTGGCAATAACCGATATAACACCATCACCCCCCAAAGCAATAATTGGCAAAGCGAGCATATCATCACCAGAAATAAGAAGAAAACCTTCAGGTCTGTTTTTCAATATTTTGGAACATTGCGTAAGATTTCCGGAAGCTTCCTTAATTCCGAGAATATTGGGTATTTCGTTGGCAATTTTTAATGTTGTATCGGCATCGAGGTTGGAACCGGTGCGGCCAGGTACATTATACATTATAACAGGTACCGGGCTTTCTTCGGCAATCATTTTATAGTGGGCATATATACCGCGAGGTTGAGGTTTGTTGTAATACGGACTAACCGAAAGCAGGGCAGAAACCCCCGTAAAATCAGTATTCCTTATGTGTTTCACTACATTGTATGTATTGTTTCCGCCGATACCAACCACCACAGGAACCCTGTTTTCAATAATTTCAGTACCACATTGCAGTATAGCCGATTTCTCGTCATCGTTAAGGGTAACCGATTCGCCGGTTGTGCCCATGAATACGATATAATCAACACCGGCATTTATCTGAAAATTGATAAGATTTTCAAAAGACTTAAAGTCGATACTTCCATCGCGGTGAAAGGGGGTTACAATGGCCACTCCGGTTCCCCTGAAGGGGTTATTATTCACTATTGTCATTACCATTAATCATTTTTAAATACAGGAATACTTGTTCTATTTTTGATTTAAGTGGAGCATCATCCTTCATTTCAATCATCAGGTCATAAATGTCAATATGCTTTTCAGCAAAAAAGCCTGTTTTCATGGCCGAGCCCGAAATTGCCGTCAGATATTTTATGTAATAAAACGTTGATGGGGTAAAATCTATCAACACATCGAATGGTTGCGAAATAAAATCTTTCACATTCTGAGCCTTTGGGGCCTGTAAAATGCGAAAATTCTTTCTGTTGCAAAATTCAAAGGTTAATTTTGGAAAACAATAATCGGGCATTTTTTTTTGAATTGCAAAGCCCAGGGTTTTTACTTTCCGCTGATCCTGTTGAAGGTCTTTAACAAGATGGGTAATCAACCGGTAGTTTTCTTCCTGAGATGCATCGTATATTATGCCAAATGATTGTAATTGGTGGTATCCCGCCAGTTTCTTGTTGCGGTAATTTTTTTTATGGGCATTTTTTAAAAGCCATAATCTCAAATTTTCTGCAGTTTTGCCAAATATTGTCACGTTGTGTTATGAGTTTTGAGTTTTAGGGTAAATTGTGTTTTGGGTTCAAAAATACATAAATCTGATTTGTTATTTACATTTCAAAATGCTTACCACTTCTCCGAAATACATTCTATGGTAGTCGTGCTCTGGATAGTTATTATTTATCGAAGGCTCGAGGAAATTGACTGGATTAAGATCGCTGAAGTATAGCTTTCTACATTCAATAATATATTTTGACTGCGAAAATCCAACTGATTCACCGGATAAAGAGTAAGGTGTTAAACCATTAATTTTCATCTTGTTCACTTCCCGGCCTGAAACTGTGCCCATTTGGTTAAGTATCTGCCGGTAATTATTATCAAAAAAATTGAGCGAAAAAAAGTTGCTTCTTTCCAGAAATCTGTAGGTATATCTTTGAGGCCTTATAAAAATAAAAGCTACTGGTTTGTTCCAGATAACTCCAAATCCACCCCAGCTTGCCGTCATCATGTTGTAGTCGTTTTCAGAACCTGCACAAACAAGCATCCAGTCCTTTCCAATAATTCTGAAAGGACATTCATTGAATTCTTCGGCTTTGATTTGATAAAATAAATTTTGCATCAAGTATTGTTATTCGGCAAATTAGGGGATAATCGGAAAATTTCAGGACTGCGAAAGTACCCATTTTTCGTGTAAAAATGATCACATGGTTGTGATTAATTCAATAATATGGTTAAATATTTAACAATACGTGTAATCACATTGATTATTAGCGAAAAACAATCTTATCAATCGATTAAATCGGGTCATGTTAGCAGCATGTGGTAAATTCTTACCTTCGCCTTCCATTTAAAATGAATAAAAACCCTTATGCCGGCAGTTACAATGATTTTGCTTGGAACAGGCACTTCGCAGGGTATTCCGGTAATAGCTTGCGATTGTAATGTATGTGCAAGTAGTAACCCTCTTGATAAACGTCTGCGCTCGTCTGCTCTGATAATTACCAACTGCAATACTATATCCATCGATGCGGGGCCTGATTTCAGACAACAAATGTTGCGGGAAAATGTAAAGAGGCTTGATGCAATTTTAATTACACACGACCATAAAGACCATATTGGCGGTCTGGACGATATAAGGGCTTATAACTGGATTCTGCAAAAGCCTATGGATATATATGCTTCGGAAGAGGCATTGAAAAGAATAAGGATTGAATTTGCCTATGCATTTCATGAAGACAAATACCCCGGTGTACCGGAAATTAATCTGAAAACCATTGGGAATCATCCTTTCACCATTAATGACGATACTATTATACCCATCAGGGCGTTGCATGGCAATTTGCCTGTGCTGGGTTTTAGGGTAGGCAATGTTTCTTACCTTACAGATGCAAGTTTAATAGAAGATAAAGAAAAGGAGAAAATGAGAGGCTGTAAGGCAATTATTATTAATGGTTTAAGAAAACTGAAGCATCACTCTCATTTCAATCTTGAAGAGGCAGTTGCTTTGCTTAAGGATTTAAATCCTGAAAAAGGCTACATTACTCATATTAGCCATCAGCTTGGATTACATGAAGAGGTAAACAGGGAGCTACCCGCTGGTATTGAGCTGGGCTATGATGGGCTTAGGATTACTGTGGATTGATGGATAATTAGGATTCTATTTTTCGAAAAAAACCCTTTTAAGTATCATGTGATTCAAAGGATTAGTTTCCATTCCTTTGACATAATGGGGTAAAAAACGTACAGACTGGTCGTAAAAAAGCGGCACAACGGGTGCCTCAGCAATTACAATACTATCTAAACGCTGGTAATAAAGATACCTCAGGGAATCGTTTACAATTGACCTGGTCTTATCGTAAAGCCGATCAAAGGTTGGGTTTGTAAAATGGGTGTAATTGGGGCCCTGCGGGGTATGATTCTTAGAATAAAATAAGGCAAGGTAATTTTCGGCATCCGGATAATCGGCAATCCATGACGCCCTGAAAAACGGGGCCTCAGCTTTAGCCATGAGCTCACGCAAGGTAGCAGGAGGCATTACATTGATCTTTATTTTTATGCCAATGCGGGCGAGTTCGTGCTGGACATACTGGCCAATATCCATATAGAGTGTTGTAGTTGCCAGTTCGATAGGCTGGAGTCCGTTTCCATTGGGGAAACCGGCCTCGGCGAGCAATTGCAATGCAAGTTCGGGCTTATAAGTGTAACCACCAGTATTTTCTGAAAAACCAGGCATTCCAACCGGAACAAAACCGGCATGAGCTGGTGTGCCCAGATTATTTCGCAGATATCTGAGCATTTTTTCACGGTCGAAGCCATAATTAATCGCCTGCCTTATCTTTTTATCTCTCATAAGTGCACCTTCACCTGGTTGTTTTTTGTCTATTAAAATACCCAGGTACTCAGTGTTAAGAAAAGGACCAGTTAACTTGTAAAACCGGTTATTGTATTTTGGATGAAGAGTGCCCTCAGGTGTTAGCAGCTCATCTTTGTAGCTGGCATCAATACGGGTTAGTATATCCAGCTTCCCTTTAATAAATTCAAGAAAAGCTGTTTGTCTGTCCTGAATAAAAGTTACAGAAATAGCATCAATAAAGGGTAATTGGCTTCCGTTTTCAAACTCAAAATAGTTTTGGTTCTTCCTAAGAACGAGTTTAACCCCTTCTTTCCAGTATCTGAATCTGAAGGGTCCTGTGCCAACGGGCTGTTTTCTGAAATTCTGGCCATAAGCAGTTATTGCTTCGTGAGGTACCACTGAGCAGTATTGCATGCATAATAGTCCGGGAAATGGCGGAAAAGGCTCTGAGAGATGAATTTGCAGAACAGAATCAGAAATGGCCTTAATATTCAATGATCCATCTGGCAATTTTGCAACCGGGTTCATTACCCAGAGCCCCGGTGAGTTTAGGGTGGGGTTAACAAGCCTTGAAAAACTGAAAACAAAATCGGAAGCTACTACCCTTCTGCCTTTTCTCCCTGGATATACTTCATCATCATGAAAAAAGACATCATCTCTTAAAAAGAAACTATAGATTAATCCGTCGGGCGATACCTGCCAATCACGGGCAATTGCTGGCACTGGTTTCAACTGATTGTCGAGTTGCAATAGCCCGTTAAATATTTGCGAAGTAATCCAGATGTTAGCCTGGTTGCGGGCATAAATGGGGTCCAGGCTGGTAATATTACCATCTTCATTGTACCTGAATACAGTTAACCCGGTGGTATTCTCTGTAAAATTCCGGCACGAAATACCTGTAAACAAGACAGACAGGGTAATAACCCATACAGGCAGAAATTGAACATTCCCCATCCCTTCTGAAGTAATTTTCATCGGTAAACTATTTACATTGTGGTTGCCTGATTTATTATCGGATAAATGCAGGATAACACTATTTTTACAACTTTCATTGATATAGAAACGCTGTTGAGTTTACCATGTAATAATGATGGGTTGTATTTTTCTGAAAGCGTATTCCACTCATAAGCCCTTATTTGCCAGATTACAATTATTCTGCTCTGCTGATTTTGCGAAAGTACTTTTTATACTGAAATTTTCGAGGGTAAAACATCAAAAAAAGAGGAATGTACATTAGTCGATCCCAAATTCTGGACGGTGATTCAAACTCAATATCATCTACTATGAAACATGAGCTGGCATCGCGGGCAACAACCCTGTGTATATGTTTCCAATACCTTATACCAAAGGGAACCCTTAAACCGCGGTCAACAAATCCATATTCACGGTGCGAAAGCCATGACTCTTTGATGATTACAGTCCAGTTGCCAATTATTGGGATTGTGAATTTAATATCAACAATATCGCCTGGATTCTGACCTTCATATTTATTCAATCTGGCCACAAAAGGGGGCAAAAGATACAGAAATAATTGCTTATTGAATCCCTGATACACAATCTTAAAGGGTTGCACTATTGTTGTAATAATTCTCATTCTCATAATTCTGTGGAGTTTGGCTTCACAACCAGCCTTATTAAAAAGCAAAAAGTAGAACTGGAACCAATCTGCCTATACATAAAACACGCCAGACAGAAAAAGTATTGAAGATAAAAGTAATGTATAGAATTTAATTTCTGAAAATCAATAGAGGCAGATTTGCAGAATGGATCAGTTTTTTTGTAAGATCAGGATTAAACATACGTTGTAGCAACCCCCGTTTTTTGTTAGTGAGAGCAATAATATCGATATTATTTTTTCCACAAAAAGTTTCTAAACTATTAACAAGGTTTTCACCTTTGAGCACACTACATTCAACCTGAGCATTAGAATTGATACGTGAAAAGTAATTTTTTAATCCTTCCAATTTAACATCAACCCATTTGTCTTCATTGGTGCGCGTAATGTGCAGGCAATGTATATTAACCTGAAAAGCAGCTACAATGGTGAAGAGTCTGCGAACGGCAAGGTAATCGGTATCGTCGAAGTCGGTAATATAGGCAATATTACTGATTTCCATTATTTTATCGGCATCTGCCTTTTCAGGTATTGCGAGTATTGGCACTTTTACCTGGTCAAGAACCCTGTATACCACAGTACCGATTATGTCGCTCTGTTTAACTCCTTTTCCTTTAGTGCCCATAACAATAATGCCGGGTTTAAAGGTTTTAGCCATAAGTGCAATTTCATCCTCCACAATTCCTTCGCGCAACGAGTAACTTATTTTTAGCTCCGGAAATCCGTCATCAATGGCTTTTTTCCTTATATCGGCAATAAAATTGGTAAGTTTAATTTTTGCTTGTTCTTCCAGTTCCCGCAGGTTAATATCCATATCCACCTGAATTGAATAGGCGTCGGTTATCGGCACCAGGTCAACAATAGGGGCATAAAAAACATGGAGTATTTTAAGGTCGGCATTGTATTTTTGTGCCAGTCGTAATGCATAAAAGCAGGCTGCTTTTGAGTAATGAGAAAAATCGACGGGTACCAGAATTCTTCTTAATTCCTTGTGTTCGCGCGTTTCTTTTTCTTCCTGCTGGTTTTTAAGTTCCATGATAATGCGCAGAGCCTTTTCAACATCTGATTCCCTTATTTGAACCTTAACTCCTTCTGAAACAGCCCCCTGCAATAAATTTACATTTTTCAGAAAACATTCAATGCCCGAACTTTCAAGACGGGCCTTCAGCACTTCTGCGGCTGTATAATGGTCTGTTGCAATGGTTACCAGTTTGTCTTCCATGGTTGTGAGAATTAGGATTTATACTTATAAAATCAACAAATCCGACTTTAAAAGTACTAAAATCAACGTTGATAACCAAAGAACTTATTGAATAGATTTCTTTATTTCAGAACTCATCTGGTGAACTTTTTCTTCGAGGGATTTTTTAAACGAAATGATTTTTTCGAGTAAAACAACATCGGATGATGCCAGAATCTGGGCGGCCAGAATGCCTGCATTGCGGGCGCCGTCAAGTGCAACGGTTGCTACTGGCACTCCTGCAGGCATTTGAAGTATAGACAGCACCGAATCCCACCCATCGATACTATTTGATGATTTTACGGGCACCCCGATTACCGGCAATGGAGTAAGTGAGGCAATCATCCCTGGCAAATGGGCTGCACCACCTGCTCCTGCTATTATTACTCTTATACCTCGTTGATGGGCATTCTGGGCAAAATCGAACATTTTTGCCGGGGTGCGATGGGCTGAAACAATATCAGTTTCTGTATCAATGCCCAATTCTTATTAAACCTTAAGGGCTTCTTCCATTACCCTCATATCGGAAATGCTTCCCATTACAATGGCGACCTGTGCATTCATAACGCTTATTTAGTTAGTTCGTATTTTTTATAAGTGTTTATCGATATGCAGATAAGTATTGCAAGAAACCTGAGCAAAGATGTAAAAAATCCAAGTATGTTCGTTCCTGGTTAATACAGGCTTTTCGAATCCTAACCCCTAAGAACCCACTATTTCGATATTACTTTAAGAATATCCTTCACTTTAAGTGCATTTTCCCTGGCCATTTGGATGGTAGATGCTGTAATGGTTACATGCCCCATTTTACGGTTAGGCCGGGTTTCAGTTTTACCATAAAGATGCATATATGCTCCTTCTATACCAAGCATCTGTTCAGCTCCTTCATAAACAACGGGGCCGGAAAAGCCTTCTTCACCTGTTAAATTAACCATTATCGCAGGGCGTATCTGTTGGGTGCTTCCAAGCGGAAATCCAAGTATTGCCCTTAGATGTTGTTCAAACTGTGATGTTATACAGGCTTCGATGGTTAAATGACCGCTGTTATGAACCCTTGGAGCACATTCATTTATCCAGATGGTACCATCTCGATTAACAAACATTTCAATGGCAAGTACACCTACTATGCCGAGTTTTCTGATTAGGTCCATTGAAATAGCTGCAGCTGTATCCAATGTACTTTGGAGCAAGCTCGCCGGGCAATATACATATTCAACCAGGTTGGCCACCGGATGGAATGACATCTCAACAGGAGGAAATGTTTTAATCTCTCCATTCTGATTACGGACTGCCACCAGGGCTATTTCATGTTCAACGGCAGCAAGCTCCTCAATAAGCCCGGGTGTATCAGGAATATCATTGATTTCGCCAGGATTTCTGATGATTCTTACCCCCCTGCCATCGTATCCGCCTGTGGCTGCCTTCCATACATAAGGCAACTGAAATGGAATCTTATCAAGCTTTTTGAGCATTTCTGCCCTGCTCCTGAAGCCAAACCATGGCGCAGTTGGTATATTATTGTCCGTGTAAAACTGCTTCTGAAAAACCTTGTTTTGAATCATTTCAACAATATCCGGCTGGGGAAATACCTTCTTTCCCATTGCCTGCAAATCCCTGAGAGCATGGGTATTTACACTTTCGATTTCGATAGTAATGATATCGCAATCCGAACCAAACTTCATTACTGTTTCATAATCATTAAAGTTGCCCTGTACAAATTGTTTACATCCGTTACTACATGGAGCATCGGCTGAGGGGTCGAGCACTTTTGTAAAAAGGTCGTAACGGCGGGTAACATCAAGTAGCATTTTGCCCAGTTGGCCACCACCCAAAATGCCTATTTTCAATGATGTTGAAGAGAAATAGTTTTCCATGAAATATCAGGTATTTGTGCGGCAAAGGTAAAAAATTAAAAGCTATGGTTTTCTGGCATTTAAAAAGGTAAAATAAATTGCGGTGTTTAAGATTTTGTGAATTCGATGCACCATAGGCTAAAAAAACTATCTTTGCCATGCAACCTAACTGGGTATTAGTATTTACCTTATGATTCTTTTGAATAGTGAATATCATTTGTATGATTAGGAATTTTATAAGTTTACTTTTTGTCTTACTGGTTTATTCGTTTGCTTATTCGGGCAACGGTAATTACCCTTTTGGAGGTCGTGGAGCAGGAATGGGTAACGCAACTGTTACCCTCTACGATTTCTGGGCCATGAGCTATAATCAGGCTGGTTTGTCACGGCTGAAAAACCCAACGGCAGGTGTTTTTTTCGAAAACCGTTTTTTGGTCAAAGAGCTTAGCTTTGGTGCCGCAGCATTTGCTATTCCTGTAAATGCAGGAGTTGTGGGCGCCAGTTTCACCTATTTTGGTTTCGAATACTATAACGAAACTAAGGTTGGGCTGGCCTATGCACGCGATTTTGGAGAAAGGTTTTCTTTTGGTGTGCAGCTCAATTACCAAAATACCGGCATTGGCGAAAGCTATGGAAACCAAGGCAATCTCACATTCGAAGGAGGTGCCATTTTTCATATTCTGCCCCAACTGGCTATTGGTATGCACGTGTTTAATCCCCTTCGGGCCAAGGTAGGTGACTTTGCCGACGAACGTATCCCAACAGTTTTTAAAACCGGCCTTGGATATACCTTTTCTGATAAGGCAATGGCCATTCTCGAAATAGAGAAAAGCCTCAATCACGAGCCCATTGTTAAGGCTGGCATAGAATACCGTATTATAGAACCAATTTATATCAGGGGTGGGATTGGTACCAACCCATCAACCAACTCCTTTGGCTTTGGACTTAACCTTGGTAATCTGCAATTAGATATGGCCACAAATTACCATTATGTTCTGGGTTATTCTCCCCAGGTTAGTTTTATTTACCATTTTAAATAATCCCACATTTCGGTACTGATAAATCTGGCGAATGAGAAAGGCAATCATAACAGTAGCTACCCTTTGTTTCTTTTCCGTGTGCCTTTTGGCACAGGAACCTGAAACATTGGAGCAGAACCCTCCAGTTGTTGTACCCGAAATGCCTGTGGAAGAAGATGAATTTCAACAGCGTATAGAAGCCCTGATTGAAGATAGTGAAGATGATATTGATGTTTCGGATTTACTTGAAGAACTTGAATTACTCAGACAACGCCCCTTAAACCTTAACCATTCCACTGCCGACGAGTTGCGCAGGCTTTATCTTTTATCAGAAATACAGATTAACAACCTGATATTGCATAGAAGTAGATTTGGCAATCTAATAAGTATGCTCGAATTGCAGACTGTAGAAGGTTTCGACGCGCAAACCATTGACAGGATAAGACCTTTTGTTTTTGTAAGTGAAGTAGCCGCAAGAAGGCAAATGACCTTAGATGATGTGTTGCGGCGGGGGACCAGCCAATTATTTATCAGATACCAGCAATTTGTGGAGGAACAAAAGGGATTTTCATCTATCGATCCCGAAGAACTCGAGAAAAATCCCAATGCCCGTTACCTGGGTTCACCTTACCGACTCTATTCCCGTTACCGTTTTACCTATTACAACAACCTTAGCGTTGGCATTACAGCGGAAAAAGACCCAGGCGAAGAGTTTTTTAAAGGCTCCCAGCAAAAGGGGTTCGATTTTTACTCTGCCCACTTTTATGTTAGGGATTTTGGCAAAATTAAGTCACTGGCTCTGGGCGACTTTCAGGTTCAGTTTGGACAAGGATTGACCTTATGGTCAGGTTTGGCATTTGGTAAAAGCAGTGAAGCTGTGTATGTGAAAAAAAATGGTTTGGGTCTAAGGCCTTATACTTCGGTTGATGAAAATAACTATATGCGGGGTGCGGGGACTACCCTTCAATTTGGCAAGCTCGAATTTACCGCCTTTTATTCAGGCAAAAACCGCGATGCTAATGTCATTGAAGTGGATGCCATTACCCAGGAGGCCCTGGTAATTAACAGTCTGCAACAAACCGGCCTGCATCGCACCCCGCGCGAACTTAGCAATAAAAACTCGATACGTGAAGAGTATATGGGAGGAAATATTACCTTCAGAAATCCCTCTTTGCAGGTGGGTGTTACCGGATATATAATGGAGCTTGGAGCCGAATTCAAGCGAAATCTTTCGTTTTACAATCAATTTGATTTCAACAGCAAAACCAATTGGAACCTGGGTACTGATTATAACTATGTTTTCAAAAATTTCAATTTCTTTGGTGAGATAGCCATGGGTAAAAGCGATGGTTATGCATTCCTGAACGGGGTTATGATGAGCATCGATCCACGGTTGAGCCTGAGTGTGCTTCACCGGAAATTTTTGGTTGATTACCAGTCGGTGCTTAGCGTTGCATTCTCAGAAAATACAAGGGTTAGCAACGAAAACGGATTGTTTTTTGGGCTTAATGCCAAACTTAGTCGCACACTAAGCCTAAATGCCTATGCCGACCATTTCTCATTTCCCTGGATGAAATTCAGAACCTACAGCCCTTCAAGGGGTTACGATTATTTGGCACAGATTAATTATCGTCCCGAAAGGCGTATTGAGATTTACGCACGTTATCGTATTAAAAACAAACCTTTGAATTCACCCGATGTGGCTGCTGTAAGATACCTCGATGACCAAACCCGTCAAAACTTTCGCCTTCACTTCAGTTACCCCATATCCCCATCATTCACCCTAAAAAACCGACTTGAATGGATTGAATATGCACATGGCAATAAAAAGCAAAATGGTTTTCTGATTTACCAGGATATTACCTACCGTAATTTTGCAAGTCCATTGTCTGTCACTTTCAGGTATGCCCTTTTTGATACCGACGGCTATGATTCAAGGATTTATGCCTACGAAAATGATGTTCTTTACGCCTTTTCATTCCCTTTTTATTCTGAAAAGGGGCACAGGGCATATATGGTTGTGCGCTACAGGTTGAACCGATTTACTGATATTCAGGCAAGGGTTGCGCAAACCTTTTATACCAATCGCAACAGCATTGGTAGCGGGTTGGATATGATAAATGGTAACAGCCGCACCGAGATTAAGGGGCTAATCAGGTTTCGGTTTTAATAAAAAGATTGGAAGGAGAAAGAATTTTCCACCATTTTTGGCGCCAACCCCATTTTCCATAACTTTGCGGCCACATATCCTAAAAAAACAGAATTAACGGATTTACTAACCAAAACCATTTAAAATATGGATTTAGCATTAGGATTACTTATTTTCGGGTGGATTTTTGTGCTTGTATGGGTGCCCATTGTTATAATGAGCCAGCGAAAAGCTCACCCCAAAGCCCTTTTTGCATTGTTTTTTGCAGAAATGTGGGAAAGGTTTTCGTTTTATGGAATGCGGGCACTCCTGATTCTTTACATGACCAAGGTACTTTTCGATCAAATGGCACAAGGTGAGGCCGACGCCCGCGCTTACGGCATTTATGGTGCTTACAATGCCCTTCTTTATGCAGCTCCCCTGTTAGGTGGACTGCTGGCCGACCGCATTATGGGTTTCAGGCATGCTATTATTCTGGGGGGTATTTTTATGGCCCTTGGCCAATTTACCCTGGCTGCTTCGGCAGGTGCGGGACTGGGCGAATTGAGCTTCTTTATTGGCCTTTCATTGTTAACCGTTGGAAACGGCTTTTTCAAGCCCAACATTTCAAGTTTCCTGGGCACTTTTTATGAAAAGAACGATCCCCGCAAAGACAGAGCATTTACCATTTTTTATATGGGTATAAACATTGGTGCTTTCCTTGCGCCGCTAACCTGCGGTTACCTCGGCCAACGCATCGACTGGTCGTTAGGATTCCTTGTTGCTGGTGTTGGAATGGTTGCCGGTATTATTGTGTTTTATTTCAGCCGTCATATTTTCGAGTCAATGGGAACTCCTCCCAACGTTCAGGAATACAAAAAACCTTTCGTTCTTGGTTTAAGCAGGCAATGGCTTATTATCATCGGTTCCTTCCTTATAATCCCTGTATTTTCTCTATTGATAAATGCAGAATTGGTTACAAGCTATATACTTGTAATTGGTGGTGTGGCAATTATCGGATACCTGATTATTACATCGCTCAGGGCCGAGGACAAAGCACAGGGACAGCGTATGATCGTATTTATCTTCCTGTTCTTTTTCCATATGATTTTCTGGATGTTATTTGAGCAGGCAGGAGGATCGCTTAACATATTAACTGATCGTTATGTAAATCTGCATGGGTTAGAGGCATCACAGCTTCAATCTTTAAACCCATTGTATATTATCCTTTTAGCGCCTGTTTTTTCCTGGATATGGTCGCGGCTAAGCAAAGTGGGCAAGGAACCACGCACCCCAACCAAATTCCTGTTAGGATTGCTGCAAATGGCTGCAGGATATTTTATTATTGTATGGGGTATTCGCAGTGTAATTGGCACCGCCGATCAGGGTACACTGGTTCCGCTTATTTTCCTTTTTGGAATGTATTTGTTTCATACCACTGGTGAGTTAAGTCTATCGCCTGTTGGGCTTTCTGTGGTAACTAAACTGGCCCCTGCCAAGGTGGTTGGGTTTGTAATGGGAGCCTGGTTTCTTTCCATTGCTTTTGCCCATAAAATTGCCGGCGAACTGGGTAAATTAATTGCTGAGCCACAAGAAACCGCCCTGGCTTCAGATGCACTTAAAGCGTTTGCTGATGTTTACCTGATGTGGGGTGTTTATATCGTACTGGGAATTGCCTTGATACTGTTATTGCTTTCTCCTATTCTTAAGAAATGGATGCATGGTGTGCATTAAAGAAATGGGCTTAAAAAAAGAAAAGAGGCTGTCTCAAAAGTAGAGGCAGCCTTTTTTTATAGTTTATTTCATCCGGAAAGTCATTAACAAGTATACAGAACTAACGACTGAGCGGGTTTTAACCTACCATCCTGGCCAGAAGTTCAATCCGTAAACCATTGGCCATCGTGCATTAAGCGTAAAGGGGAAAGCGATATAAGGTTCAAGCACCAAGGCACCGAAAAGATTTATTCTAATTGATGGCCCTGTTGAAAATACCGGATACCTGTATTCAGGAGAGATTTTATCGGGATTGAAAGTAACTTTTGAACCCTCGTTCCAGGCAAGCCCGGCATCAAGAAACCAGTTGAGTTCGGTAAAGAAAAAACCGCTTGATATGAGTGCAAGCCTTTCAGGGCCGGTAAAAGGCACTTTCAGTTCAAGGCCACCCATAAGGATGCGGGTTCCCTGTAACTTATTAAAGGAGAATGCACCCTCATTATCAAAAATCTTATCGCGAACCCGGTATAGCGAGTTATAATCAAACCCCCTTAAAAACCCCGGATAGCCCAGATAAAGTGGATAGAACAGGTTATTGAAAGAATCTTTGCCATACCGGCCATAATGGGTTGCCCTGAAGGCAAGGCTGAATGGTTTCCTGAAGAAATACTTTCGGTAATCGGCTGTAAGATTATACATATCAATTTCTCCGAAGAATTTTTCGGCACTGAACCTGTACCTATGGCCAGTCATTGGTGAAGCCATCCCAAAATATGAATTATCTCCGATGTAACCAAGGCTGGCTCTTTGCAGATTAAATCCACTTGGTGCATCGCCCTTGGTTCGATCCTGGAATCGTGGAAAGCCGAATTCATCATAGTAGGTATGGAAAATATCCTGCCTGAAATAATACCATGCATGGCTGAGACTGGCCTCAATTCTGCGCGTGGTAGAGATGGGATAAAACGCAAACATGCCCATCTGAGTTTCAAAGGTTCGTTGAATTACAAACTGATAATCAAGATAGTTGACACCGTTTATTTCTCTCTGCCCCAATGCCAGGTAAGCAAAGGGATATGGAATGTGGGATACCGTTCCACCCCAACTAATGCGTTTCTTCTGGTTAACATAGGCTACTTGCCCACCAAAATCGTAGATTTCGCCATTAACAGCCAGCATACTGTATAGCTGGTGATTACCAATAATATCGCTAAACATCATAGCGACACCACCCGACATGCCAGTGCCAAAACGGCTGGTGGCCGCTCCTACTCCACTGCTGCCTATGTAGGTTAATCCAAACTGTGGCCTGAAGGTTTTAACCTGGAAAGAATCAACAGGAAATACCGGCGTTCTTGTATCCTGCTCCAGGAACCTGTCAACAACAGGAATTGAGTTTCGAACCAATGGAGCCAGGGTTGCCGCAGTCATATTTACATCGTAGGGGTTTACTTCAACAGAAGAAAAATCTGATAATCTTGCCTTATAAACAGAATATTTACCTTCATGAAAATAGCTGTAGGTTACATCGCCTGTATTACGGGCTACTGAAATTGCGGGCGAAAGTTCGGTAATACCGGTTATTCCTGTGAAATAATCGGTCAATCTGAATAACTTTTCATCTTCCAGGTTATACAGGTAAAGGTTTCTGAAACCATCGCGGTTGGAGAGAAAATAAATGCCTGTTCCGGTTTCGTTGAAAACCGGATTGATATTTTTTGCTCCGGGAAACAGATCAAGAACCTTCACCGGACGACCGGGAGCTTGCATATCCATCATTCCCACATAAAAACTGTAGCTAAGAGTGTCATGATTATTTTTTTCGGGCAACAGGTCGGTAGCAAAGGTAAGAAAACGTCCGTCGGGCGACCATGAAGGGTGAATGTATGAATACCTGTCGTTGGTGATTTGCTCAACTTTTCTGGTTTCCAAATCCAACATGTAAAGGTTACCAACTCCATCAACCAGGCCTGAAAACACCACATGGCGACCATCGGGCGACCAGGCAGGGTTGTTGAGTGATGGGATACCCCTAACGGGAATAGTACGCGAACGGCGGGGATTTCTGGCATCAACAATTACCAGTTGATTTTTCCCCTTTTTTACTGCTACATGAATAAACTTACGGCCATCAGGCGACCAGGTGCCCACCGACTCGAAAAAGTTGAAAGCATCAATGTCTGCACTACGGGTAGTACTTGATAGCTTGCGGATTATACGTCCGGTTTCGGCATTGGCAAGAAACAGGTCAAGCGAAAACAGGTCGCGCTCTGAAAAGAATGCAATATGCTTACCATCAGGACTTAGCGATGGTGAAATATTAAGATTACCCGCATTACCTTCGTCGAGCAGTTTTCGTCCAACAGGTACCAACCTTGCCGAATCCTGCATAAATTGCTTAAAATGTGTAATATTTGCAGTTTTCCAAAGATTAGATACCGTATTGGCATTAAGACCAATAACTCGTTCAATGGCAAGTTCATAACCAAATTTAGCTGTTTCCTTATACAATGGTACAATAACATCGTCGCCCCAGGTGCGGCCAAGAAATGCCACAAACGAATGACCATAGCGATAGGGATTATAGGAATAGTCGCGGGTCATGTCTTTGAGGGATGGGAATTTATCTTCCCTTACCGCTTCCCTTATGATCATAGCAGTGTTAGCGTCGACACTACCGATAGAAAAATATTCAGCCATCCCTTCCACCAGCCAAAGCGGAAGGTTTCGCAAAGAATTCAGAGAAAGAGAATCATCAATAAACAGTGCTCTGAAATGAAAAACGTGCACAAGTTCATGACCAATAACATGGTCGGTTTGGGCATTTGATTCGAGCACGGGAATTACGACCCTGTTTTTTAGAGCTTCGGTAACGCCCTGGGTACCCAGTCCTATGGTGCCACTGATTGCAGTTGTTTGTTGAAAATCGGGATGATTCTGGTAAATAAGAATGGGACTTGGTTTTTCGAATGTATCCTTAAATAGTTTTTGATGCCGGACATACCAATGTTCAAAGCGATTGGCTAAGCCATTAATCACCGAATCATTATCAAAATAATGGTAAATAGTGAAATTTGGCGACTGATAAACCTTGAAGTCAAATGAGCGGTAGTTGGGTTTATTACGGCCAAAATACTGGCCGTAGGCTCCCGAAATGCCAATGAGCAATAATAAACATATCATTGCCAGCATACGGTGATTCAACCACGAGCTAAACTTAGAAGTGATTTTTATTATTATCATGTTGTTATTTTTTGGGTCAATAATTATGGGGAAATGGTAATATTTAATACAAAAATTATACCATCAGGTTCTTCAAAATTTTAATTATTATCAATAATTAACAATGGTTTTCAGTGAGTTAATCAGCGTTCATTATTCTTTTGATGCGTAATCGGATTCACTTAATGCGCCATGCATTGGAATTAGAATTATAATGTATCAATTAACATATTCTTTTGGTAATGCAAACTTATTGATTTTAAAAGATTATTCAGTAGGTTTACTCATGGGCATTATAGATTTTTTTTGCAATTTTGCCCCAAACCCAAAAGGCTATGACCGAAAACCTTGAATTATACTTTGATAAGTTCCGAAAAAACATAATTGGCATTAACCAAACCTTTGTATCACCTTATGGAATAAGGCAACTGGTTTATGCCGACTGGATTGCCAGCGGACGATTGTATAGCCCTATTGAGCAAACGCTTATTGAAAGGTTTGGTCCCTTTGTGGGAAATACACATACCGAAGCCAGCGAAACCGGCATATTAATGACAAATGCCTACCATTACGCCCACAAAAAAATAAAACAACACGTAAATGCTGGTCCTAATGATGTAATTATTACAGCTGGAAGTGGAATGACCACGGTCATTAACAAGTTTCAACGCATACTGGGGCTTCGAATCTGTGGAAAACTATCGGCTGGCAAATGCATGCAGCAGACTGAACGGCCTGTTGTGTTTATATCACACATGGAGCACCATTCAAATCATACATCATGGTTTGAAACTACCGCCGATGTTGTGGTTGTTGAGCCTGGAAAAGATATGCTAATAGACCTTGATAACCTTAGAGCCCAACTCGAAAAACATAAGGGCAGAAACCTTAAAATTGGTTCGTTTACAGCATGTTCTAATGTAACAGGAATAAGAACCCCGGTTCATGAGCTTGCCCGCATAATGCATGATTATGGGGGCTTATGCTTTATCGATTATGCAGCCTCTGCTCCCTACGACGAAATTAACATGCACCCTGCCGACCCAATGGAAAAACTTGATGCAATAATGTTCTCCCCACACAAGTTCCTTGGCGGTCCAGGCACACCGGGTATATTAATTTTCGATTCTTCGGTATACCATTCTGAGGTGCCCGACAATCCTGGTGGAGGCACCGTGGATTGGACCAACCCATGGGGAGAATACAAATACATAGACGATATTGAATTGCGTGAAGATGGCGGCACACCGGGTTTCCTGCAAGCCATTAAAGCTGCTCTCGCCATAAACCTTAAGGACCTGATGGGAGCAGAAAACATCCACAAAAGAGAAAATCAACTTCTCGACATTGCCTTTGGTGAGCTCGATAAAATTCCCAGGTTACATATTCTGGCAGACAATAATAGGCAGAGGCTTGGTATCATCTCCTTTTATTTCGAGCATATTCATTATAATCTGGTTGTTAAACTGCTCAACGACCGATATGGTGTGCAAGTAAGAGGGGGTTGTGCATGTGCCGGAACTTATGGACACTATCTGCTTAATGTTGATTATGAACACTCAAAAACCATAACATCTAAAATCAATACTGGCGACCTTTCTGAAAAACCAGGCTGGGTGAGATTATCTTTGCATCCAACCATGACCAACAGGGAAATTGCCTTTATTTTAATGGCTGTAAAAGAGATTGGGGCTAATATTCAAAAATGGGAAAAGGATTTCCGATATAATAACCGTACGAATGAATTCAGGCACTATAAAGCTACTGATGATTATTCTGACCTGGTGAGGGATTGGTTTAAACTCGAATCGCCTGCCATATAATATCTCAGGTAGATTATTGATTAAAGAGTCTTTGTAATCGGGCCACCTGGCCTGCCCACCAGAGCTTTGAAAACTCCATATCGGAGTATTCTGAATGGTCGCTTATAATCAGAGCCGATTCTCCCGATACCGGTTCATGCAGTATGTGCATTTCCATCGAAAAACCTTCATGATAATCATCTGTCCACTCAAATTGAACCATTTCGAATTCCTTTGAATCAACGATTCTGGCCGTTTGAGTGCTCCCCTCCCAATAAAAGTGAAATATTTCGCCTTTTACCACAACCCGGTCGGCAAACCAGCGGGCAAGCCCCTCGGCAGTGCTAATTAATGTATACAGCAACTTTGGCGAGGCATTTATATGAAACTCCAAAGTGTATTTCTGAAGTGCAGTCATAAATTGATTGTTTTTGACCATCTCATTTGCCGCAATATACAAAAAAACATGGTAATATTTTTCCATTAAACTTATAATTTCCAATTATTTATCAACAAATTGTTCAAAAGCAGGCCTCATTTTTAAATCGCTTTTTATACAATTTACATTGCACAATTATCCATTTTAATTGTTATAATTTACACGACTTAACTGGTTACAGTTATGTCAACCTGTTTAAATCCAGGAAAAATATAATTCATCAACCCGATGCAAATTAGTATATTTTGGTTTCGACGCGATTTAAGGCTTTATGATAATAAAGGCTTTTACCATGCGCTAATGAATAACACCGGCGTATTACCGATTTTTATTTTCGATAAGAACATCATCGGCAAACTTCCTGAAAATGAGGCTCGTATTGAATTTATTTATCTTAACCTGAAGGAGATAAACAGCCGCCTGGGTTTTCTGGGCAAAGGTATCAAGGTTTATTCTGGCACTCCAACAGAGGTGTTTTCAGAACTGATGGCAACCTACAATATTGCTGCAGTCTATTCAAATATGGATCATGAGCCCTATGGTATAGAGCGCGATTGGGAAGTGAAAAATTTGCTTTCAACGGCAAATATACCCTTCAACCAGTATCTTGATCATTTAATATTTGATAAGACTGAAACATTGAAAAATGATGGTACCCCCTACCTGGTATTCACACCCTTTTCTAAAAAATGTCTGGCAGTATTAAATGAAAACCACTTTCAGTATTATCCATCCGAAAGTCTGTTGTCAAAACTGTGTGACATTGAGAATAATACTTTATCAGATCTTCAGGAATACGGATTTAAACCATCAGGGATTAAGTTTACTCAACCCGTTGCCGATGTATCTATTATCTCCGACTACCATAATACACGGGATTTTCCATATCTCAACGGAACCACACGTATAGGTATTCACCTGAGATTTGGGACTGTTAGTATAAGAGCATTGGCCAAAAGTACTTTTAGCTTAAACAAAAAGTATTTTAATGAATTGCTATGGCGCGAGTTTTATGCAATGATATTATGGCAATTCCCTTCTGTGGTTACTAATGAGTTTAAGCCACAGTATTCCAGAATATTATGGCTAAACAACTATGAGGAATTTGAGCGCTGGAAATCGGGCACAACGGGCTATCCTATTGTTGACGCTGGTATGCGTGAACTTTCTCAAAGCGGCTATATGCACAATAGGGTTAGAATGATTACTGCCAGTTTTCTGACCAAACATTTGTTGATAGATTGGAGATGGGGTGAAGCCTGGTTTGCATTTAAATTGCTCGATTTTGAGCTCTCAAGTAATAATGGCGGTTGGCAATGGGCCGCTGGTTGTGGTTGCGACGCAGCACCCTATTTCAGAATTTTTAATCCGGAAGAACAGCAGAAAAAATTTGACCCCAAAATGGAATATATAAAAAAATGGGTGCCCGAAGTTCATTCTTCCGCATACCCACAACCAATGGTTGAACATAAATTCGCCAGGGAGAGATGTCTGTCAGCCTTTAAAAATGCCCTTTAGCCTATCTGTAAGTATTTATTTTAGTTTTTGCTCACTTCCATCATAATTCCAATCAGCGTCTTCTTCATTTTCATACCATTTCTCATCATCAAACTCATCATACCTGATATCTACAAGCCATTTGCCATCAATTTTTACAAGGTTCAGTTCATTGGGTTCATTAAATACCAGATACGTACAAATTGCATTATCGCCGTTTATTATACATGATACCTGCTTGTGTGTGATTGTATGTATCTCTTCTTCAGGCAAATAAAAACCTACTGAGGCCCAATCGGCCATCATATTCATTAACTGAACAGTAGATTCAGTCCCATATTCAGCGGCCTCAAGATACTCAGATGCAGCAAAATGATTTACAAACTTGCTTGTTACTTTTTCAGGGCCATCTTCTCTTAAACAAGAAATGAACATCATTAAGATGTTCATTATCAATGTAACTCGAATTATTTTCACCATAATTAAGGTATCTGAAACAAGGAAATTCCTAACTAACTACCTCCTGCGCAATAAAAAGAATTTTAGTAGGAGCCCCAAATTTGTTAAGAATATGCCTGAATACTCCTTTTACTTCTATAGCGCTTCCATCACGTTTTAGTACTCTGAATTCTCCGTAAAGTGTGCTTCCATGAGCAAGTGTATCAGTAATGTTAGCCATTCCCTGATTGTCAAGGGCCTGTTTATCAAATATTTTATAGAAGTTGTAAGATTCGGCCTCAAACTCAGAATAACCAGTTAAGGATGCAAAAATGGGGTTTAATCTTTTAACCTTGCAATCCATGGTCATTTCCATAAAGGGTACTGTGGTGTTCATTGCTTCAAAGAAACCTTCACTTTCAACTTCCTTGCGTTCCATTTCTTCTTGTGTGGCATGCATCTCTTCCATATTCTGTCGCATTTCTTCCTCCTGGGCACGCATTTCTTCACTTTGTTCCTGGGATTGGTGCAACAATTCAGTTGTACGGATATTTATTTTAACTGTTGAAATGGTTGAAGCGATGGACTCTGCAACTTTTTCTACAAATTCTATCTGGTATGATTGCAGGACCTTGAATGATGCAATTTCAATCACACCAAAGATTTCATCATTAAGTTTTAACGGTACAATGAGTATACACCGAGGGTTGGAATCACCCAGGCCGGATGTAATATTGATGTAGTCCTTTGGAACTTCGGTTAGGAAAATGCTTTCCCCTTCCTGCAAGCAAGTGCCTACCAGGCCTTCTCCCTTGTGGATGATCTTTTTCATGAATTTTCTCCGCTCGTAGGCATAGCATGCATAAAGTTCAACACTTGGCTCATTTTCATCTTCATTAAGGATAAATACTCCTCCCTGATTGGCTTGCAGATAACTTACAAGATTTTTAATGATATTGAACGACAATTCGTGCAGGTTATCGTTGTTCTGCCGCAGCAATTCAGCAAACTTTGCCACTCCCTGTGTAGCCCAGTTTCGTTTGTTATCTTCAACTTTTCTCTTTTCTTCTTCTTCCTTGGCTTTTTTAAGACTTTCTCTCATATCCATTAGAGAAATACCAAGTGTATCGTCATCACCAAGAGGCTTAAACTCATGAACAAAATTTCCCTGACCTATTTGCATGGCAAATTCTGATTTTTCTTTGAGGCCATCAATAAGGAAATTTAAGGCATTGCTCATTTCGCCAATTTCATCCTGCCGCGTTTTGAGTTTTTCTTCAGGTAATTTACCTTCACCCATCATACTGAGAATGTTACGCAAATATATAACAGGACTTGTAATCATTCTTACGAAGATAGATGCGATAATAATTCCACCCAGCACAAGTACAATTCCAAGACCTATACTTAATCTCCTGAAAGTTTCAAGAGTGGTTGCCATGGTTTCCTGACCGGCACCTACCACTTCTCTTTGAATATCTAACAGAGTATTTAGTTTTTCAATGATCTGTTTTGTATTGCTGGTAATAGCCCCCCCGTCTTCCATCATGGGTCTGATTTCAAACAGCACCATTGGGTCGTCATAACTCATAAAGTCAGATAGATCACCCATTACCTGCCCATAAGTAATAAACAACTCACCAACGAGCCCTAATATTTCATTAAGTTCATTGGTTTGCTCTTCATTCCACAGGGCTGAAATTTCCAGAAGCTGGGTTTTAAGCGCCGGATAATCTGTTTTCAGGAGTTCTCTTAGCCGGTTTTTGTCGCTTGTATCATCAATGCTTTGAATAAAAATCCAACTTCCGATTAGTTTTTCAGATTCTACTATTTGGTTTTTGAGTTCCATGACAAGACTCATGGAAGGAACATAAACCTCGCTATTGCGGTCGTTTACTGATTGAACCCGGTTAAGGGTGAAAAAAATAACCCCAATGCATAGCAGAAAAAAAATGATCAGGATTGAAAAACCGATACTCAATTTTCGACCTATTGTCAACCTCATTTGCATAGTTGTTCAAAGTTTTTTAAAACAAGTTGCTTTATGGGTTAAAAGTACAAAAATTGTATCATACTGATTAAAAAAATTAGATTTGATGGTATTTCAACCCTGATATAGTCATAAAATCCCTAAAGGATAATGATTTACCCGCTTTAGTCAGTTGTTATCGCTAATCGGGTGAGTTCATTCCCTGGGGCCAATCCCATTTTTCGGGCATTTTCCTGGCTCAATTCAAATCTCTGGCGATTGTCAACCACTGTAAAGTTGATAGCTGCTCCGTAACTTATTGCACTTGGAATATCAGTTACGACAAGGGCGCTAATTTTTCTTGTATTAAGGGTAGCAATTACTTCAGGAATCCGACGACTTTGGTTGTTTGGAATGTAAATGATGTGACATTTTGTAATGTCATCAACGGAATTAAACACCTTTGACACAATGCTCTGGTTTCCTGCCTTTTTACTGGCAGCTAAATCCTTAAATTCATTGGCAATAGGTGAGTTTCCCAATGTAGCTATAACAAATTCACCGGTTTGATAATCAGCCGGCCAGGCTATTAAACGGGTGAAGTTATAAATAAATACCGATTGCATCCTTAAGTCGGATTGCGCCTGTGCCTGAAACTGAACGGCAATAAACAATGCAATGGTAAGCAGTAGGTTTGGTAGTTTTCTCATAGAATAAAATTTAGAGGCTTGGATTTTATTTTTTGGGCAGATTATATTTATAAAGTAAAAATTACAAGAAAAAAGCCACTTTCTAAAAGATTAAAAGGCCTTTCAAAATTACATCCAATAAATCAAACACTTCCCAATTGAAATTACCTGAATTGGACAGTAGTTTTCCACAGGTTTATCATCTCACTCATTATCATCGCTGTTGCACCCCAAATAATATTCTCCTGAAAATTAAAGCAAGGGACTAAGAGCGGGTATCCGTTGGAGATTTTGATGGTGGTTTGCTGCACTGCATTTGGGGTTAAAAGGAAATTGAAGGGTATTTCGAGAATTTCAGCAACCTCGGATGGGTCGGGTTTGAATGGGACCCTTTTATTATAAACCACTACAAAAGGGCTTACAATAAAATTGCTGGGGGGAATATATAAATCGGTGAGCTTACCGCAATATGTTACTAATGAGGTGTCTATCCCTATTTCTTCTTCTGATTCACGAAGGGCAGTATGGTAAAGATCAATATCACTTTTTTCCCATTTACCTCCAGGAAATGAAATTTGACCACTATGTGCCCCATTGTATTCAGTTCTTTTTATAAATACTACATTGTAAATTCCACTTTCCTCAAAAAATATTATCAACACACTGCTTTTTTTCGCTTCCCTGTAATGCAAAAACAGCTGGAGGTCTTCTTTGCGGTGAGGGGGTGCCATAGTAAGTTGAGCATCTAACCCCGGCAACTGATGCGAAAAGCATTGGCGCAGGTCATGTAACATAAGGAAGGTTTTATTATGTTTTATTCAACTACAAACAAAAAAGGATATTTCCGGTTTGCAGAAATATCCTTTTATGATGTTTATTTTATTTTCAGCAGCACTTACCGCTTTTGGCAGCCTCAGCCAATTCCGTTGATGATCCTTTTTTTGAACAGCAACCGGTTTCCTGCTGGCTTACTTCGATATACTCAAAACTTTTCATCTCAATGAAAGCCCTTATATCGGGGGTTATACCTTTTTCCTGAAGTTTTTTAGCAGCTTCCTGGCTTGATGCGCAACCCTCACCTTCTTCTCCTTCGTGATTGTGGGCTTCCTCAAGCTGATCCATATTTCTTACCACTGTTCTCAAAACACCGGTAATTTTGATTTGACGGCCTTCACATGATGGATCAAACTGGGGCTGAAACTCCTGGAGCATAACCATAATGCTGAAATCAGCATCTTCTACCTGGTTAATCCGGATTTTATCCCCACTATGTTTGCAAATGTGTGTAATAAGACCTTGTATGGTCACTTCCTGACCATCGTAAGCCAATGGCTCTGCAACAAGTTCAGAAATAAGTTTGATGTCGGCTGATTCATTTTGCTTTTCGGCCACCTGACCACAGGAAACAAGTATAAAACCTAACGCGAACAGAAGGGCAATTTTTTTAAGCATGGCGGTAATAATTTTAAAATTATGTTTTTTGGTTAATTGACTAAGCGGATGCAAAGTTAAACATTTAATCATTATGGTGAAATTTGGTAAATTCACAATAAACTAATTCGAATCAGCTTTCTTTTTCAGAACAAACCCCGTTAATGAGGGTATATACAAACTCAGGATAGTTCGATTCTCAGTATTTTCAAAGGAATGGTGAACCAATGAATGGTCTTGTCGCTGATGACCACCATATTCTTTTGAATCAGTATCTAATACAACCTGATACTCACCGGGGTATGCTTCGAATGAATAATCGGTAAAGGACCGAAAGGGGCTAAAATTGAAAACAAATAAATAGGGTCCTCTTTCGAAAACAATTACCTGATCGCCATTATTCTGAACCCTTGGATAGTAAAGTTTATGCGTGATAATTTCATTCTGCTCAAAATACCTTATCATTGCTTTATCGAAATTGTAGAGAAATTGGTATCTCAATTCTTTGTTTTTTACCAGGCTCCACTGCCTTCGGGCATAATGATAAGACCAATTGTTATGCTTTCCCGGAAAGTCGATCCATTCAGGATGGCCAAATTCATTTCCCATAAAATTGAGATAACCATTCCCGGCTGTGGCAAGAGTAATAAGCCTTATCATTTTATGGAGTGCGATACCATTTTCGACAACCAGATTCTGATGGCTTATATGCATATTGTAATACATTTCCTTATCCATAAGCCAGAAAATAATAGTTTTATCACCAACAAGGGCCTGATCGTGCGATTCAGCATAATGAACTGTTTGTTCATCAGCTCTTTTGTTTGAAAGATTATAATAAAGTTCTCCTACAACCCAGTCTTCTACCTTTTTTTCTTTGATGGTTTTTATCCAGTAATCGGGTATACCCATGGCCAGCCTGTAATCAAAACCATAACCACCCTTTTGGGCAGGGGTAGCCAAACCGGGCATTCCACTCATTTCCTCAGCAACGGTTATGGCATTAGTATTAACCTGGTGGATCAGTTTATTGGCCAACTTAAGGTATACAATCGCATCATCGTCCTGATTTCCGTTGTAATACTGACTGTATTCGGTAAAAGCACTTCCGAGACCATGGTCGTTGTAAAGCATGCTTGTAACCCCATCAAAACGATATCCATCAAAGCGATACTCATCGAGCCAGAATTTACAGTTGGAGAGTAAAAAATGTATCACCTGGTTTTTACCGTAATCAAAACAACGGCTATCCCACGCAGGATGATCTCCTCGTGGGCCGTCATGAAAGAACTGATACAGACTGCCATCGTAACGGCTGATGCCTTCCACTTCGTTTTTTACAGCATGTGAGTGCACAATATCCATAATAACATGAATTCCCATTCCGTGGGCATCGTCTATGAGGGCTTTGAGTTCCTCAGGCGTTCCAAATCTTGATGAAGCGGCAAAAAAACTGCTAACGTGGTATCCAAATGAGCCGTAATATGGATGCTCTTGTATTGCCATTAACTGGATGGTGTTATATCCATTTTCGTGAATGACCGGAAGATGGTTGGTGCGGAAATTCTCAAATGTACCCACTTTATAATCCTCAGTTGCCATGCCCACGTGAGCTTCATAAATCAGTGGCATAAATTCATCTTTTTTTGTGGGTGGTTCGTTTTTCCATTGATACTTCACTGGGGGGTCCCAGACCTGCGCATTGAACACATGTGTTTTTTCATCCTGAACCACCCGGCGAGCCCAGGCCGGAATACGGTCTCCACTGCCACCCTCCCAGCATACATGAAGCTTATATAGGTCGCCATGCTCAAAAGTATCAAGAGGTATTATAAGCTCCCAATTACCATTCCCAATATTTTTGAAACAATAACTTTCATTTAAATGCCAGTCCGAAAAATCACCTATCAGAAAAATCTTACAGGCATTGGGGGCCCACTCACGCAATATCCAATGATCTGTAAGTTTATGCAAACCATAGTAGAGGTAACCCACCGCAAAATCCTTAAGGGGTATTCTGCCACCGGTTAATTCAAATTCCTTATCAGCGGCACGTTTATTCCGGCCAATAATAGCTTCTGCGTGTGGTTGCAGGTAAAGGTCGTTCTTCAGGTACTCGGGAAGTTCCATGTGCTTTTATTTTTAGTTGCCAAATGTATAGAAATAAAAACGAACAAACCGGCAAAAATTTCCTTGAATAAGTTGGTTACGAAGAAAATCATCAGAATCAAATCAGGCAGGAGATCAAAAAATACTAAATTTGTTGGGGTTGCTTTATTTAATTCCCGGTGCCAACAAACAGTTCATTTACAAATTATCCTTAACATAATGATTACCATGCTTTTATTGAAAAATTGCGAATTGTACGCACCTGAATATAGAGGAATTAAAGATGTTTTGCTTGCGGGTAAGAAAATTGTAGCCATTGAAGAAAGACTTTCGTTACCTCATGGTATTGCTGCACGAGAAATTGATCTTGAAGGGATGAAAGTGATTCCAGGATTGATAGATGCCCATGTACATATTGCCGGTGCCGGGGGTGAAGGCGGGCCATCGACACGCACACCCGAAATGAAACTGAGCCACATGCTCGAGGCAGGAGTAACCACAGTTATTGGTTGCTTGGGAACTGATGGTATAACCCGCAATCTCGAATCAGTGCTCATGAAAACCAAAAGTCTCAGGCAGCAGGGTGTAAGTGCCTGGATGTACACAGGGTCTTATCAGGTGCCTGCACCCACCCTTATGGGTGATGTTGCCAAAGATATTGCCATGATTGAAGAAGTGATTGGTGTAGGTGAAATTGCCCTTTCGGACCATAGAAGCTCTTTTCCTGATACCAAGGAAATAGCGCGGCTTGCATCGCATGCACGTGTTGGGGGTATGCTGGGAGGTAAGTGCGGAATTGTTAACATTCACATGGGAGATGCCCGTAATCCCTTTAAACCACTTTACGATGTAATTGCCAGCACCGAGCTTAAGTTCTCCCAGTTTATTCCAACCCATTGCAACCGCAACTCCTATATTTTTGAAGATGCGAAAATATATGGCAAAAAAGGATACATCGACATTACTGCCAGCTCCTACCCTTTCTTTCACCAATTCGAAATAAAACCATCAAAAGCCATTGCCGAACTGATAAAGGCCGGAGTGCCCCTTGAGCATATTACAATGACCAGCGATGCCTGTGGTTCTCTGCCCGACTTTGATGAGAATGGCAAACTGGTGAGACTTGAAATGGGTTATCCCAGGTCTATTTTCGATGAAATGCGCGATAGTGTTGTACAGGAGGGTATCCCCCTTCAGAATGCCCTTAAAGTGGTAACCAGTAATGTTGCCGACATACTTTGGCTTAGGTCAAAAGGTCGTATTGCCCCCGATATGGATGCCGATCTTGTGGTTATCGACCAAGGGTTTAATATCGTTCATGTTGTGGCTATGGGAAAATTGATGTTAGAAAGCGGTACAATAATAAAGAAAGGGAGTTACGAATAGACAACCCAAAACAATAAATCAATGAGCCACAAATTCAGGGTATACATTCTGGGATCGTCAGCGGCAATTCCAACATCACTTCGACACACTACACTTCAGGTTGTAAACTACCATAACAAATACTTTTTGCTCGATTGTGCCGAGGGAGCCCAGATGCAACTTCGTCGTTTCAAATTGCCCATGATGCGCATAGACCATATTTTCATTTCGCACCTGCATGGCGATCATTACCTGGGGCTGCCAGGTTTAATTTTTACCCTGCATCTTTTGGGCCGAAAGCGCAAACTTCATGTTTACTCCCCCCCTGGATTAAAGGAAATTATAGAGTTTCAATATTCTCTATCAAAGCTAAGCCCCGGGTTTGATATTCAATATCATATTATTACCCAGAATAACCAAAAACTATATGAAGATAACCAGCTGAAGATAGAATCCATTGAAATGCAGCATAGCATTGAAACATACGGTTTTTTTATTAAAGAAAAGATCAATGCGTTTAATATAAGAAGGGAAGCAATTGAAAAATACTCGTTAACCATAGACCAGATACAGAGTATTAAATCAGGAAAAAGCCTGCTGTTGCCTTCCGGAGAAGAGATACCCAACGAGCAACTTACCTATGCCCCGCCATCACCCCGAAGCTATGCCTTTGGTTCTGATACCGGATATACCGAGAGTTTTATCGAACAAATTTATGGTGCCAATTTGCTCTACCACGAAGCGACTTTCTTGCAGGATAAGGTAACTATCGCTGAGGAGAAGACACATTCAACCGCACGGCAGGCAGCAACAATTGCCCTCAAAGCCAATGTAAAACAACTGATTATGGGGCATTATTCTGCCCGGTACGATGAGCTCGACGAATTTGAAACCGAAGCCCGCAGTGTGTTCCCAAATTCAATGCTTGCCGAAGAAGGGATGATCATTGAAATAAATGATGAAGATAATGTGCTGATTGATTCAGAAAAATAGCCTAACAATTTCCCAGGGATTGCTTGCAGAGTCAATCTGTAAGAATTTGTTTTTCATAAGAATATATTCTATAGCGACAGGATCGTGTTCTTTTGATGTTAGCAAACTATTCAGAAAAGTTGAGTAATCTGTATTAGAGATTAAAAATTGATCAATGGACACAATTTTTCCCCGGGCAACATGGAGCCTTACACTAACCGGAGTACCATTGATACATCCGGTATTGGTAAGTATAAAGGTTGGCGAGTATCCGTAATTCCAACCCCAGGTCTGGTACTTATCATTGCTTAGTTGATTGATTCTTTCAATATCTGCT
Source organism: Bacteroidota bacterium (assembly GCA_037441525.1). Classification (GTDB taxonomy): domain Bacteria; phylum Bacteroidota; class Bacteroidia; order Bacteroidales; family UBA7960; genus SKVR01. Next base: position 226,345 of record JBBISA010000001.1, read on the forward strand.
GCCGAAAAGCTGAAAGATTCAATCCCCTTAAAATAATCAGTTAAAAACAATCTGAACCTGGCAAGAAATTCTTCACAGGTAATTGAAGGATCAATAAGATGGGAAATATTCTGTACCCTCATTCGGTTCGACTTAACTGCCTTACTCACAAAGTTTTCTTCTTTTGCTTTAATGGCTTCTTCTAAATGCTCCAGGTTGGCATTAAAAAGCAAAGTACCATGGTGCAGAACCTTATTTTTGTAAACGTGCTCTGCATTGCCCGAAATTTTTATCCCATTAACCTTCAAATTGTTTTTGCCCTCAAATTTGGCATGAACCCCCAATAATTGGAGAAATAACACCACAGGCCTGGTATATGCAACAAAGTCAACCAGCTTTTCCTTTTCATGCCTGAAAATAAAAGTGAAATTCACATTGCCCGGGTCATGGAAAACCGTTCCGCCCCCCGATAAACGCCTTACAACCGGAATTCTGTTTTGTATTACATAATCAAGGTTTATTTCGGCCAGGGTGTTCTGATGTTTTCCAACTATTATTGAAGCATTGCTCCGCCATATCATAGCCACATCAGCCTCATATTCCTTGAGCAGGTACTCTTCAGCAGCGATGTTAAAATATGGATTAAGGGAATTGTTTTCAACCAGCAACATACATTAATAAGTTTCCGGGATTAAAGTTCGTTTAACCTTGATTTTAATTTGCGTTGTATGTAATGGTCATCTATTTCATTTATAAGCTGCACGATAATATTTTTGTCTGCAATTCGTGAAATAGCCTTTTTCCGGACTTCGAAATCGTTATCTTTTCTTATAATGTCGCAAAGAATATTGGAATCGTCGATTTTGCCCACTGCTTTGTTCCTTACATAATAATCATGGTCTTCAAGGGCCATTTTGATAATGACATTTTGGTCATAAATTTTTTCCAGGGCCAAAGCCCTTACATAATAATCAGAATCATTAAAGGCTATGTCTATGAGTGTTTGCTGATCAGTTATTTTCTTGATAGCATCCGAACGAACATAGAAATCGCTATGATTGCGTGCGATGTTTATCAATTTATCCTCTCCCGAAAGAGCCTCTACGGCAGTTTTAAGAATGTCGCGATCTGCTATCTGATTTATCAGTCCTTCCAAAACCTCATTGTCATTTATTTTCGAAAGGGCATCCTTACAGATATAATAATCATCCTGGCTCTTTAAAACAATGTGGGCAAGCACCTTAGAGTCGGTAATTCTTTTCAAGGCAGCCACTCTGACGTAATAGTCGTTATCGTTCAGAGCAATTTGCATCAGGATATCCGGATCGGTGATTTTTTCTGTTGCTGTCTGACGTACATAATAATCAGGATCATGGGCGGCAACTTTTCTCAGAACTTCCTGATCATCAATATCTCGAAGTGCTTCAACTCTATCAAAATAATCGGTTGCATTAAAAACCCGATCAATAATTTCCTTAAGATTTTTATCGGGATGCGTCCGGGTATTTTCGCTTTCATCAGCCATAACCACACAGAAATAAAAAGGAATAGATACTGGATAGTTGTCTTTAGATGCTCTAAAAATAATCAAAAAAAACCGACCATTTCCAATGTTTTCAATATTTTTTCAGAAGTATTGGCAGGAAATAAATCATGGAAAAACAATTAAAAATTTTGTTTTAACAACCCCACAAAATACATTTGCAGTCTCATATTAAAACAAACAAATTACATGGAGATCAAAGGAAAGGTAATTCAGATATTGGATGCCAAAAGTGGGCAATCGACCCGTGGTAGCTGGAAAAAACAGGAACTTGTAATTGAAACGGATGAAAACTTCCCCAAAAAAATTTGTGTGGCCAGTTGGAATGATAAAGTTGACCTTTCAACATTGCGCCCGGGCGACCAGATAACCGCATCTGTAAATATTGAAAGCAGGGAGTTTAATGGGAATTGGTATACCGATATCAAAGTATGGAAAGTTGACCTGGTTTCAGCCAAATCTAATTCGGGTGAAGCCGAATTACCTGATGGCGGGCTTCCTCACAATATTCCACCCCCACCCTGGGAATCAGCTCCCGAAGAACAGTCGGACGATTTGCCTTTTTAAAGGGCTTTGGTAAATGACTTTGGGAAAGACCGGTATAAGATGCAACTTGGTCAAGCGATTAACTTTTCTTAAACCGAAAGGTAAAGATAAAGAAACACCAGGGGGATAAAGATTCCAACCACTACAAAATAAACCCCTCGTTTGGCTAGTCCGTTTTTACCGCGAAGCACAAACAACCCTGTTATGGCCAAAATAATCAGACCAACTGCAAAAGAGTCTGAAAACCATGTCCATAATTTCTTAGGAGTATTGTAATGAAGAAAATTCACCTGGTTAAATACCGGTCTCTTTTTTATTGTCTCCAGGTTTCCTTTTCCGGTAACAAGATTAAAATTGATGGTTCCTCCATCAATAAAAATCCTGATATTTTGCCCCGACTCAAGGTGTGTTTTATAGCTGGCACCGGGTTCGACCTTCTCAATAATATCCAGCGCAAGTTCGCGCCCTTGCGCTTGCAAATTATTGTTTTTCAGCTCAAATTCCTTTTGTTTTATAATGAAGTTAGGATTCCAGTGGTGGCGATGGTTCAGGGCTATGCCTGATAATCCGTAAATTATACACATACCAAAGAAAAAGTAACCGAGATCCCGATGAATGGCGTTGTTTATTCTTCTTATTTTCATTACAATATCAATAATTTTTAGTTTGCTTATGCATTATTTTCTTAAGACTCAGATGATGATTTTTGATTTCAGGCGGGCAAAGGTAAAAAAAATGCGCCTCCGCGATAATCTCATCGGGGAGGCGCCAAACCTACAGATTGCATTATTTTGGATATTCTTTTTTCAAAATCTTATGCCCTTATTTTGCTTAAAACCTAATTCAACAAGTGGTACAAAAGTGAAAAAAGCAATTTTTTCGCAAACGTATTATAATAGTGTTAATATCTTATTCAACCCAGCTGCCATAACCTAAACCTTAAAATAATGTGCATCTTTGCATCAATGAGTTTTCTGGTAATTGTAATAATCGGTTTTGTTTTGTGCAAACATTACCACTTAAATAAATTTTACCAGCCCGGCAAATCTATCCCCTCCAATTTCAGTAAGAACAATAACAAGTGTTTTATTCCGCAAGTGATAAGCAAATTTACGAATAAGTTTTATACGAAATAATACGTATGCATAAAGAATACAGAAACAGGTGTTTTCACTTATAAGGCTTTACACGTAATGCACAAAAGATAAGACGTTTAAATGATTTTAAGGACAAAGAGAAGTTTCAGATAAATGAAAAATGATTGCTGACAGGACGCTGTCAAATAATGATGAGCCTAAAACTTATGATCAGAGTCTTTGAGAATATTGAATAAAAACTCACGCGCTCGGAATAATTGGGCTTTGACTGTACCCAAGGGCAGGTTAAGCTCCTTACAAATTTCTTCGTATGAATACTCCTCGAAATACCGCAACTGAATAAGTTTTTTATAACGGGGTTTGAGTTTTTCAACCAATTGGCGCATCAATTGAATCTTCTGCGATTTGATAAGATTCTCTTCGGGATCAAGCCCTGCTGATGTCATGCGGTTAGCCTGGTATGATTCGCTAATATCTTCGTAATTTTCATTGGCAAGAACATTTTTCTTTTTCTTGCGCATAAAGTCGATACAGTTATTTGAAGCAATTTTAAAGAGCCATGTGCTGAAAGCATAATCGGGTGTATACTGCTTAAGGTTTTTAAATGCCTTTCCAAACGCTTCAAGGGTAAGATCTTCTGCATCGTCAGGATTGCCCGTCATTTTTACGAGCATAAAATATATGGTATCCTTATACAACCCCATAAGCTCAGTAAAAGCCAACTGATCACCCTTCTCAACTGCCCGTTTGACCAGATCATAATCTCTTCGTGCTTTTTCGGTTAGCCTGGGGTTTACTTCCATTTATTCTTTCTGTAAAACAGGTTTGATATGGCAAATAAAGGGTTTAAGAATATGATTAACACATCAAATATCGGCGAATATAAAAATAATTTCTTTTCCATAAACCTTTTACCTGAATAATAATGCATTAACATAAGTGATATAATTCTCCACAGGAATAATCCAACAGTTGCAGCAATAAACTCAATGGATACGGAAAACAGAAGCGTTAAAACAAATAGGGTGTAAAACAGAAATCCCGAGAGCGAATATATCCCTAATCTTATTTTATCACCCTTTCGATAATATACACCCGACGACATGTGCCTTTTTTTTTGCCTGAACCATTGCCAAAAGGTTTTTTTAGGATTTGAATAAGTAAAACCTGCCGGGTTTAAACACACCACAGTATTGTTGCCAGTTGCTGCCTGATTCACAAATAAATCATCATCGCCTGAATTGATTTTATAATGTGAGGTAAAGCCTCCAATGCGGTAAAACAAACTCTTTTTATATGCCAGATTTCGCCCCACACCCATGTAAGGTTTGCCGGCAAGCGCCATACCCATGTATTGAAGTGCAATGGCTATTGTATCGAACCTTATAAGTTTATTAAGGAAACTTTTTTCGGGCTCATAACCACCAAAACCAAGTACAATTTCTTTTTCAGAAACAAAGCCATTAATCATGGTGCGTATCCATTGGTTTCCGGCAGGTCGGCAGTCTGCATCGGTAAGCAAGAGAAATTCGTTCTTTGCCGATTTGATCCCCACTGCCAAAGCCAGTTTCTTCCCTGCAAAAAAGTTTACATTTTCCCTGAGGTTAATCACCCTGAAATGCTTGTATTTCTCTTCGAGAGATTTCAATAGAAAAAAACTGTCGTCTTCCGAATAGTCGTTTACCAGAATTACCTCAAAACTGGGGTAATCCTGCTCTAAAATCAAAGGAAGATTGTTTTTTAGATTCTCAAATTCATTCTTGGCACAAATTACCACCGAAACCGGGGGTGTGGATGTTTGGCTTGCTTTGTTCTTACCAAAAGCAACCCTGGCATGGTAAAACCAGAAATAGTATAGTTGTATAATGGTAACAACTAAAAATAGGAGAAACAATAAATTTCGGGGTTCCTGGTAAAAATCAATGGTAAACAACATGTCTGGTTAAAGCTTATTTGAAAGCAGCAAAATTACCCAAACTAAGGTAATAACAATTATCTTTGACCAACTTTTAATAAGTATTGAATGCGATTTGAAATACACTGTAAGGACCAGAAAAGTAAAGCAAGAAAAGGCACGATTTATACAGATCACGGCATAATACAAACCCCTGTTTTTATGCCTGTTGGTACCGCTGGAACGGTTAAGGCAATTCATAACAAAGACCTCGAAGAGCAGGTTAAAGCACGAATCATTCTGGGAAATACTTACCATCTTTATTTGCGCCCGGGTACTAATATTTTAAAACAAGCCGGCGGATTACATAAATTTATGGGATGGAACAAACCCATTTTAACCGACAGTGGTGGCTATCAGGTTTATTCGCTTGCCCACAGAAGAAAGATGAAGGAAGAAGGTGTGATTTTTCAATCGCATATCGATGGATCGAGACACAAATTTACCCCCGAGAATGTAATGCATGTGCAGCGAATAATTGGTGCTGATATAATTATGGCATTTGATGAGTGTACTCCCTACCCTTGCGAATATGATTACGCCAAAAAATCGATGCACATGACCCACCGGTGGCTGAACCGTTGCATTGAAGAATTCGACCATACAGAAGGTTTATATAATTATTCACAAACCCTTTTCCCAATCGTCCAGGGAAGTACATTCAAGGACCTTCGCATCCAATCAGCTGAATATATTGCTGCTACCGGCCGCGATGGCAATGCCATTGGAGGATTATCAGTTGGTGAACCCGCCGAGGTTATGTATGAACTGACCGAACTTGTTTGTTCGGTATTGCCCGATGATAAGCCTCGTTACCTTATGGGTGTTGGCACACCTGCCAATATACTTGAATGTATTGCCCTGGGTGTAGATATGTTCGATTGTGTAATGCCCACAAGAAATGCACGCAATGGAATGATATTTACCTCGGAAGGGATTCTTAATATGAAAAACCAGAAATGGGTTGATGATTTTTCACCCATCGATCCTAATGGACTAACATTTGTAGACCAGATGTACTCACGGGCATATCTTCGCCATTTGTTTACCGCCAATGAAATGCTTGCATCAATAATTGCCACTATACACAACCTTGGTTTTTATCTCTGGTTGGTTGACGAAGCCGCCCGACAAATTGAGATGAACACATTCTATCACTGGAAAAATTTAATGGTTCCGAAACTATCGCCAAGGTTATGACGGAGCAGAATCTTTTCAGTCACATTGGATTTATAGAAGGTTTTTGCATGAGTAATAAATCTCATAATTTTAAATTTGTTTTTTAATAATGGGCTTAAAGACTGTTGACTGGTACATTATACGAAAATTCCTGGGTACCTTTTTTTATGCTATCTCCCTGATTATTATTATTGTAATAATTTTCGACCTGTCCGAAAAAATCGATAATTTTCTTGAAAAGAAAACCCCCCTTTTCGATATCTTATTTGTTTACTACCTTAATTTCATCCCCTATTTTGTTAACCTATTCAGCCCTCTGTTTACTTTTGTTGCAGTTATATTTTTTACTTCCCGTCTTGCTTTTAACACCGAAATAATTGCAATTCTTAGTTCAGGAATCAGTTTCAGGAGACTTCTTCTCCCCTACTTGCTTTCGGCTGTGGTGCTTGCCATCCTCTCCATTTACCTTTCTAATTTTTTAATACCCAGTGCCAATAAGCAACGGCTCGAATTCGAAAATACCAATTTTAATAACAACAGGCAGTTTAGAGAACGAAATATTCATCTGCAGATAAAACCCGGAGAATTCGTATTTCTTGAATCGTTTAACGAAAGAATAAACGTGGGATATAAATTCGCTCTGGAGCACATCAGAAACGGAGAACTTACTTATAAACTTCATGCCGAAAGGGTAGAATGGATTGATACCACGGAAGTTTGGGTTTTTCGCAATTACCATTTGAGAATAATTGATGGCATCAATGAAACCATTAAAAGTGGAAGCCGCCTGGATACAGTTATCAACCTGAAACCCATCGATTTTTTACAAGATCTTCAGCAAATGGAAACAATGAACTTTGTTCAATTGCAGGCATTTATAAAAAGTGAAAGACTGAAAGGTTCGGAAAACATTAAGTATTACCTCGTTGAAAAACATAAAAGGATTGCATTCCCTTTTGCAACCCTTGTATTAACTATGATTGGTGTTTCGCTCTCGAGCAGGAAAGTTAGAGGGGGTATTGGCTTACACCTTGGGTTGGGATTATTGATAAGCTTTACTTTTATTTTATTTATGCAGATTTCAACAACCTTTGCAACCAATGGCAATTTGCCTTCATTTATGGCGGTGTGGATTCCAAATTTACTTTTTTCAATACTTGCCTTATACCTCTTAAAGACCGCACCAAAGTAATGAAAAATTTAAACCCGATTATTGCCCGACTACCTTTTTGGGTTTAAGAAACATATCAGCAATCAGATATCCCATGGCTCCTCCCCAGAGCATCATTAAATAAGGATTTGACTTAATGGCACAGCCTCCTTCCAGATTACATCCAACAAGTGCATAATAGCTATAGCCCCCAATTACACCGGCAAGGGTAATAATGGCAATCAACCATAAATATGTTTTGCGCGATACATTTCCGGTTTTATTTTCAGACCGGTTTTCTTGATTTTCCATAGATTAAAAAATTTCTGACAAAAAAGGAAGCTCTGGTATTTATCTGAAACAACATTATTTGTTTAATCAGCAAAGTCACCAGAGCTTCCTATCATAAATAACATGGTGGTGGGTGTTTTATTTCACACCTAAAACATCTTCAATAGCTTTTTCAAATGCAGCTTTGGGCATAGCACCAGCTGCCATTTGAGGTTGTGCATCTTTAGGCACGAAAAGAATTGAAGGAATACTTCTGATTCCGAAAATCGCGCTTAGCTCTCTTTCCGATTCGGTATCTACCTTGTAAATATCTACACGGCCTTCATAATCCTTCGATAATTCTTCAAGCAAAGGCGCAACCATCTTACAGGGGCCACACCAATCGGCATAAAAATCAATAATGCAAGGTTTGTCACCTTCAAATTTCCATTCTTTGTTTTTTTCAAAGTCGAAAACCTTGGTTTTAAAGGTTTCCATCGTTAAGTGTTCCATAAATCGAATGAGTGCCTTCGTCAGAGAAGGCAATGAATAATATTAATAATGAGTGAATTTGTTTAGATATGAGACTTTATTGCTGCCATTAAAGTTTCCTTTTGCTGAACACCAACAAATCTCTGAACGGGTTGACCATTTTTAAAAAGAATCAGCGTGGGTATGTTTTGAACCCTGTGAACTGAAGCACTGCGTGGGTTGTGGTCAACATCGAGTTTGGCAATTATAGCCTGGTTGCCAATTTCGGTGGCTACCTGCTCAATAATTGGATTCTGAATACGGCACGGAGGACACCATACAGCCCAGAAATCAACCAGAACTACACCACTGGATACTGTGGCATCAAATACATCATCTGTTAGTTTAACCACTTTGCTATCGCCTTCAGTTTGCCGTTGAACTGCTTCTTTCTTTTGTTTATTTGAATTGTTGTTCGAGTTTCCGCTACTAAAAAAGGCTACGCTACCCACAGCAATTGCAATAACAAGCAAACCTATCTGCAGTGGACGGGTTCTTTGAAAAAAAGATTCTTTTTTCGGGGTTTTTGAATTTTTGGTCATATAATAGAAATTAAAAATTGTTTCAATCTGAACCTAAAAACTTGATTTGAGTCGATTTGTTCAATTGTTGAATTGGTTTATAATACTCAATCTATTTCTCTACTGTAAAAAAAATGTCGATTGCGACTTAATTTTGATACAAAAGTATGCAATTATATAAATGTATTGATGTTATTTTTTGTTAATGAAGATTTTAATTGCTGGTATTTAATCAGTTATGCCAATATATCCCAATCAAAAGCGGTTGAAATCAAAGTTATTTAAAACTAAATTAGGCAAATAAAGAAAACCCTCCATTAATAAATAATAAAAAAAGTGATGGTAAGCAATCTTTAAAATCCATTAATTAGCTTTGCAACATTGAATAAATATTTTTAAAATGATTTTCAAAACCCATCGCAATTGCATGTTAATGACAAACCTAAAAAGCATGAACAGGTGGTCAGCCCGTTTAAGGATTTCTTTAATAGTATATACTTTAGCCCAGTTGACCTTTTCGTGTGCAGAACTGAGCAATCTGGGAGTAACTCCCCCCCCAAGGCCCCTTACGGAAGGGGAAATTATAAATGGCCTGAAAGAAGCCCTGAAAGTTGGAGCCGAAAAGTCAGTTTCAATGGTAAATCGAACCAATGGATATTTTGGTAATCCCAGACTTAAAATTCCCTGGCCTGCTGAAGCCATCGGCGCTTATAATTTTATAAATTCCAATCTTCCTTCCGCGCGGCCACTGCTCGACGAGGTGGTAATGCTAATGAACCGGGGAGCCGAAAAAGCATCAGAAAAGGCAAAACCCATATTTATAGATGCCATTACAAAAATGACCATTCAGGATGCCCGCAACATTCTTCAAGGTGAAAATAATGCAGCAACACAGTTCATGAGACAAAAAACTTTTGACGCGCTTCATGCTGCGTTCAAACCTGATATTCAAAGCGCACTTGAAACTGTTGGGGCTTCAACAACCTGGACAGCAATAACAACTCAGTATAATCCCATTGCACGCATAACGCCAGGTATTAATCCTTTAAATACCGACCTGGCTGATTATACCACCACCAGAGCTCTTGAAAGCTTGTTTTTACTTATGGAAGAAGAAGAACTTAAAATAAGAAAAGACCCTGCGGCTCGTATTACCGAGATACTTCGCAAAGTCTTTGGTTCGCTTGATAAATAATCCCCGGTTAACTAACGGATCATTCTATTCCGGCAAAATGCTTCATAAACTGCACCCTTTGGTAAACCTGAGGGTTGTCACTTTTTTTATGACTTAGTTTTCCTCTAAACTCGGATATTTTCCCGAATTCATGTTTTTTCATCCAGTTTTCCAGTTCAGAAACAATGGAGGTAAGCCTGTCGAACCCATTTTTGTATAGAGTGCTGCAAACCTGCACCGCCCTGGCACCGGCAAGAAGTTGTTTAACAACCCCTATCCCGTCATGAACTCCTGTTGAAGCACAAAGATCTGCCTGAATGCGGTCGGCAAGTATGGCTATCCAGCGAAGTGAAGTGGAGATCTCTTCAGGTGTGCTGTATAGGCTTCCGGGTTTAACTACAAATTTCTCAACATCGATATCGGGGTTAAAATACCTGTTAAACAACACAAAACCGTCAACTTCGGTCCATGAAAGCCTTTTTATCAATTCTCCCATCCCTGAAAAATGAGACGATATTTTGAGGGCGATGGGAAGATTTGCCTGTTTTCTCACATTTTCAATGATTTCGAAATAGAGCATCTCATATTCAGCGCCAGGCTTTTCAATATCAGAAGGCAGCACAAATACATTTAATTCAAGAGCATCGGCACCTGCTTTTTCAATTTCCTGGGCGAAGGCTGGCCATTCAGCTGAGCTAACACAATTGATGCTGGCGATTACCGGAATAGAAATCCTTGATTTGGCATTTTGTATCAGGGTAAGGTAGTCGGATATAGTTTGGTGCCTTGAATAATTCCGGATGTAATCGTCGGCCTCGGTATAGGCCCCCTGCATATCATCGTGTGAGAATACCTTTCTGACTTCAAGTTTTATCTGTTCTTCAAATAATGATTTTAGTACTACAGCACCTGCCCCCTTGTCTTCGATAGTGAGTAGATTGTCAAGGTTCCGGGTTAAACCCGAACTGCCTACTATAACAGGGTTTTTAAGTTTTATTCCCAGATAGGTGGTTGATAGGTCTGTCATAAATTTATTTTTATTGAGTTTGAATTTGTTGGTTGCAATTTGTGCAAGGCCTGTTTTGTATAGCGTAACAAACCTACGCAAAATTTAAAAATGATAAACTACTGCTACTGATAATTTTTCATTCTGCGCCGTTTTTTCTAAAAACCGAATTCCACTTAGAATAATTAATGACCGAAAATTTATCTTTGCGCTTAAATTTGGTTTTCTAATAATTCAATTAACCGTTCCAGAGTTCTTCATCCTTAATATTCATTTTAATAAATAAAATGCAAAATACCGAAGAGAAGAAATTCAGGCCGGGTCCATCCGCTAAAATGTCGTTCAGGAGCCTGATGGAACCGTTACTGGTACTTTTCAACAAGGCTGTAAATGATTTGTATCCAAACCTTACCTATTACATTTCCTATAGTATACCCGGAGGTATTTGCGGATTTTTCAAAGAAAGGGAGCTAAGTGCTGATGAACTAAAAATAATAAGGCACCACATAAAGGACCTCATCAAAGATAAAATCAGGTTTGACCAGGAAATTTTACCTAAGGAGAAAGTAATTCGCTATTTCGATATTCATAATCGGCCTGACATACTGGAATTGCTCTATTCGCATACCCACGATATGGATCAGGGTATGCACCTTATTCATTTGAATGGGTCGGGGGAATTATTTTTTAATCATATTAATGAAAATTATGAAAGGCTGCAAAGTTTTCATTTGTTTAATTACCGAAAAGGATTTTTTCTGATTGCCGACCCCAATTTTTACGAAAGAGTGATGCCTGAACGGATAGAACTTAGTAAATATCTGCGCAGATTCGAAGAATCAGAAGCTTCAATGAAGCAATTGGGTATCGAAAACCTTTCGCAGCTTAATGATGTAATTGAAAGGGGCGAATTGCATGAATTCATCAAGATTTCGGAAGCCTATCAGGCAAAAAGCATTGGCCGGATTGCCGACAATATTGTAAGCCATCCGCTTAAACCTAGGATTATATTTCTTGCAGGACCCACAAGCTCAGGCAAAACCACCTCGGCCAACAGGCTTTCCATTGAACTTAAAGTATTGGGAAAGAAGGTACTGATTATGTCACTGGATAATTTTTATCTCCCCCACAGTATGATTCCCGATGACCCCGATACGGGAATGAAGAATTTTGAACTCATCACGGCACTTGATCTTAATCTTTTCCGGAAAACTATCAATAAACTCATTGCAGGTGAAAGAGTTAACCTGCCCAAATACCATTTCGACGGGAAAGGTGCTACACCCGACAGCAAATCGACATCTATCACCCCTGATACTTATGTTATAGTTGAAGGAATTCACGGGTTGAATCCTGGCCTTTGGAAAGATGCCATGGATATTGAATCTTACCGATTGTATGTATCGGCACTTAACACCCTGAATATCCATGATCACCTGCCCTTTTCCACGTCTGATCACAGACTTATAAGAAGGCTGGTACGCGACCATCTTTTCAGGGGTTATACGTTTAACGAAACCATTAAGCGCTGGCCCGATGTTATGGAAAATGAATACCACAGCATTTTCCCTTTTCAGGAAAGTGCTCATGCTATATTCAACTCGTCCTTAATTTACGAAATTGCCGTTTTCTCGCATTACGCGCCAGGTATCCTGAAACCTGCTCTGGCCGAAAATGAGGCAATCAAGGAAGAAGTAAAGCGCTTAAACCGCATTCTGAGCCTTTTAAAACCAATTAATCCGCGCGATATTCCCCCTACCAGCATTCTCAGGGAATTCATTGGAGGCAGCAGTTTTGTTTATTAGGGCAAGTCGGGTTCTAAACCATGCCTTAAAATTTACAGACTGTTCAGAAAAGTTACCCAATCTTTTATTTTTTCCTTTTAGCGGTTAAAAAATTGCATTTCAATACATTATACTTCATTCGTTAAATGAATGTTTGTATTATGTTTTTACTTACTTTTGTCAGCGATTTTGTAAAAAAACCTATTAAATCGACAAAAAACAAACAAAAAACTAATCAAATTCAGGTGATATGAAAAACAAAATGATTAGATTGCTCGCTGTAGCACTGTTTATTCCTGCTTTTGCTCATGCAGGAGGAATCATGACCAATACTAACCAGAGTGCATCATTTTTGCGCAACCCTGCCCAGGATGCTGTTATAGATGCCTCCAGCACCTACTACAACCCCGCAGGTCTTGCATTTCTGAAAGATGGATTTCATCTGTCGATAAGCAATCAAACCATAGTGCAAAACCGCACCATTGGCAGCACATTTCCGGGTCTTGCACGCGAAGAGTTCAAAGGGAAAGTATTTGCCCCCCTTTTCCCCACAGTTTATGGTGTTTATAAGTCAGGAAATATAGCTCTTTCTTTGGGAGTTAATCCCGTTGGTGGTGGCGGTGGTGCAAATTTCGAAAACGGACTACCATCCTTTGAACAGCAGGTGGCTGCTTTACCTCCGGGACTAACTGCTGCCGGAATAAGTACCGCAGCTTATGAAATGGATGCCGCCTTCGATGCAAGTTCAATTTACTGGGGATTTCAATTCAACGGAGCCTACGCCATTAACGACCATTTATCATTCAGTTTGGGGTTGCGTTATGTTATGGCCAACAACAGCTATAATGGCCATTTAAAAGATATCCGCATCAACCCAATGCATCCGCTAAATGCGGCAGGTGCAGGAAAGATGACTTCAGCACCTGTGTTTTTTTCTACCGTTGCTGCTGCAGCAAATTCAGCTCGTAATAGTTTACAACCAGTAATTAATAATAACGCAGGAGGACTTACTCTCACACAACTGGTAAACCTGAATGTGATTACTCAGGCTCAGGCAACCCAATTGGCAGGAGGACTTGGAGCAGGTTACAACTCCAGTATGACGGCAGTGCAGGTACAGACAGCCTATACTGATATATATAACCGAATGACCGTATTGGCTAACAACACCCAGGATAAAGCTCTCGAAGCAACACAGAAAGGCTCAGGACTTGTTCCCATTGTAGGTTTAAATATTAAGTTCAATGATGATTTCAATCTGGCGTTTAAATATGAACATAAGGCTTCCATTACCCTTACCAATAGCACCAAACTTGATAATGTTGGCCTTTATCCTGATCGCGCTGAAACCCCTGCCGATATGCCTTCACTCATTGTAGGTGGATTCAGTTACAGAGCAACTCCATCTTTAAGATTATCGGGCGGCGTGCACTATTATCTTGATAAAAATGCTAATTATGGCAAAAAAATCAATAATCAGTTTGTAGCCAATTCAGAAGTTATTGACAACAATTTCTGGGAAGCAGCTGCTGGTATTGAATACCTGATTACCCGTCAGTTTATGGTAAGCCTTGGTTATTTGCGCACTCAAACCGGTGTAAATGATAAGTATCATAGTGATGTAAGCCACAGCCTTAACACTAACTCAATCGGTGGTGGTATTAAATACTTTATTAATCCAAACCTGGCTCTGAATTTAGGGGTAATGACCACAATGTATGATGAATATACGAAAGCATTTTCATCACCAGCAAGTTATAATGAAACTTACAAAAGGTCTGCTCTAAGTTTTGGAGTAGGAGTAGATTTTAAATTCTAATAAAGTAAATTTTACATGAAAACGGGTGTTGAAATTTTTCGCACCCGTTTTTTTATTCTATCATCTGGTATCGCTCCTGAGCTTCGGCCCGGGTGCATGCATTAAAATGCCACCATTCGGTTTGAATACCCCAAAAGCCCCCCTTGCGCATCACTCTCCTGAGCAATTTTCGATTTTCAACCTGCCAGGGTTCAAGCAAGCCCCTTACAATCATTTCATCCTCCATTATGGGATATGCCAGTTCACCCAGATGATCGAAGCCGGTTCCCATGTCGAGCAAATTGCCATAAACATCAATGATGCCTGCATCAACAGCAGCTCCATAATTATGAATGGAGCCATTGGCCGGATTTGCCAGAAACTTTATTTTCTCACTGAAGGGAAGACCAAGTGCATCCCACATTTTCTGCTGCACGTGCCGTGGGCGGGCAGCATCGTAAATGATCAGGGTATACTCAGGTTCAATCTGTTTCAGGTATTGATTTGCTCTGACAAGCATCAGGGCTACATCGGGCTGCAGATAAGCCTTTGTCATACCTTCATACACATCGAGCCCAAGAAGGTTATCAGTGGTCGCATATTTTAATTCCACCACAATGGTAGGATCGAGATCCTGGATATTTACCAGGCCAAGCTCTATCATGTTTTGCTCTATCGCCGAAGGCGTAGTAGGGTTTAATTCAATATTATCAATCCTTTCCCCAATAGAGAAGTCTTTTTCTGCTGGTAGTGAATTATCATTTCCAACCACTGAATCAATCAGATGAAGATCAATTAATTTCTGGTCTTCTTCTGATGGTATGTTTCTCTGCCTGCAACCTGCACCCAAAAAGGTGAAAACCATAAAGATGTAAACAGGAAAATGCAATAAAATGCGTGGGGTTTTTAGTTGCAGTGTTCTTCTGCATTGCATAAAAGGAGAGAAATATTCAGCAAAGTTTTGCATATATTTGGCACTTCGAAAATTGTTCAATGTTCAAAAATACAAAAATCTGACTATTATGGAATCCAGCGAATTCAGGATTGGCGCCAAGGTTGAGCACCCACAATTTGGCCAGGGGATAATTACCAATGTAACACTTACCACATACACAGTATTTTTTATTAATAAGGGCGACAAAGATATTGCAGTATCATTTCAGGGCTTAAAACTTGTATCTCCTTCCAACCTTGCCGAAGGCGAAGGAAATTCGGGGGGAGGTGGTATTAGTTTGCAGGACCTTGAAAAGGTATTTACCAATGTTTTGCGACGGTATGCTGATTTCCCCGAAATAGTTGAATTGGGTGACAAATGGAAAAAGGGAGTTATAATCCTTCAGCCAGGCGATAACAGCTTAAAGCCAAAAGAAATCCCTATTGAAACTTTTTTTCATAAGGTTGTAATGGTAAGGGATCGATTGAGGGTGCTTGAGCAAAGGATAAATGCCAACGAAGCCTTGAGTGACGAAGAAAAAGTAAACCTGCAACAATACATAACCCGTTGCTACGGAACCCTGACCACCTTTAACGTGCTGTTCAAGCACAAGCAACAATACTTTGTGGGCGAAAAGGGAGATCAGGATTAATACTGCCAGAAGAAATCAAAAAAAATACAGCCGGATTAATCTTTCCGGCTGTTGTTCATATAACCCTGTTCTTCCAGCACCTTCAGCATGATATTGCTGAAATGAACATTATCCTTAAGAGTATATCTTTTTTGAGTAAAAATCTGAGCCAATGTTTCGAGATTGTTTTCTTTCAGAAGTTTTTCAGTAAGGGGCAGATTTTCTTTCTCATTATATATTTCATCTATATCAGCTGAGGTGTAATCCTTGTAGGTTTCAAAATGAATTACTCCTTTCGCAGGCAAACGATCTGCTTTTTCAGGCATTTCGGCAGGATATCCCACCACGAGTGTTGTAACAGGTACTACTCCGTTTGGGAGATTGAAAAAACTCACCAGCTTATCAACCTGGTAGGTTGTAGTGCCAAGGTAACATATTCCAAGACCATTGGCTTCGGCAGCGACTGCAACATTCTGAGCCACAAGAAGCGCATCAATGGCAGCAGTAAAAAACGACAGGAAATTATCGTAACCAGGAGTTGCGTTTCGTTGTTCGCACCACTTATTGAAGCGGTTAAAATCGGCACAAAAGGTTAATAATAGCGGTGCCTGCTCCACCATTTTTTGTCCAAAATGAAGCTTACACAATTCATTACGCTTTTCCTGGTCTTTTGTAACAATTACACTGTAAACCTGCATGTTGCCGGTAGTTGACGCCCTGAAACCGGCTTCAAGAATGGTGTTGAGTATTTCATCGCTTACTGCATCGCTTTTATAATTGCGTATGGTGCGATGATTTAGAATAGTTTTAATTGTTTCCATAATGTTGGAAAAATTAGATTAAAAACACTATATATAACAGGATTATTCTGCTATTTGCTGGTTTTCTGCAGATTTTTGTACCCTATTATGCTTTGAGTAATGGATATCAATAACAACAAGGATACCCAGAAAACCCCAGAAAAGGAGTGAAGCTTTTACTGTATCGAGAAAGTTGTTCATTAAACCGTGTGCAAGGTAAGTAATAAAGCCCAGTGTAATACCCATCGATAACCATCGAAGCTCACTGGTATTGGCAAACCGGAAATTGCGAATACCAGTCCTGAGAATTAGTAAGCCCAGAATGATAAACAAAACCATTCCCAGCAGACCAGATTCTGAGAGTGGTCCGAGGTATTCGCTGTGAGCATTCCCCATATTGCCAAAATTGGTGGTTATAATGGTACGGTCTTCGGCTGACTGGAACGGGGCATACACCAACTGATAGGTGCCTGGACCCCAACCCACTATTGGTTTTTCTTCGAACATGCGATAGGCAGATCGCCAACGATTAATCCGCTCAAGATTGCTGGCATCGGATGATATGTTGGTAATAGACTGTGCATGTTCTAAAATATTGGTAGATGATTCCTGACGATTCCGTTCAAGTTCCATGAGAATCTTGTCCTGAAACAAAACCGTAAAGCTCACTATCAAAATCAACATTGAAAGGATAAACTTATAGTCGACCCTGAAAACCAGTATAAGAAAAGCAGCCAATGCAATGAGAATGCTTACCCATGAGGCCCGGCTGAAGCTGAATATAATCCCCATAAGGATAATAATAGTTAACAACAGAGCTGATCTCCGCTGCACTACACTATTCGACTTTAGAAAAGACATAACGATGAATACCGGTAATATAAAAGTAAGTACGGCGCTATAATGGGTGTGATCGTTAAAAAAGGGGTCTACCACCCAGGTACCTGCTTTTCGTTCAAAGTCAAAGGTACTGTGAACATAAGTTATATAAATAATAACCGCGGCCAGCGAAGCGCCAAACAACCACATAAAAAGTTGAATTCGTTCAGGTTTTTTTGCAAACACCTGCATGAATACAAAATAAAAAGCTGTAACAGACCAGAATCGACTCAGAAAAGCTTTAAAAGAAACCAGGGGAATTGCACTTGTAAATGATGTAATCAGCATCCAAATCAAACTAATAATCAAAACTATGGTAACTGGGTGCCGCAACAAAGCTTTGTCGTATTTTTGCTCATAGAACAACTTTAGGAAAAACATAACCATAACGGCTACAATCAAAGGTTCGGTTGGTAAATCGATAGCAAAACCGAGCTCCAGGTCATAATAGGGAAAACTTAATGGCACCAGAAATACAATCCCAAGTAATAGTTTATCGAGAGAAAAAAAGAACAACATGAGCATAATTATTGCCAGTGGCAAAGCCATGAACCAATAATTTTCCGTGGCAATAAAAACCATGTTCAGCAGAATAAAGGCAATGCTGACACCATAGAAAAGCCTGATTTTAAACTTATCAGGTGCTATTAAATCCATCTGAATTATTTTTTAGGGGCTATAACGCCTTTTCTGACCAAGGTTTCGTAGGTCATAATACTGAGTGTACCCATAACTCCTGCTGCAAATGTGGCAAGGAAAACAATGAGCCATCTGACCGGATAGATCTTTTTTTCTGGCACATAAGCCTTGTCTACCATAAACTTGAAAGGGACGAAGTTTTCATAATCTATTCTCGCATCTTCAGTAATTTTCTGAATTCCAAAATAATTTCGGGCAATCTGATCCAGTTGAACTCTTTGGGTAAGAAAGACGCCCGCCTGTTCGCGCAATATATCAAGTTGTTTTTGAATTGCTGCCACTCCCCTATGGTTGTTGTTCGACAGGTCAATGGCTAATTGTCTGGTAAGCATTTCAGTTTGGGTTGTATATTCAACAATGCCCATTTTCATAATAGTTCGGAGTGAATCTTCGGACTTCCAAATTTCGGCATCCGCAAATTCATGCACTCTTTTGGTTGCTTCAAAGGCAATCCTGGCTCTTTCATTTCTCATTTCATTTTGAACTGTATCAACCAACGCGGCAATTTCGTTGGCAATATTTGCAGCTATAACCGGATCTTTATCTCTAACCCTTAATTCAATTGCTCCGTATTTTGTGCGCAAGGCTTTTATATTTCCGTCGTATTCTTTCCAAAGTGTGGTGAGTGGATATTTTGCATTTTTTGGAATTTTATAATGATTCATCAGGTCATACCTGTCAATTATCCTTTCGCGTATATTGGCCGAGCCCAACACCTGCATCATTCGTTCAGCCTCTTCAACATCACCGTATTGCAAAAAATCGGCATACGTATTATACAATACCTTACTTATAGTATTGGATTTTGTAGGAAACATTACAACCGATGATTCATACATAGGGGTAATGAAAAAAGGTGATGAGAAAATTACCGCCAATACTGCTGCAGACAGGGTAATAATAAGCAAATGTTTCCACCAACGAAAAAAGAACAATAAAATATTAGAAGAATCGAATTCTCGGTTTAATGATTTTATTTCCATTGTCTTAATTTAGAAGTGATTGAATTTAGGTTGAATAATAATGACACAAAAGACCCTTTAAAAAAAGTGCCCAAAGATAAGTAAAAACCAATTAAACCAAAGAAGATTATCCTTTCTCTTCACCGTATTTCATCACTTTAATGATGTAACGCGGGCTAATGAGTCGGATGCTAAAAGCCAGTATAATTGATAGCATAGCCATTGCGGAAAGCTGATAAATCCAGTCGTAGGGCAATCTGCAAGTCAGATAACCCAATATAACAACCCCACCAATGAATGAAGCCAGTTTGGCTATTATCCGGTAATTGATTCTGAAATGGAATATTTTGCTTACTAAAATAACCTGAACTATAGCAATCAATGATTGTGTTATTAGGGTAGCCCATGCCGAACCCAATGCCTTGTAATCAGGAATTAAATATATATTGAGGAACACATTTAAAACCATGCCTGTTAAGGCTACGATATTAAGGTATTTAAGGCTTCCATTTGCTGTAAGAAGGGTGCTGAAGATGTACATAGTTGACACGGCACAAAAACTGATCATCAATAGCCCAAAAACCTTTGAGCTTTGGACAATTCGATACTCAAACATTTGGTTGGTTTCACCGGGATGTATTCCATATAACAGGTGCATTATTTCATCTGCATAAAAGAAGGAGCAAACTGCAATTATTACGGCAGGGGTAAATATTAGGGTAAATGAAAGTTTAATAAGCTCCTCGATGGATTGCTTTTCCTTAAGCATACGGGCAAATATGGGGAGTAATAATACTGCAAACAAATACGCAATCATATTTGCTGCATCCAACAATCTGTAAGCTGATGCATATATACCTGAATACCAACCACCTTCATTTCCAAGAAGCCGCTCAAGCATAACACTGTCAATTCGGCTGTAAAAAGTCATTAATAAAACCAAAACTGCAAATGGCAAACTTTGTCGCAGGATAAGCAGAAAAAACGGGAAATTCCAGTTTAGTTTCAGAAACCTGATGTCTGCCCTGCGAAAAACAATAATCAGCGATATCAGGGCAGTGAGGGCGAGTGAAAGTGTTTGTGCATAAACAAAATGCTGGATTTTGAATTCAGGAACAATATTGCCCCACAAAAGAATGGCACAAATTATAATCATCAGGCTTCGGTCGAGAACCGAAACCACACTGTCGGTTTTGAAAAGATGTAATCCTCCAAGATTCGACCTGAGGTAAAGAACAAAACTTACAAGAAACTGATTAATCGCCAGAAAAACCAATATTGTAATCTGCTGTTTCGAATACTCAATAAAGAAAGCTCCGGCAAAGGTTAGTATGATATAAACAAAAAACAAAAGCAGTTTCAAAACAATAATGTTACTCAGGTGCTTTCTGAGCAATTGATTATTCTGAGCAATGTTTTTATTATTAAAGGTGGTTATTCCAAAATCCAAAAGAATATAGAAAAGGAAAGAAAAATTAAAGACAGCGAAGTAAAACCCGTATTCCTCAGCGCCCACTGTGTTTTGCACAGTGCGGTCGATACCGAAAATCCAGAAAGGTTTAATTAAAAGATTTAAAACCAGCACCAGAGCCAGATTTCTCAAAAATTTTCGCTGCATTAAGCTCTACACATTACAAACTTCTCCCATCACTAAACAATAACTTATCCGGCTCAAAATTAAAAACTTTTATATATATGATGTCCTTACTGATTAAAAATTGACGCAACTAATTCGTCATAAGAAATAAAACAGCTCTTTGTACCGCAATCATACAAGTACAAACCATCAAAAAAGAGTACCTTTGAAAGGCTTAATCAGAACAATCATTGCTGGTATTTCTGGTGAGTTTAATTTTAAACCCGGA
Source organism: Bacteroidota bacterium (assembly GCA_037441525.1). Lineage (GTDB taxonomy): Bacteria > Bacteroidota > Bacteroidia > Bacteroidales > UBA7960 > SKVR01. Next base: position 247,647 of record JBBISA010000001.1, read on the forward strand.
TTAGTCATTAGAAAAAACGGCTAAAGACAAATTTGGGTTAAATACATAGCAAAAACTAATACTAAAGATTCATACAATGATTTTAAAGCCAGGCGATCGCGTGAGTTTTTTAAATGATACAGGTGGAGGAATAGTAACACGTATCATTGATGAAAACCTTGTGCATGTTACTATTGAAGACGGTTTTGAAATTCCGGTACTGGCCCGGGAGCTCATAAAAACCGGTGGTGAAGAAATGGCAAGTGAAATAGCACGGGCGCATCAGCAATTGCTCGCAAAAAAGGATGAAATTCATGTAAATGATGATTTACTTCCTTTATATATTTCACACAACAACCCCCAACAGAGACCAAATGGATTGTATATGGCATTTGTTCCGAAAAACCAGGATAATCCATTGACCGGCCCGCTTGAGGTTATTCTTGTAAATCACACAGACTATAGTGCTCTTTTCAGTTTGTTTCTCAACTATGCAGGCAACTATAACGGTTCTGAATATGGCATAATAGAACCATCCTCGCAACTAAACCTGGGTTCGATTGAATCAACAGAAATAGAAAAATGGGCTAATGCACTCTGGCAAAATGTTTTTTTTGTTGAAGGAAAGGGAAAGCCTGTAGCTCCTTTTAGCGGGCTTATCAATTTCAGGCCAGTAAAACTTTACCGTGAAGAGAATTACCTGTTTGAAGGATTGCTGAGAAAAAAAGCATTTTTTGTCGAGATAGCCAGGCTATCCCATCTTCTATCAAAGCCATTTCTCGATGAAAAAGTTTCGCCTGAAAGCATCAGAGCCCTTGAAGAAAAGATATCGCAACCCAGAAAAGCATCAATGCCTGAAACAAGACAACCCAAAGAATCGTTCCTTGACAAGCATAAAATTGATGATAAAATAGCCGAAGTTGACCTTCATATTGGCGAGCTGGTTGAAAATTTTACCAATCTCGATAATGCTGATATGCTTTTTATACAACTCGATTATTTTAAGAATTGCATGAAACAGGCCGATACAGAAAAAATACAGAAGATTATTTTTATTCACGGAGTAGGCAATGGTAAGTTGAAAACCGAAATACATAATCTTCTTAAAGAGTATGATGGTATTGAGTTTTACGATGCTCCCTATGCCCGTTATGGCCTGGGAGCCACCGAAGTAAATTTTTACCGAAACAAATAAAAGGCAGGCTTTCCTGTCGCTGCGGCCCAATGGTGGCCGGAGAGGAAAGTCCGGGCAACACAGGGTAGCATACTTCCTAACGGGAAGCTGTTTTGCAGGTGCAAAGCAAGAGAAAGTGCCACAGAAAAGAACCGCCCTGCCTTGTGCAGGGTAAGGGTGAAAACGTGAGGTAAGAGCTCACGCGCTGCATGGGCGACCATGCAATGGGGTAAACCTTATGCGTTGAAAGGCCAAATATACCGGGGGTAGAGGGTAACCCGCCCAATCCCGGAGGGTAGGCCGTTTGAGGGCTGGTGCGAGCCAGCTCCTGGATAAATGACAGGATTCTGCTCAGGCAGAAAACAGAACCCGGCTTATAAGTCTGCCTTTTTTATTTTTTCTGTTTTAGATTTCCCTTCAAACATTTATTAAATCAACTTTTTTGATTTCTCTGCCAATAATTGACTATAAGAAGCGTTTTTCACCCAAACCAAAAGGCAGGCAAGTATCAATGCTATTGTTAATAAAATGGACTGTTTGTTGAAAATCAAGCCCGATTGAATCAACTTTTTATTGCTAATTTCGCTGCCAAATACTGAATTATATGACAAGAAAAAATCTAGCTATTCTCAGTTTTATTGCATTGTTCTTTCCCATGATGGTTATTGCCCAACGTACATCGGTGTACGATAACCCCCATGCCGATTTCGACCTGGCTATGGAGTTATTTAATAAAGGGAAATTTGGTGCAGCCCGCAACCTATTCCAGGAAACGGTAAACCGTATCGATGATCGTGAATCCAAAGTGCGCATCAATGCCGAATATTATGTAGCTATATGTGCAGTAGAACTTTTTCATCCCGATGCCGAAAAACTACTTACTGATTTCATTTTTAATCATCCAACCCATTCTCTTTTAGGGTTAGCCAGTTTTCAGATGGGGAATTTGCAATACCGCAAAAGAAATTATGCCGATGCCATTGCGTGGTACAACCGGGTTGATGTATGGGACCTTAACCAGTCGCAGCGCATGGAATTAAAGTTTAAGACCGGCTACAGTTATTTCATGAACGATAACTACCAGCAGGCCAAACACTACTTTTTCGATATCAAGGACCAGCAATCCATGTATTTTTCTCCGGCATCGTACTACTATGCACATATAGCTTACACAGAGGAAAACTACGAAACTGCCCTCACCTATTTTCAACGGATCAAAAACGACGAAAACTTTGGCCCAATTATTCCCTATTACATTACACACATTTATTTTTTACAGGAAAAATATGACGAACTGCTCGCCTATGCCCCTCCCCTTATTCAGGAAGGCAGTGCACGCAGGGCAGCTGAAATTTCAAGAATGATTGGGGAAGCTTATTTTAACAAGGGCCAATTTGCGGCAGCAGTACCATACCTTGAAACCTATCATCGTCAATCGAGACAACGCATAACCCGCGAAGACCATTATCAGCTTGGGTTTGCCTATTATAAAACCAGTGATTTTGCAAAGGCCGTAGCCAGTTTCGAAAGAGTTACCGCTAATAATATTGAGGACGCCCTTGCACAGAATGCATTATATCACCTGGCCGATTCCTATTTAAGGATCGACCAGAAACGCTCGGCCCGAAACGCCTTCCTGGCGGCCCATCGCATGGAATTTATTCCCGAAATTACTGAAAGTGCCCTTTTTAATTATGCCCAACTTTCTTTTGAGTTATCCATGAACCCTTTTAATGAGGCAATCCTGGCATTCCAAAGGTTTGTTGAAAGGTATCCCAATTCACCACGTCGCAATGAAGCCTTAAGGAATCTTATCGATTTGTACGTAACATCGAAGAATTACAAAGATGCCCTGCGCAGCATGGAGGCCATTAATATTAATACTCCGGCCCTAAGAGCAGCTTATCAGCGAATTGCATACTTCAGAGGTATCGAATTATTTAACAATGGCGATTTTAACGGCGCAGCCGAGCATTTCCGTAAATCAATACAGTACCCCGAAAACCGCACCATAAGGGCTCAGGCAAATTTCTGGGAAGGAGAAGCATATTTCAGACTCGAACAATACGAAAAAGCCATCCAGACTCACGAACGTTTCCTGTTACTGCAGGGAGCATTTACTTTACCCGAGTATAATCTGGCCAATTACACCATTGGGTATTCACACTTTAAATTGAAAAACTACCCCACAGCAATCAATTCTCTTCGTAAGTTTATCCAGGACCGCAATCTCGACAGAACATTGCGAAACGATGCCCTCCTCCGAATTGCCGACAGTTACTTTATTACCAAAGATTACACAAATGCAATTGATTTCTACGATCGTGCAATCGCCCTTGAATTGCGCGATGTAGATTATGCAATGTTTCAAAAAGCAGTTTCACAGGGTGTTATGGGACGTTTCGACCAGAAACTTGTTACCCTGCGCGAGTTATTGCGCAGGTTTCCTAATACAAACTATGCCGACAATGCCCGCTTCGAACTTGGCAACACATACGTAATACAGAATGATAATAACATGGCTTTGCAATTTTACAACGAAGTCATTACCAGACACCCCAATTCAAGCTATGTGAAAAGCGCCATGTTAAAAACGGGTCTTATATTCTACAATACAAATCAGGACGAGCGCGCACTGGCAATTTTCAGGCAGGTGGTGGAAAAATATCCCGGAACTCCAGAATCGCGCGATGCACTCCAAACCATGCGCAACATCTATGTTGCATTGAACAGGGTAGATGAATTCGTGACTTTTTCACAAAATGTTGGGGTAGGAAATATTACGGCCGCACAACAGGATTCTCTCACCTACATTGCTGCCGAAAACCGTTATATGCAAGGTGATTGCACCAATGCTGTAAAAAGTTTTGAAAGCTATCTCGAAAGATTTCCCAGAGGTGTTTTCGCCATTAATGCTCATTTTTATAAAGCAGAATGTGATTTCAGGTTTAACGAATTCAACAAGGCACTTGCATCATATCAATTCGTATTAGACCGGCCAAAATCCAAATTTTCGGAGAATGCTGCCTTGCGTGCCGCTCAAATCAATTTCAGACTAAACCAGTTCCAGGCAGCCCTTAATAATTTTGAAACCCTGGAACAAATTGCCGAGTTCCCAAGTAATATTATCGAAGCACAGGCCGGCCAGCTCAGATCGCTTGATAAGCTTGAGAGATTTGACCAAACTATCGCTTTAGGCCATAAACTTTTGCAAAACGATAAAATAAGTCGCGAGTTAAGGCAGGAAGTTCATCTGCTTACCGCCAGGGCACACATGGGTAGAAATAATCTCGATCAAGCAAGAGTTTCATTCACAGAGGTAAACCGAATTGGTGAAAATGTTATGGCGGCTGAGGCTAAATACTACCTGGCCCTCATTGATTTCAGAAGAGGCAATTACCAGCAAACCGAAAAGTTTATTTTTGATAATGTAAACAAACTTGCATCTTACGACTACTGGCTGGCCAGAACCTTTTTACTTCTTGCCGATAATTATCTGATTCAGGAGAACATTTTTCAGGCCCGACACACCCTTCAGAGTATAATTGACAATTACGATGGTGAAGATCTTCGTAATGAAGCAATACGCAAACTTGCTGAAATTGATCGTAATGAAGAACTAAAACGTATCGGACGCCAGGCCGACCCACCTGAAATTAACTTCGGTAATCGGCGCAATTAATGACTTTAAACCCAACAGATGATTTCTAATCAAAAACTTAATATCATGTACAGGTTTCTTTCAACCCGATATATTTTACAGGCAATTTTATTTTTCAGTTTTATTTTGGGAATAAACATTGCCTTTGCCCAGCAGCTTCAAATGGAAGAAGTTAAGGTTGTGGCTCCATTTGAACCCACTATTTCTGATGCCTTTAAAATTAATTTCAACCCCGCCATCGAAGATACTATCAAGGTTAATATAGCTTTCAATTATTCCATCAATCCCCAGGTAATTCCTGTTAAATTCAACATGGAACCCCTCACGGCCGCCCGAATGCGTGGCGAACCACTGCAGAAATTATACAAAGGACTCGTAAAGGGAGGGATCGGAAACTATAAATCGCCCTATGGAGAATTGTTTTACAACACCTTGCGCTCCAATGAGTATCATTATGGTATTCACGCCAAACACCTTTCATCAGGCGGTGGAATAAACGATTATGCTTATAGCGGAAACAGCGATAATCAGGCTAAACTTTACGGGATGAGATTTTTCAGAAACCATACCCTGTATGCCGACGTTGATTATAACCGCAATACTCTGCATTATTATGGTTTTAAACCCGATGAAATAACCGATCGCGAGTTAATTGACACCCTCGGCAGAAAGGACTACCGTCAAAGATTTAATTATGTTTCGCCCGGCATTGGGTTTAGAAGCAATTATCTCGATTCATTGAAACTTCAGCATAGTTTAAACCTTCGATATTATTTTTATAACGACAGGTATGATGCCAGCGAGCAAAATGTAAACTTAACCAGTCAGTTAAGAAAAACTTTCAAGGAAGATATAATTGGACTTGACAACCGACAGACCTTTCAGCTCGACCTTGAAGCCGATTATTTCCTTAACAAACATAACCTTGACTCGTTGCGACATACCGGGTTGTTTAAAGTTGCACCAATACTTTCATCGCGCTACGATGTTTTCGATTTTTATGTGGGTATTAACACCAAAATCCAGGTAGATACAGTGAACCAGATAGAGTTTTATCCTTTGGCCGGGGCTCAGGTAGACCTGATAAAAGATGTGTTGTTTGCCTATGTAACCTTATCGGGCGATTTAACCAAACACACTATGCGGAATCTCACGCAAACCAATCCTTTCATAATTACCTCTGCCCCTTATGGTTTTATGAACCGAAAGGCTGAAATAAGGGGGGGCTTTAAAGGTTCGATTAGCTCGTTTGCTTCCTACAATGTAACTCTCAGCAACAGCGAAATCGATAATTATCCCTTCTTTGTAACCGATTTTTCATCACCATTGGCTAACCAGTTCAATGTGATTTACGATAAGGTAAAAGTCTTTAATTTCCGGACTGAAATTTTCTCAAACATTGGAGAACGGGTAAAAGTCAGATTCCTTTCAGACTATTACCAGTTTACCCCCGAAAATGAACTCGAAGCCTGGCATGAACCCACACTTCGATTTACCCTTAATGTTAAATATAATATTCAGGATAAGATTATCTTCAATGTGGATGGATTTGCCCGGAACTCCACTTTTGCACGTATACCCGATACCGAATCCACTCTGGGTTTCAGAAGTGAGAAGATACATGGTTTCCATGTTGATGCCAATCTTGGCATTGAATACCGCTATACCAAAGTTTTATCGGTATTTCTTCACCTGAACAATATGCAGAACCAATCGCTCGTTCGCTGGTACAATTACCCGTCGCACCGATTTAATGTAATGGGCGGTGTTACCTATGCATTTTAGCCCGATAAATCAGAACTTTTCAGCCCCGTATATGCCATATTCCGGGGCTTTTTTATGCCCCTTTACAGATAGTAATATAATACTTTTCAACAGATTGTTGATAAGCCCATATCATATTGAATTTCAAATACATAAAAAGCTATAAATGATGGTGTAAAGTACCCGTTTTATACCTACAGGATACCCTGAAACCCGTAAAAAAACGTATCTTTGCTGGTTATTCAGAATTAACGAAAATATGAGCGAAGAAATAAAAGGAAACAACGGAAAAGAAACGAATTATGATGCCACCAGTATTCAGGTACTGGAAGGTTTGGAGGCCGTAAGAAAAAGGCCGGCCATGTATATCGGGGATATAGGAGTAAAGGGATTACACCACCTTGTTTATGAAGTAGTAGACAATTCCATCGACGAAGCGATGGCTGGCTATTGTACTACCATCAAGGTAACCATCAATGAAGACAACTCCATTACCGTTCTCGATGACGGCCGGGGCATACCCGTTGACATACATGAAAAAGAAGGCCGCAGTGCCCTAGAAGTCGTTATGACTGTTTTGCACGCCGGTGGTAAGTTCAACAAGGACAGTTACAAGGTTTCAGGGGGTTTGCATGGTGTTGGTGTTAGCTGTGTTAATGCACTTTCTACTTTGCTCAGGGTAAATGTTTACCGAAACGGAAAAATATATCAGCAGGAATACAGCAAGGGAGCACCCCTTTATTCTGTCAGGGAAGTTGGTACAAGCAACCAAACAGGCACTGAAGTGACTTTTCTACCCGATGATACAATTTTCGCAGTGCACGAATACAGTTACGATATTTTGTCAACCCGACTGCGCGAATTGGCTTTCCTCAATAAGGGAGTTACCCTTTCAATTACCGATTTGAGAAACTCTGACGATTCAGCAAATCCCGTATCAGAAACTTTTCATTCTGATGAAGGGTTGAAAGAGTTCGTTCAATATCTTGACGATACCCGCGAAAAACTAATTGACGAACCCATCTACATGGATGGCGAAAAGGCAGGTATTCCGGTTGAAGTGGCAATGCAGTACAATTCATCCTTTGCCGAAAACCTTCAGTCGTACGTCAATAATATTAACACCATTGAGGGGGGCACCCACCTGGCAGGTTTCAGAAGGGCTCTTACCCGCACGCTTAAAAGCTATGCCGAAAAATCGGGTATGCTTTCCAAACTTAAATTTGAAATCAGTGGCGATGATTTCCGCGAAGGTTTAACAGCAGTAATTTCGGTAAAAGTAGCCGAGCCTCAGTTCGAGGGGCAAACCAAAACCAAGTTGGGAAACTCAGAAGTTGCCGGAGCTGTTGACCAGGCCGTCAGCGAAATGCTAACCTACTATCTCGACGAACACCCCAGGGAAGCCCGCACTATTGTAAACAAGGTAATACTGGCAGCAACAGCACGCCATGCAGCCCGTAAGGCACGCGAACTGGTGCAACGCAAAAGTGTACTTAGTTCAACAGGTTTGCCAGGCAAACTCTCCGACTGCAGCGAGAGAAACCCTGAAGTAGCTGAAATTTATCTGGTTGAGGGAGACTCGGCGGGTGGTACAGCCAAACAAGGGCGCGACCGCAGGTTCCAGGCTATCCTCCCCTTGAGAGGAAAAATTCTGAACGTAGAAAAGGCCATGCCGCACAAAATATTCGAAAACGAAGAAATCAAAACCATTTTCACCGCCTTAGGAGTGCATATCGGAACAGCCGAAGACTCTAAGGCTTTGAACCTCGAAAGACTGCGCTACCATAAGGTGATTATTATGACCGATGCCGATGTGGACGGAAGCCACATCGCAACACTTATACTTACTTTCTTTTTCCGCTATATGCGCGAGCTCATTGAAAACGGATACGTATACATTGCCACTCCCCCGCTTTACCTTGTTAAGAAGGGAAAGGAAGAGGTTTATGCCTGGAATGATGAGGAACGAAAAGCCATTATGGCCGAAATGTCGAAGGGTGGGAAAGACAGCGGGATTCATTTTCAGCGCTACAAAGGTTTGGGTGAAATGAACGCCGAACAACTTTGGGAAACTACCATGAATCCTGAAAACAGGCAATTGCGGCAGGTAGATATTGTAAATGCTGCCGAGGCCAACCGTACCTTTTCTATGCTTATGGGCGATGAGGTGCCACCTCGCCGCGAATTTATCGAGAAAAATGCCAAATATGCCAGGATTGATGCCTGATTGCTAATTTATACTTCAGACAACAAAGCCCCTCACATCGGGGCTTTTTTTGTGGAGCCGGGTCATAGTAAGTCGCTCAGCTCTTCAATAGAAAGGGTTTTAAGTGGATTGTTGTCGTTTATAAACATCCCGGCAAGGTCCGATTTCTTTTGCTGAAGTTTAAGTATCTTTTCCTCAACCGTATTGCGGGTAATAAACTTGTATACAAAAACATTTTTTACCTGACCAATGCGATGGGCACGATTAATAGCCTGACGCTCAACCGCCGGGTTCCACCATGGGTCAAGAATAAACACATAATCGGCTTCGGTAAGGTTTAATCCTAAACCACCCGCTTTGAGCGAAATCAGGAATAGTTGCTTTTTTTCACCGCTCTGAAAATCAGTAATCACAGCCTGCCGATCCTTTCCGTCTACTTTCCCGGTTAGATAGCTAAACGGCTGTTCTCTTTGATTAAACTCATCAGCAAACAAATTCAGGTACTTAACAAACTGGGAAAAAATGAGCACTTTGTGCCCTTCGGCAAGCAAATTTTCTATTGAGCGTATTATCTCAATGTATTTACCTGAGCCATGAGAAAAAGTGTTGTCAATGATAGAAGGATGATTGGCAATCAGCCTGAGTTTGGTTAAACCACTTAAAATAAAAAACCTGGCCTTATCTACTCCTTTGTCGTGGAGGCTTTGGGCAATTGCGTTGCGAATTTCAGATTTGCGGGTTTCATAATACTGCTCCTGCTCGGGTGTCATTTCGCAATAATGGATTTTTTCGCTCAACGGGGGCAGCTCACTGGCCACCTGTTGTTTTGTGCGGCGCAGAATAAATGGCTCAACCAGTTTGTGAAGCTTAGTGCCTGTTTTTTCATCGTTCCGTTTTTCAATGGGAAAGACAAATTCCTTTTTAAAAAAACTATAACTACCAAGCATTCCAGGGTTGATAAAGGAAAATTGCGACCACAGGTCGGTAAGAGAGTTTTCGATAGGTGTACCTGTTAAGACCATCCTGAAATCGGTGTTGAGCCTGCGGATAGCCATAAAAATCCTGGATGAGGCATTTTTTATTATCTGGCTTTCATCGAGAACAATGTAACTAAACTGATACTTTTCAAGCATTTCAATATCGTTTCTAACAGTACCATAGGTGGTCAGCACCAGATGGTAATCATTGAAGGTATCAGTACTTGTTGCCCTAGCAGTGCCGGTATGCTGGTAAACTTTCAGCCCAGGTGCAAACCGGGTTATCTCCTGTTGCCAGTTATGAACCAACGAAAGAGGCATAACCACCATGGAGCAATTTCTTGTTTGATTTATAGTGTCAATACTTTCGAAAAGGTTAAGTTGACCTTTTGGCTCAGTTAATTTACCCGCAGACAAACCATTTGGCTCATCTGAATTTGGGTTTTCAAATATTTCTTCAGAATGTGTTTGTAATAAAATGGCGAGGGTTTGAAGAGTTTTTCCCAACCCCATATCATCAGCCAGGCACCCGCCAAGCCTGTTGTTGCGCAAAAACATCATCCAGTTGTATCCATCACGCTGATAATTACGTAACTGTGCGTTCAGGGTTGTTGGAAGTGAATGGTCAATTAGCTTCCCCCCCCAAAAAAACTGCGGAACTTTTAATCTATCCTGAACAGCTTCGCGCAAAATGGAGTAATGATAGTTCTTTATTAGAATAGAATTACCTTTTCTATGCCCAAACTTCACAATGTCTTTATATCTGCTCATCCATTCTTCAGGAATCAGGGCTATGGTGTTGTCGGGCAGAACATATTCACGGTTTCCGATGAGTATATTTTCAGTTAAATAGGCAAATGGAATTTCAAACTCACCGAATTGAACCATTCCATAAAGGTCGAACCAATCGTTTTTAGAACTGGTTTTAAGATTAAGCACATACTTGCCACTTCGGTACGATTTATTAAAAATCACTTTTTCAGTTTCGATACCATTTTTACTTAGTATTTCATGGTTCTCGCTAAACCAGTCTATTGTACGTGTTACCTGGTTCTCGATATTGTAAACTGCAGTATTTAACGCTGTTGCTGCTATATTGAAAAGCGAATAAAAAGGGCCGTCTATTTTATTGATACTAAGTGATCGCAGCAGGTTATCAAGGCTTTTTTCGAAATCTTCATCTCTAACAACCTTGTCAAAAGCAATATCATCGCCCCCATCTCTGAAACGAACCTTTTCCTTTGCAGGATCATCGAAACGAAAAATATTGCCATTGTTGTAGCGGAAATACAAACCCAGCACTACCCCACCCTGCCAGTGCTCCTCCATTCGCAATACCGCAACCGGTTTCTGATTTGTAACCCTTACATCGAAACCAATTGCCCTGAAGGGCTGATATAGTATACTTTTCTGAACAAATTTCTGAAAAAACTGCTTTTCAGCACTTTTGGGTACAATCAGATATTCCTTTTCGAAAAATGGTTGCAATTTTTTCCCATCCCAATCAGGTTCGAACCTCAATAATTGACCATCGAGTACCAACAGGCAAGGAAAGTTGGTAAGAAGGAACCCGTTCTTTTTGTAAAGCAGTAAGTCATTATCCTCATGCCTGACTTCGAGCCGATAGAGAGTGTGTACGGGTAATCGTTCGAAATGGAGACACGTTTCAGCCGTTTTGCGATGGAGCCGAATGGGGGTTTCCTGTATCCGTTCGTTGCCATCTCCCTTATAATACAGCGGAATTCCGTTCTCAGTAAGATGTTCGGCGCAGGTGTACAATGTTTTCTCAAGAAAAGGGCGAATATAGCGTGTTATGTAGCCTTCGTCCAGGGTTTCATAAAACCTGCTGATTTTGGGTGATTTTGGATTGAAGCGTTTGCGAAGGTTTTCATCAGAAATACGGTCGAGCATATCCAAAACCGTTGAATATTCATCTGGTAATTGGCTAAAATAATCCCATACGGTATTTTTTGTCAGCTTTTTAAAACCATATTCAAATTGGTTTTTTGAATTTCTGACAACAGCAAATGGCTCTATCAGATACCCAAGTGCAATATGCCGGGTAATTGCAAATATCAGTTCGTGATTGACAGAAGATGGTGAGGTTTTTCCCGGATACATAAACACCTTGAACTTTTAATCCTTTCAAACCTGCAAAGGTATTCAATAAGTGTGTTTGTTTACATGCAATGAACTTTTTTTACATAAATCTTCTTAAGCCCGAATTAGTCATTAGGAAAGCAATGAACTAATGACTTAGCCAGGATTAACCCCCCTTTAGAAAAACTTAATTTGTAAGCATTTCTGATTACACATATTTAGTTTTTCTTCAGCGATTTGTCAAAATAGAGGTGAAATAATTAATAACTTTAGACTATTAATTTCTAATGAAGGTCATTGGAAAAAATAGCTAAAAACAAATTTGGGTTAAATAAACCCTGTTTTGCTAATAGTTAAATCCGATGTAAAACTTAAGCCTGGCAATATGCACTTTTCTCTAATGTCTTATCTGCCAGAATCAGGTAAAAAAAACCCACCAATTTCCTGGCGGGTTCAGATTCAGTAAGTGTTTTCTGGATGATTACTTATTAATCCAGGCGATAATCTCTTCTGCCATAGGGTCTTTTCTTGGTTCAAAATAGCTCACCAGATTGCCCTTTTCATCAATAAGGTATTTCTGAAAATTCCATGAAACTTCCGAATCCATTACTCCATTTTTGTCTTTCCGGGTTAACCACTGGTAAAGTGGATGCATATCATCACCTTTTACAGATATTTTGGACATCATGGGAAAAGTAACACCATAGTTCTCCTGGCAAAAAGTGATTATTTCTTCATCGGTGCCTGGCTCCTGGTTGCGGAAGTTATTGGCTGGAAAACCAATTATAACAAAATTTTTGTTGCTATATTGCCTGTAAAGTTTCTCAAGTCCTTCAAACTGTGGCGTCAGACCGCATTTGGAAGCGGTGTTCACTACCATCACTTTCTTGCCCTTCAAATCGGCCAGATTAAATGCATCGCCATATATATCGGTTACCACAAAATCGTGCAATGAAATGCGATTGTGGGTTTCTTTGTTGGGTAAAAATGCCATAAGGGTTATAGAAATAAGCAATATTACCGGAATAATTAAAACGTACTTTTTCATATCAATATCAATTTGGTTTAAAATAAATCTGAAAATTCATCGTAGAATCCCGATAAACAATCTGTCTTCCTAACAAAATATTTACATTATTGTTTCGAGACCGATCAATTTTGAAATGTACTTTTGCCGAAGCAATTTTCAATCCTATTTTTTTTATGACACCTTCACATCCCTATTACTATCTGGCCTTGCAGGCTGCTGTAAGAGCAAGCCGGGTAATCATGGAAATCTACAATAATGGTTTCGAAACTGAATTTAAAAAAGATGGTTCACCTATAACCACTGCCGACAGGGCATCCAATGATTTAATATTCAATTTATTATCTACTACGGGCTTTGGTTTTATAAGCGAAGAATCGCCCCTTGAAGACCCCTTAACAAGGCAGCAACACGAGTACACATGGATAGTTGACCCAATAGACGGCACAAAGGAGTTTACTTGTCGAAATGGTGAATTTACCGTTAATATTGCTTTGGTGCACAAACAGCAATTGGTTTTTGGTATTGTTACGGCACCGGCTATCAACCAGGCTTGGTTTGGATGGATTGGCCATGGAGCATGGAAAATTAATAAGCTTAATGAAATGGGAATGAACAATACAATTCAATCAACCCACGACATTATTGCCGCAAGCCAGTCTATACAACCCAATTTAAATTCGCAAAACATTGTTTTTGCTGTTAGCAGATCGCACCTTACCGAAACCACAAAAAAAATGACATCTCTCCTGTTTGGGAACTTCGATCAACTCAACACCATTGCCATCGGAAGCTCCATTAAATTCTGTATGGTAGCCGAAGGCAAAGCAGATATCTACCTTAGAGCCGACCCTATAAACGAATGGGATACCGCCGCCGGACATGCTGTTTTGCTGGCTGCAGGGGGAAGTGTTGTGGGCTGGCCCCATAACAGCCCTATACTCTATAACAAGGATGACCTCATCAATCCCGGATTCGTTGCCATGGGCAATAATGGTTTAATCCCTGATTTGCTGGCCAAATTTCCTTCGTAATAAAGGATAGGAGAATACTGAGATTAATATTATCAGTGTTCCCATGTAAAACCCTGCCGACATCTTTTCGCTCTCACCAAAAATAAGGTAGGCCAGAATGATTCCATATACCGGCTCAAGATTAATAGAAAGTACCACAGTGTATGCTGAAAGAACTTTCATAATTTCAACTATTGCAGTGAAAGCATAAGAGGTACAAAGCAAACTCAGGATTATTAACCAGCCAACATCGGGAAGCGAAAGAAGAAAAAAACCACCATCCGGATGCGAATAGCCAATATAAAAAACGGAAATAGCTGCAAATCCGCCAATCATTTCGTAAAAACTGATAACCGTTGGATTCCACCGATGACTGATATTGCGGTTTAAAACCACAAATAACCCATTTAATAAGGCCGAAATCAGTGAGTATAAAATTCCTTCAAAATAGTTAATCTCAAACCTGAAAATCAAATAAATACCAAATATTATCACCAATCCTATCAAAACTTCAAGCCAGAATATCTTTCTACCCTGCAAAATTGGCTCAAGAAAACTCGTAAAAAGTGTTGTAGATGCAAACACACCCAGAGTAACCGATACATTAGATACTTTTATAGCATGGAAAAAGGTTATCCAGTGCAATGCAACCAATATACCTATGGATAGCAGGTGAAATAGTTGTTTCCTGTTTACTTTGATGGGAATTTTCTGTATCAAAAGAAAAAGATATAATCCCACTGTGGCAAACAACATCCGGTACCAAACCAATGCAATGGCATCAAGGGTTATAAGTGCTCCCAAAATGGCAGTAAATCCGAGTAAAATAACAATAAAATGAAGATGAATATACTGTGCTAAATGTTTGCCTGTGAACATATTAAACTGCTTTGTTTATTTTAATGTAATTATCAATTATTTCGATGGCGTTTTCAAGGCGTTTCCCTCCATTTCCTGATACTACAAAATATGGGAATTGGTACTGTTCAAGTTCGTGCTTGTACCATCGAAAAAAATAGTCTCTCAGATGCGGATGTTCCCTCTGCACATCAAACTCCCACGGCAGATCAATATTGCACAATAAAAACAAATCATAGGTATTCCTTTCAATCATATCTTCAATCCAACCATGACACTTTTCGAATTTGTGCAAACACCAAATCTTGGTTACAAGTAACTCCGTATCGCAAAAAACAAATTCCTTGCTGCTTCCCGAACAAACCATAACCTCATTTTCTATCTGCTTGCGGGCAATTACCAATATATCGTCATAGCTATAAGCACGATTCAGGTGTGCAATATATTCGCGGGCATATTCTTCATTTATATCACCATTGTAATGCAGGGCAAGAGCCCTGGTCAGAGCCGATTTTCCGGTTGATTCAGGACCTGTAACAGCAATCTTAAGTGGTTTCTTTTGCATAAATATCATCAATATTTTCTTTAACACAGAAAAGCCTTGCTCCAGGACGATGAGAAAATATCGGGGCTGCAAAAATAAAACAATAAGCCTATCTTGTTTAAAAAAAAACTATATTAGGCCGGTTCGCCCCGAAAAATATAATAGTTTCATTCACTGAATAATATGTACAATAAAAAAAATTAACACCCTGTCAAAATGCCGTGATTTACGGTAAAACGTGGAAAAAATTATTTACTATATTTGTTCCCAGTTGACTAAAAATACTGATGGATGAACCGAGCAAATAATGAAGAGATAGATATCGGCATTTCCGGAATACGGAAAATTACCGATATCGTTAAGCAGCGTTACAATTTCGACCTGAACATTTATGCCGGTACATCGCTTAAAAGACGGATTGCCCGTATAATTCAGAACAATGAGCTGAAAACTCTTGATGGACTGGCAGATACGCTCGAAAAAAACCCGTCATTCTTTACCACCTTCCAAACCCAACTTAGCGTAGAAGGCACTGAGTTTTTCAGAGACCCGGCATTCTGGAGATTATTCAGGGACGAAATATGTAAATCCCTTAAAAATAACCATTCAAAAATTAAAATATGGCTCCCCGGATGTTCATCAGGTGAAGAGGTGATTACAACTGCCATTACCCTTAAAGAAGCAGGCATATTAGAAAATTCTGCAATTTTTGCAACAGATTTAAATGACTACATTATCAGTCAAAGCCCTAAAAAAGTTTATAACAATAGTATCCTCGAAATTTCTGAGAATAACTACAAAAGGTTCAGAGAAGATGAATCTGCTTCATTTTCTATTTATTACAATGCCAAGCCTGGTGGTTTTACATTTGCTGATGACTTGTATAAAAATATAGACTATGATGTTTTTGATGAAAACGACACCAAAAACATCAAAGCCGTTAATGTTATCATTTGCAGAAACTATTTTATATACCTGAACGCAACATACCAGGAAAAACTTCTTGAATTATTTTCTGATAAACTGATAATGAATGGTTTTTTTGCCATTGGGAACAAAGAAACAATTAGTTTTTGTAAGGATTACCGAAAATTTGCCATAATAAACGAGACTGAGAAAATATATAAGAAAATTGCTCCTTAGTTTTTAGTAAGTCCCCAAACCAATTCTCTAACGAATGATTGTTACATAAGAGTGGTTCATGAAATATAAAATTATAATAATCGGAGGTTCAGCAGGAAGCTTTCAGCTTGTAACCAAAATCCTGAGTAAGTTGCCGGCTAATTTTAATTACCCGGTTGTTTTGGCATTGCACAGACTTAAGCATGTAAGACACGGATTTGTTGAAGCTCTTTCAATTAAGTCAACCCTCCCTGTTATTGAACCACACGATAAAGACCCCATAAAACCCGGAAAAGTTTACCTGGCACCAGCCAATTACCATCTTTATATAGAGCTGGCAGGTAAATTTGCTCTTTCTACCGAAGAACCTGTTAACCATTCACGCCCGGCAATCGACCTTACCTTTGCTACTGGTGCTTATTGCTACAAAGAAAAAACTGTGGGGATTATTCTTTCTGGAGCCAACAAAGATGGTGCTATGGGTCTTAAAAAAGTAAAAGATTGGGGCGGACTTACAATCGTTCAGGACCCGGCCGAAGCACAAATAACAACAATGCCTTTGGCTGCACTTGAAAAAACCGAGAAAAAGGTAAACCATATTATGAAGGTTGACGAGATAATAAATTTTCTACATTCAATAAATAAGATAGCCTGAGAATCAAAAACCTGATAGTTGAAATTATTTTTCGACTTTAATCAGTTTTAAAAGAAAAAACCGAACCGTAATGTCCTTTTTTACGTATTAATACTGTGAATAAGCATAAGTGGTTCCACTGTGAAGCCTTAATATCAAATTGCAAAAATTAATAATCAAGCAATGAAAAACTGGAAATTGATACTTTATATATTGATTGAATTGGTTTTAATTCTGTTTGCCCGGCTTGTCTTCTTAAATACAGGAAAAATTAACCAGATTCTTACAGGTACCGATTTGCTTTACAAAGCAGAACCCCTAATTCAGAACCTAAATATTCTTCAGGCGTTATTGGTTTTCACCCCTTTCATTGTGGTGTTATATCTTATAGTTGCCGAGCTGGCTGCAATGAACCGCAAAAGAATTGAGCAGGAACATAAGCTAAAAGAAGCCTCTGAAACTGTTGAAACAGAAGTAAAGGAAGACCCCGAAGAACTGTTGCGGCAACAGGAACAATTGCTTGCCGAACAATTGGAAAATAACCGAAAGAAGCTGTATGCCTGCCTTACAAAGGAGCTAAAAAATGGCAAGGTTTCCAACGCAAAAGTCGTTTCAGAAACAATATTAAGCTGTATATCAAAGGTTTATGAAATAACCCAGGCTGAAATATTCCTAAGGCAGAAAACAACAGAATCAGATAAACTTGTGTTGTCATCAACATACGCATTTTATATTCCTGAGGAAAAAGTTTATGAATTCGAAATAGGTGAAGGATTGATTGGGCAGGTGGCAAAGGCAGGCGAAGCTCTGTATATTGGTGAGTTGCCCCAGGGCTATATTACAGTTAAGTCGGGTTTGGGCTCTGCTACCCCATCACATCTGGCTATAATTCCATGGAAAAACAAAGAAGGAGAAGTGTTTGCAATTATTGAAATTGCAACTTTCAAATCATTGACAAAAAAAGACATGGAGCTAATACAGACACTTGACGATAAACTGGTAGATTTCTACCATTAATTTTTTTAATAATTGCGTAATTCACAGGTTTTTTTCCATACTTTTTCAATGTATTTTTGCGCAATCACATGTTTTAGAGCACCCTTTTGATTATAATTTACAGGTGGCCATGTTAACAAACAATTTTATATATGAAGTTTTTTGATAGAAGACATATAATACTATTTGCCGTAGCTATTGGTTTTGTTTTTCCATTGTTCGCCTGGATTGTGGAATTAAGCCGCCTAAACCTGAGCCTGAGCCTGTCGGCTATTTCAAATCTTCATCAAAATAACCCCATTGTTTTACTTACCCTTTTTATTCCAATCATTTTTGGTGTATTAGGATGGATTATTTACTACTATTTGGATAAAAACCAAAAAGAACTTGATGTAGTAAACCAGCAAATGAGCCGCCAAACACAAAATATACATAAAGTGGCCACATTTGCCGAACAAATTGGAAACGGAAGATACGATATAGAATTTGATGTTGCTGACGACTCAGACACACTGAGCAAAACTCTTCAAAACCTTCGCGATAAGCTTTTTGAAAACAACCAGAAGGAATACCTCCAAAACTGGGAAATGCGCGGAAAAGACCAGATTAGCCAGATACTGCGCATGCACAATGATGTCAATATCCTTAGCTATGAAGTGCTCGAAGCATTGATTAAGTATATTGATGTGGTTCAGGGTGTTTTTTATATTTACGATGATGAGGCGGCAGTATTAAGAATTTCTGCATCTTATGCCTACAATCGCAAAAAATACCTTCAAAATGAACTTAGAATTGGTGAAGGGCTGGTAGGCCAGTCGGCCATCGAAAAAGACATTATTCACCGCACAGAAATACCTGAGTTTTATCTGAGCATTACCTCTGGTATTCTTGGAGAAAAGAAACCCGACAGTATACTGATTGTTCCATTATTTATGGAAGAAAAACTCCAGGGAGCTTTCGAGTTTGCATCCATTAAAGAGTTTAAACCTCATGAAATTGAATTTGTTAAAGGCATTGCAGAAATAGTTGCCCGTACATTTTATAACCTTAAGATTACCGAAAAGACCGAACGACTTTTGCGCGAATCGCAGGAAATGACGCAGGAACTTAAGGAAAATGAAGAAGAATTAAGGCAAAATGCCGAAGAAATGCGCCTTACCCAGGAAGAGCTCGAAAAAACCAATGCTCACCTGGAAGAAAAAATTCAGGAAGTAAATCAGAGCCAGAAAAGACTTTATTCATTGCTTGAAAACGCCTCTGAGCTCATCACTATTTATGATGGCAACAAGCATCTCAAGTATGTCAGCCCCTCAGTAACCAACATTCTTGGATACACCGAAGAAGAAATGCTTACGGGTAAAGATTTTGACAGAATCAACAAAAAAGGTCAAACCATAATCAACAAAATGTTTGAAGACCTGCTCGAAAACCCCTCTGAATCGCAGGTAATTCAATACTCTTATCTCAATAAATCGGGGGCAATTATTTACCTCGAAACTACCGGCCGCAACCTTATCAGCGACCCGGCCATAAACGGTTTAATACTCAATACAAGCGATATTACGGAAAGAAAACGTGCAGAAAAGGAGCAACGCATGAGAGGCCAAATGCAAACTCTCTCCGACAACTCGCCTGACGTTATTCTTCGAATTGACCTAAACCGAATTGTATTTTATGCCAATCCTGCCATCGAAAATTTCACCCAAAGCAAATTGGAAGATTACAGCAAAAGGCAGATTGATGAAATCGGACTTAATGCCAGAATTGTAGAATATGTTGATTCCATTGCAGAAGAAATCAAAAAAAATAAACTGAAAATTCAAAATGAAATAGATTTTGTGCATGGCGGCCGCAAATTGGTTATGAATCTCAATGCAATTCCCGAATTTAATGAAGAAGCGCGGCTTGAAACCATTCTGTTTATTCTTCATGATATTACCGAACTTAAGAAAATTGAAGAAGAAATAAAAGACAAGAATGCCAAAATCACCGATAGTATAAATTACGCTTTCAGGCTACAAAACGCTATATTGCCCAGCCAGAAACTAATACGCCAGGCATTTCCCGATTCCTTTATGTTTTACAAGCCCCGCGATATAGTAAGTGGAGACTTCCCCTGGATGTACGAAAAAGATGACAATGTTTATATTGCGGCTATTGACTGTACCGGACATGGTGTACCCGGTGCAATGCTTTCACTCATTGGCTACTTCACTATGAATCAGATATTAAGCCAACCAAAGGCTTTAAGTCCCGGCGAAATACTTAATCAACTCCATAAAGGAGTTCAACAAACTCTCCGTCAGGATAAAGAAGGTGCCAGTGCCCGCGATGGAATGGATGTTGCCCTCTGCAAAGTAAACTTCACCAAAATGGAGTTACAGTTTGCCGGAGCACATCGTCCATTATACCATGTGCGCGGTGGAGAGCTAACCGAATTTAAGGGCACGCGCTCAGCCATCGGAGGTATACCCAAAGAGGGAAAATCTGAAACAGAATTCGAAAATCATGTAATAAAACTGGAAAAAAATGATTGCGTTTATTTTTTCTCCGATGGGCTACCCGACCAATTTGGTGGTCCCGAAGGGAAAAAATATTTTCCAAAACGAATAAAAGAGCATATTATTGAAAATAAAGATGTTCCCATGAGCCAAATGTACAATATCTTTAAAAAAGATTACATTGAATGGCTCGGAAACGAAATGCCTATTGATGATGTTTTGTTAATAGGTATTAGGTTTTAATACATTACCTTTGACATAGTTCTATGACCCAAAGAAATTGCGCACCACTGAAACAATATGTCGGGGTAAATTAATAGAAAACAGAAAAAATAAATGCCTGAGTATAAATTGTAAAATACAGAAAAATGGAAAATGTGGATTACATGAAGCTGGTTTATGACTTTCATAACGAAATGTTGAAAAATAAGTTTACACTTGTTTATGAAGGAGAAATCACACATCAGATAACTAAAGCTTTTACATCTCTGGCCGAAAATAAAATGGATAGCTATAGCGAAGATGCCAACATGAAAAAAAAGGTGTTTCATGTTATGGTTGAATGTTTGCAAAACCTCAGCAAACATGCCGAGGAGCATGCAAATGCTGATGGTACCGGCTATTCAGGTAACGGTATTTTTATCGTGGGAAGGCTGGGAAATGACAATGAAGACTATCAGATTCTTACCGGCAATGCGGTAGAAAACAGCAAAGTGTTAGAATTAAAAGCACTACTCGAAAAAATTAACCAACTTGATAAAGAAGGGCTTAAGGAATTGTTCAAAAAACAAATGCGCGAAGGTTCTCTTTCTGAAAAAGGCGGCGCCGGACTGGGCCTGATAGATATTGCCCGCAAAACCGGCGAAAAACTCGAATTTAACTTTGTTCAGATTGACGAAAAGAACTCATTTTTCCTTCTCAGAACCCTAATATCTCGCAAATAACAAAACGAATTTACCACAAATAAAAATAAGTATCATGGAAGTAATTAAAATCAAAGGAACGGACGATACTCCAAATGTTATTCTGGATGCAGGCAATAATATCATTGAATTTTCAGGAAGGTCCCTACCTGAAGATGTCGTAACATTTTATGCTCCGGTAATCAGTTGGATTGAAGAGTATGCCAAGGCACCTAACCCCAAAATTGATGTAATATTCCGCCTGGAATATTTCAACACGGCCTCTTCCAAAATACTGCTCGATATCCTTTTAAAATTTGAAGACATACACAACAGTGGAAATGAAGTAGTTGTACAGTGGTATTTCCAGGAAGACGATGAAGATATGCAGGAAGCCGGAGAAGAGTATTCTGAAATAGTGGATATTCCCTTTGAGATGCATAGCTATTAATTTCAATTACATCATAGATGAGTGAAGAGATTCTGAAGGCCCTTATGCAACTCTTTGCAATTATTGCAAAGCAGGATGTTGGCCTTTCTGTTAACGAAAGAGAATTTGTTGAGAACTTTCTAAAACAGCAACTCAATGAAAGTTCAGTTAAAGAATATCTCGCCCTGTTTGACAGTTTCAGCGAAACAGCAAAGCCAAAAGACGAAGATGAAGACCCTGAAAAAATCAGAAAACCCAAGCTCACCTCAGTAAAAGACTCGGTAAAAACACTTGGTATTGCCAAAAAAATCAACAAAACACTTACTCAAAAGCAAAAAGTTGTTGTGTTGGTTCGTTTGTTCGAGCTCGTAAATTCCGATAAAAATTTTACAGCCCAGCGGATGGCTATTATCGACACTGCCGCTGAGGTTTTTAATATCTCAAAGGAAGAGTTTCAGGCCATTTCCTCATTCGTCATCCAAAACGACCTGTCACAATTAGATTTTTCCGATGTTCTGATCATTCATGGTGAAACCCTTCATTATACTCATTCTCATCTCATTGAATCCACTCAACTCAACGGAAGCATCATAATCCTTCGGGTAAAAAGTGTTGACCTCTATTTTTTACGGTATACAGGCGAAAACGAACTACTCCTGAATGGTTTACCCATTTCGAACCAGCGAATTTATCTTTTTGCCAACGGAAGCGTTATCAAGCAACCTAAAGGTAAGCCCATTTTTTATACCGATGTAGCTGCCAAGTTCCTTTCCGATGCCAGTTCAATCAACGTTAGTTTCCTGGCCGAAAATGTTGGACTTACCTTTCCCAACGGTCACATTGGCCTGCGCGATATAAACATTGAAGAGCAGTCAGGTAAAATGGTGGCCATTATGGGTGGCAGTGGAGCTGGAAAAACTACTCTGCTCAATGTTCTTTCTGGTATAGATAATCCCAGCCTTGGCAAGGTGCAGATAAATGGAGTAAATCTCCATCAGGAAAAGGAACTGGTGAAGGGTATAATAGGATACATACCCCAGGATGACCTTTTAATTGAAGAACTTACCGTTTTCGAAAATCTATATTACAGCACCAAACTCGTTTACCGCGACCTTGATGAAGAAGCCATTAAGGAAAAAGTGAACGGAGTTTTAACAAGCCTGGGTTTATTCCACCGCAAAAACCTGAAGGTAGGAAACCCACTTGATAAAAAAATTAGCGGCGGCCAACGTAAAAGACTCAATATCGGCCTCGAACTCATCCGTGAACCCGCAGTACTATTTGTTGATGAGCCTACATCAGGATTGTCATCGAGAGACTCTGAGAATGTGATGGAACTCCTCAGGGAACTTGCAGTCAGAGGCAAGCTGATTTTCGTAGTTATCCATCAGCCCTCATCAGAGATTTATAAAATGTTCGATAACGTAATTATTCTCGATGAAGGCGGTTATCAAATCTATTATGGCAACCCGGTGGAGGCCGTTATTTATTTCAAGAAATTAGATAATCAAATAAACAGCGATATTGGCGAATGTCCCCGGTGTGGCAATGTAAATCCTGAAACCATATTCACCATCATTGAATCGAGAATTGTGGATGAATATGGTCGCAGTACCAGCAACCGCAAAGTATTGCCCGGCCAATGGGCACAATATTACACCGAGAACAAAAAGGTTCTGCTGGAACAATCAAGTTTTGATCCCCTCCCCGACTCCTTCAAAAAACCCAACTGGTTTAACCAGTTAAAAATATTCTTTTCCCGCGACCTGTTCAGCAAACTGGCCAATACACAGTATATGGTTCTTAATCTTCTCGAAGCACCAATACTGGCTTTTTTGCTTGCCTATATAATCAGGTATATCGACGACCCCACCTCAAACATTTACATTTTCAGGGACAATGAAAATATAATGCCCTATTTGTTTATGTGTACCATCGTGGCGCTATTCGTCGGACTAATTGTTAGCGCTGAAGAAATTTATAAAGACCGGAAAATACTCAAACGCGAAAGTTTTTTGAACTTAAGCCGCAGCAGTTACCTATTCTCTAAATTAACCATACTGTTCATTATTTCGGCAATACAGGCAGCTATGTTTGTATTGGTCGGAAATACCATACTTGGAATAAAAGGGATGTATTTCGAATACTGGTTGATGTTCTTTTCCCTGTCAACACTTGCCAATGTGCTGGGTTTAAATATTTCTGCTGCCTTCAATTCGGCTGTTACCATTTATATACTTATTCCCTTTCTTATCATTCCGCAAATGGTGCTTACAGGTGCCATGTTCAACTTCGATAAAATTAACCGCAACATTGGTGGTGGTCGCGAAAAAGTGCCCATCATTGCCGAGGTTATGCCATCGCGCTGGGCATTCGAAGCTCTGGTGGTTAATCAATTTGTAAATAACCCCTACGAAAGTCAGTTTTATGAGCTAAGGAAACTCGAAAGTGCATTTAATTATAAAAATGTATATTACATCCCTGAGTTGAGAGGCTTCGTTGAAAATTACCGCGCCAACGTTTTATCCAATCAGCCCGACCCTATTTCAAATAACAACATTGAACTTATATTTAACGAAATAACCAAGGAAAACAATTCTCCGATCGCCAGAAATCACAAGATCATATTTGAGCGAACCAATAAAATTAACCCCCATGATATTAATATGGAACTGGCCAACGAAATCCTGGTTTACCTCAACCGTTTGCAGGATTTTTATAGGGTCAATTTCAATATAATGAATGAAAACATCGATCAACGTATAAGCCAGATGGTAAGTACGCCTGAAAAAAAGACAGAATATCAGAAATTATTCGATGATAATTTCAATACCTATCTTTCAAGATTTGCCCGAAATAGCATGGCACCTCTACCGCTTGTAAGGCTGGGCAACAAATTAGTTCAAAAAATAGACCCTGTTTACCTCGACCCGCAGGACAGAAGAGCAACAAGTTTTCGATCGCATTTTCTGGCTCCTAATAAAAATGTATTCGGAAATCTGTTCCCAACATTTTATTTCAACCTTAGTATCATTTGGATTTTTACCCTTTTCGCTTATATAGCGCTTTATTACAATGCGCTTAGCCGATTACTAAATTCGATGGCCTGGCTGGGAGGCAAAGCAGAACCCTTTTTGCAACGTTTTCAACTGAAAAATAAAAAAGATGACAAGACATCATCATCGGTTGATTCTGACGATAATACATCATCTAATTGAAATTAAACCATTTAAACTATGAAAAAACTTCCAAATTTACAGTTATTTATTTCGATGGTTCTAGTTTTTGCTTTTTTAGGATGCAGGCAAGGGCCAAAACAGGAAGCAACCGACCTGCTGGACGATTCTTTGATAGCGGCCAATGTAAGACTCGACGACCAGGTTATTGGAGAAATGATCTCATCAGTTCCCAACCCCGTCGAAATGTCGGCATTATTGCAAAGATCAGGAGTAGTATACTCACAACAACTACTTAACCCTGCTGAAAATATCAGAAACTATAATACCAACTTTAAGAGGGCGCTCAACCTTGGCGTTTATGGAACCAACCTGGTGTATATGAACATTTATGACAGAACCATTGCCACCCTGCGTTATCTGAGCAACGTCAGAGACCTCGCCTCTGATTTGAGAATTGATCAATTTTTCGATTACAACACCCTAAACCGCCTGTCTGAAAGCAGCCGAAATATCGATTCAGTGCTCTTCATTACCAATACAGGGTTCGACAACATGTCGCGCTATCTTATTGGTCAGGGACGAGGTAATCTTGCAGTTCTTATCTCGTTTGGCACGTGGATTGAGAGTCTGTATATCGCAACGAATGTGCAAACAGTTCCACCCAACAAAGAAACGATAAACATAAGAATAGGAGAACAAAAAAAAGTACTTGACAATATAATTCTTCTTATGAACACATACAGGCAAGACCCTTCATTTGCAGAACTAATTGAAGACCTGATGTTGCTTAAAAAAGAATTCGACAAAGTAACTATTAGTTATATCTACAAAGAACCCACCATAAAGGAAATTGATGGCATGGTAGTACTGGTAGATAATTCGAGGAGCGAAGTGAATATTAATCAGGAAATTGTGGAATCAATAGCCAAAGTAGTTGCACAGATCAGAACCAAAGTGATCAGTTAATACTCAGGTAAATTCAATCAATCTTCAATTAAATCCAATCTTCGAATTAAAAAAGAAAAATTATGAAAAAGTTTTTAATATCTTTAGGTTTAGTCGTTTCTGTTTTGTTTGCCGGAGAAGCCTATTCGCAATGCGGTACTCTTCTCGATGTTTGTCATGGAAAGCTTGATAATGCACGGTTCCTTAAAAGCTGGCCCATACAGTTGCCTGAACAAGGACGCGGAGAGACTTTACCTCAGGTAAGTTTTAAAATGCCCCTCACCAGCGGAACCACCTATAAGATTTTTGCCTGCAATGCCAATGAGCTCCCCGGAAAAGTAATTATCAGTATCCGCAATCATAATGATGATTTGGTTATCACCTCTTTTCTTGTAGAACAAAAAAGGCACCTCCCCATTATAATGTTCCCGGTGGGAATGAGCGGTATCTATACCTTTAGCTTCTACTTTGAGGATGGTAAGGAAGGATGTGCAGTGGGCGTAGTATCAAGTGTAAACTGATATAACCCACTTTTAACGCTCCATTTTCAGTAAAACTCTTACTTTTTACTTTTCTATAATTTGTACTTTCGGGCTGAATTATTAGTCCGAAAGTTTTTTTATGGAGAACCTGAAAACCAAAAAAATATTTGTAATTGAAGATAACAAAACAGAAGGCATGTTGCTTAAACTTTGCCTTGGATCAATAAAAAACATTACCATTACAAATTTCACATTGGGCCAGGAATTGTTGGATAACATCCAGGAAATCCCAGATATAGCAATAGTTGATATGATGCTTCCCGATATATCTGGCGAAGAACTTGTGCTTGCAATAAAAGACAACAATCCTAAAACGGAGGTTATTGTTGTTTCGGCCCAAAAAGACATCGATCTTATTGCAAGACTTCAGGAATTAGGCATTTATAATTATCTGGTGAAAAGTGAAACCTGCATGGAATCTCTCCAGCGAACCATTGAAGACCTTATTTTCCTGATCGATCATAAAAGATAACTTTTTACTTTTTCCGGTAAAGAAAAACTCCTAATTCGGGAGTCTTTTTTTTTTTGCTCTCTAAGAATTACCATCCTTATTTCAACGCAATTCAATAATTTGCTATTTTTATTTAAGGCATTGAAAAATGCAGATTTTTTCAATAAACTTTTTTCTCCCTCAGGAAGCAAATAGCATTACTTTGACAAACTAGAAACCATGGATAAAAGCAAAAAACGGAAACTTAAACCAGAAATTGAACAAAAACAGAACGAACAAGACTTTGAGATACAGGAGCAGGTATTTGACCCCCAGGGTTTTTGCGTAGGAATAGGAGCTTCAGCCGGCGGACTTGAGGCACTGGAGCAATTTTTTAGAAATATGCCCCCCGACAGTGGTTTATCTTTTGTAGTGGTACAGCATCTTTCGCCTGATTATAAAAGCCTGATGGTTGAGTTACTATCCAAACATACTTCCATGAAAGTATTCAGAGCCGAAGATGGAGCAAAGGTTTTGCCTAACTGCATTTATCTTATTCCACCCAAAAAGAATATGACTATTTTCCATGGAAAACTTTTTCTTACCGAACAAGACCATCAATATATTATCAACCTTCCTATTGATATATTTTTTCGTTCGCTGGCAGAAGACTATGCCGATAAATCCATAGGGATTATACTTTCCGGCACGGGCAGTGATGGCACACTGGGTATCAGAGCGATCAAAGGAATTGGTGGGATGGTGATGGCTCAGGATGATAGTAGTGCCAAATTTGATGGAATGCCCAAAAGCGCTATATCTACCGGTCTTGTTGATTATATTCTTCCGGCAGAGAAAATGCCGGAAGAATTACTTAAATATGTTAAGCATCCCCTTACTCTGAAGGGTGATGAGCAACCCGGAACAGTATCTGCTGAAAATACACTCGGAAAAATACTATCGATAATCAGAAATAATACGGGAGTAGATTTTACCTATTATAAACCCAATACTATTGTAAGACGTCTTGAACGTCGAATAAGCATAAACCAGATAAGCAGTTATGAGAATTACACAGCCTATCTTGAGCAATCGCCCAGAGAGGTAAATATTCTTTATAAAGAATTGCTTATTGGTGTAACTAAGTTTTTTCGTGATACCGAAAGTTTTGAAATTCTTAAACAAAAAGTTATCCCCAATATCTTTTTAAATAAAAAAAAGGATGAACCCATCAGAGTTTGGTCTGTTGGCAGCAGCACAGGAGAAGAAGCTTACAGCCTTGCCATTTTACTAAAAGAGTATATGGAAATATCTGGCGTAAATCACGACATTAAAATATTTGCCACCGACCTTGACAAGGAATCAATAGAATATGGAAGTTTGGGGTTTTATCCTGAAAGCATAGTGGCCGATGTTTCGGCAGAAAGGCTTAAATCATACTTTCTAAAGAAAGATAAAGGCTATCAGATAAAAGAATCAGTGCGGAAAATGGTAATTTTTGCTACCCACAATATTATAAAAGACCCACCTTTTTCAAAAATTGACCTTATAAGTTGCCGCAATATGCTCATTTATCTTAAACCGGTGATGCAGAAAAAGGTATTGTCGCTTTTCCACTTTTCATTGACCAAAAACGGATATCTTTTCCTGGGGTCGAGCGAATCGTTGGGCGACCTGTCGAAAAATTTCACCACAATCAATAGTAAATGGAAGATTTATTCATACAAAGAAGGATATACACCCGATACTCTCGGCGATTTTCTGCTGCCAAGTGTAACGCGCACCAAACCAATGCAGCAGTTAGGCGAATTCCAGATAAAATCATCGATACATACAACCGATATTTCTGACAGTATTTTCAATACAATCATTGAAGAGTTTTTGCCCCCATCTGTAATTGTTGACGAAAACTTCGAAATAGTGCATATTTGTAAAGATGTTAACAAGTACATACACCTTCCCTCAGGCAAGGTTACTTACGATATTCTCTCGCTTGTCAGAAAAGAGCTTAGCACGGCAATTTCCATTGCCCTGCATAAAGCGCTTAAGGAAGATAAGGAGATTATTTATAACGACTTTAAACTTAAAGAAAGTAACGAAGTCCACTACATCAATATTAAGGTAAAACCCTTCAGAGATCGACTAAGAACAAAAAGACTGATATTTATATTCTTTGAAGAGAAAAAAACCGTTCAGAACGAACCAGGCACCATAGATCAACAAACTATTGAATACGACTCCATTCAACAAATTAAAGACCTTGAACTGGAGTTGAAATACACAAAAGAAAACTTGCAGGCCACCATTGAAGAATTAGGAACATCGAACGAAGAATTGCAAGCCACCAACGAAGAATTGATTTCATCTAACGAAGAGCTACAATCAACCAATGAAGAGCTTCAGTCAGTAAACGAGGAATTATATACCGTAAACAGCGAATATCAGAGCAAAATTGAGGTACTTACCCAACTCAATAATGACATAAACAACCTGCTGAAAAATACCAATATAGGAACTGTTTTTCTTGACAGGAACCTGCTTATCCGGAAATTTACCCCGGCAGTAACTTCCGCTATAAATATCCTCGAGATGGATATTGGCAGGCCAATTCACCATATTTCGCACAATACATTTTATGATAAATTTCTCGAAGATATTGAAAATGTATTGCGAACCCTAATACCTAAAGAAAATGAGGTAAAGGGCAAAAAAAACAATTGGTTTTTAATGCGCATTTTACCTTATCGAACCATTGACAATGCCATTGATGGGGTGGTAATCACATTTTTTGATATTACAGAAAGGAAAAACTTCGAAGAAAGAATTGAGAGAAAAAATAATCTTCTTTTGTCGGTGCTCGATAACAGCCCCATTGCCAATGCAATTTTAAACAAGGAAGGGAAAATTACCTATGCCAACCACATGGCAGAAAAGGTGCTCGGACTTACCATAGATGAGATTATAACCCGAAAATACAATGCTCCTTTGTGGCGAATTACTGCCGTTGATGGAGGCAAATTTCCGGATGAGCAGCTACCATTTTATTTGGTTTCAAAAACAGGCCGGCCTGTTTTTGATGTAGTGCATAACATTGAATGGCCCGATGGAATGAAAAAAACCTTAAGTATTAATGCATCACCTGTTTTTGACGAAAACAACCAGGTCGATGGAGTAATCTGCACCTTACTTGATATTACTGAGAAACTATTTCTTGAAGAAATGATTAAGCGCGAACACGACCTGTTTATGCGCATACTCGAAAACAGCCATCACTCAGAATTATTATTCACATCAAAGGGCGAGCTCACATTCGCCAACAAAATAGCCCGGCAATTGCTGCAAATCGATATGGAAAAAGCCACCAGACATCATTTTTCGGATTTAAAATTAACGCCATCTATAAATCTGAAAAATTATGGCAACATCCTGGAAATGGTCGTAAAAACCGGACAAACAGCTCATAATATACAACACCGGATTTTGGGATCAGATTACGGGCAGAGCGATATACTTTACCTAACAGCATCACCGGTTTTTGGTGAGAATCAATCGATAGAAGGGATAGTTTTATCCATTGATCGTCACAACGACCTGGTCATTAATTCTGACCTTATGATTAGGCAAATTTCAAGCCTGAGCAATATGATTGAAATGGGCATTTTTACAGTAGATATTAATAGCACAATAACTTCCTGGAACAACAAAGCTGAGCAACTTTCGGGTATTTTGGCCAGCGATGTAAAAGGGAAGAAATGCCTTACATCTGATGCAAAGGGCGGCGCCAAATCCAACATTCCCTGCCTTCAACCCGAAAATGCCGGAAAACACAAGGTTTGCCGAAATATTGTTTTTGATACCGGAACCAAGAAGGTTTCCATCAACGCAAAAAAGATGGATCTGATAAAAAATGAAAAGGATCAGGTAATTGGAGCCATTGGATATTTTGATTCATTTAATTAATACCCTTATTGATCATCAGCCTTTAGATTATTGGTTACATGCTATTAAAAATTGAACCAATTAAAATGGCATCTATTTATTTTGAAAAAACGAATAATTGTTTTCTTAATATTAAATAGTTGTAATTAAAAAATATTTAATAAATTCAACCTTCTAAAAAAACAGGTATTTATAGATATTTAATTATTTCAGGTTTAAGCAGTTTCAATCAACAAGGTGGTTAAATATTTTTGCAGATGAAAAAGAATATTTCAATAATAATAGCAGAAGATGACGAAGGGCATGCCTTGCTGATAAAAAGAAACCTAAAGCGGTCGGGTGTATTAAATCCTATAATACAATTCAAAAACGGGGAGGAAGTCTTACACTTTTTTTCCGAATCCGAAACAGGTTACCTTTCAATTCCTGAAACCAAGTATATTATTTTACTGGACATTAAAATGCCAAAGGTTGATGGAATTGAAGTACTTGAGAGACTAAAATCTAACCCTATTACAAAAAAAATTCCCATTATTATGATAACCACAACCGATAATCCAAAGGAAATTGAGTTGTGTCATGCCTTGGGTTGCAATAGTTATATTGTAAAACCTATTGATTATCAAAAATTTATCGAAATTGTTAAGCGAATTGGTTTTTATCTTGATATTATCGAAATTCCAAATCCCCGTTAACCTAAATGTCCGAAAATTACTCTGAAAATTTATCGCATACAGATGAATTTACTGTATGGATAGTTGAGGACGATGTTCAACTTAATAATGTAATAGCGCGGAGTCTTAAAAAAGCAGGCTACCGGTGCAAAAGTTTTTTTGGTGGCAAGGAGGTTCTGGATATTATAGATCAACTAAACAGCAACTCACCCGAAGCAGGCATACTGCTGCTTGATTTTATTCTGGATGATATGAACGCAATAGAACTGCTTCAAAAACTCAGGAATTATCATGTTGAACTGCCATTTGTAATTATGACATCGTATGGCGACGAAAAAACCGCGGTTGAACTAATGAAACTTGGGGCAATCGATTATATTAATAAGGAAAAATACTTTATAAATCATATTGTTAAAGTAATCGCCAATGCTCGCGATAAGATCGAATCAAAGTGCAAATTGGAACAATCGAGAAAGGAACTAGAGGAAAGCGCTCAAAAGCTGAAATTGCTTAACCAACAGATAAACCTTCAGAAAATTGCCCTTGAAAATGAAAAGGCAAAAACCGACAAATTGCTTCAGAGCGTATTGCCCAAAAAAATTGCCCATGAGCTTCTTGAAAAAGGTTATTCCAAGCCCAGACATTATCATAACGTATCCATATTGTTTGCTGACGTAATTGGGTTTTCAGACCTGGCCAAATCAAGCTCGCCCATAGATTTGGTCACCAGGCTTGACAACTATTTTTATATTTTTGATGAGATTGTGGAACAGCACGGGCTCGAAAAAATAAAAACCATCGGCGATTGCTACATGTGCGCAGGGGGAATACCAGAAGAGAACGAGTACAACGCCATAACCACCGTAATAGCAGGTCTGAAAATTCAGGACACAATTCAGAAACTAACTGCCGAATACTCCTCGGAGTTGCCCTCTTTCAGGCTAAGACTGGGAATTCATACCGGAGAGGTTGTTGCCGGAGTAGTTGGGAAAATTAAATTTGCCTACGATATCTGGGGCGATGCTGTAAATATTGCAAGCCGAATAGTTGAGGCCGGAGAAAGTGACAGGGTAAATATCTCTGAAAAAACATATCAACTTGTAAAAGACTACTTTGATTTCAGCAAGCGGGGCGAAATAATTACAAAACGAAACTATCCTATTAAGATGTATTTTGTAGAAAGGCTCAAGCCAGAATACTCATTAGATCAAAGAGGGTTAATTCCTAATAATGCACTAATGAAGTTTCTAAACTTAAATCAGGCTATCAGGTATTTCTGACTTCTCACTAACATGGGATTATATATTGTAAATACCATTACTTTAAGTAAATTTGCCGATGCCAATTTCCAGCATTAATTTAATTGAATAAAATTACCAGGAATGCAAAACCTTACAAATCGAGATTATGCATCGCATTACACAATAATTGTGGTTGAGGATGATGTAGCCCTCAACACGCTAATTCAAAAGACCTTACAACGAAATAATTATCAAACCAAGGGTTTTTATACCGGCCAGGAATCTATTGAATGGCTCAAAGAAAATATTGGCCCCGATATTCTTTTGCTTCTCGACTATCAATTGTATGAAATGAGCGGCGAACAGGTGATAAAGATTTTGCGAAAAGACAATATTGATATCCCTTTTGTAATTATTACCGGACATGGCGATGAAAAAACCGCCGTTGAAATGATGAAATTGGGTGCTTTGGATTATATGGTAAAAGACAGCAATTTTATTGATCTTCTGCCAACCATCATAAAGCAGGTTATCAATCATATTGATATTGAAAACAAACTTTATGAATCGCAAATTGCTCTGAAAAGGAGTGAAGAAAAGTATCGGAGTATTTTTGAAAACATTCAGGATGTTTATTTTGAGGTATCATTAAAAGGTGAAGTACTTGAAATTTCACCATCGGTTGAGAATATGCTTTCCCTCAGGAAGGAAGATATTCTTAATCAACCATTGTTTAGTGATAAGCACGAAGAAACAGTGTTTCTAAACCTGATTAAGGAAAAGGGAGTTATTTCTGATTATGAAATTTTTTTGAGAAAAGAAAATGGTCAGAAATTACCGGCATCGTTTACCTGCAAATATATTTATGACCAACAGGGATTGCCAAAAAAGATAATTGGTACCATAAGAAACATTACCGAGCGCAAACAAGCTGAAGAAGTTATAAGGCACAGTGAAGAACGTTATCGTATTCTTGCCGAAAACTCAAGCGATATGATTTCGAAACATAACTGGGATCGCACCTATCTTTATGTATCTCCGGCTTGTTCAAAGCTACTGGGTTATATTCCCTCCGATCTTACCGGAAGGTCGGCCTATCAGCTTATACATCCTGATGATGTAGAGAATATAAGGAAAAATCATATTCTTTTGCTCGAAAACAGAACCAACTCGTTTATTGAAAGCTACCGAATCAAGAAAAAAGATGGGTCGTATATCTGGTTCGAAACCAATAACCAGGTAATATATAACCAAAACACCAATCTGGTTCAGGAAATTGTATGTGTGTCGCGCGATATTACCGAGAGAAAAGAAAAGGAAGAATTGCTAAAAGCAAAAGAAGTTGCAGAACGGGCCAACAAGGCAAAATCTGAATTTCTGGCCAATATGAGTCATGAAATCCGCAACCCACTTAATGCCATAATTGGAATGACCAATACGCTGGGCAAATCACCACTAAACCAAGATCAGAAACAATACCTGAACTCAATCTCGGTATCATCAACCAATTTATTGAGTATTCTTAATGATATACTCGATTTTTCGAAAATTGAAGCCAATAAGGTAGACCTTGTATTTGCAAGCTTTAAGTTGGATGAACTTATCGAAAATGTTGTAAACGCATTTGTACCACAGGCACTTGCCAAGAATGTTGAGTTAAAGCATACACTTTTTGCCGATATACCCAATCACCTGTATGGCGATGAAAAAAAGATTGTACAAATACTTAACAATCTTATAAGTAACGCTATCAAATTTACAAATAGCGGAACAGTTGAACTGATTGTAAGATACACCCGATTGAAGTCAGACACTGCTATCGTTAAGTTTAGGGTTATAGATACCGGCATTGGGGTAAAGCAGGAAGATATCCCAAAAATGTTTGAATCATTCAGACAATTGGATATTTCGGCAAAAAAGGAATACCAGGGAACAGGTCTCGGACTTAGTATTGTGAAAAGTCTGGTAGAAATGATGAATGGTAAAGTATCTTTCGAAAGCGAGGTAGGCAAAGGAAGTGTTGTGTGCTTCGAAATACCTTTGATTGTATCGGTTTCGGGTGAAGTTAATGATAATAGACCCAACGCTGATTCCCAAAACAACACCGATAAGACATCGGAGAGAAAAATAAAGATACTGATTGCCGAAGACGATGCCATAAACCAACTTTACCTTGCAGGTTTTCTAAAATCACAGGGATGGTTGGTTGACACCGCATCGAACGGGCTGATAGCTCTCGAAAAATTCCAGAATGGCAAGTATGATATTATATTAATGGATGGCCAAATGCCCAAAATGGATGGGTTTGAAACCACTAAAAGGATTCGGGAACAGGAACAGCAAAATGGCTCGTCATCACATATTCCCATTATAGCCATTACAGGATACGCCATCCCAGGCGATCGTGAACGCTTTTTGGGTGCCGGAATGGATGATTACGTTTCCAAGCCTATTAATGAGAATAAATTGCTTGATATCATCCATGAATTGGTTGCAGTTTAACCCATAGAGGTAAATTTATACTTTCCATTTTAATTTTTTTAATTTTTAAGGAAAATTGATTTCAATCTGAACTTAATTTTCCAATTTATCTTCAAATATTGTTATAATTTAGCGCCAAAGGAAACAAAATTATAAGATGGCAATAATAGTATAGTTATGGAAAAAATTGATTGGGAAAAACTACCTTTCGGTTACTTTAATACCGACTACAACGTAAGATGTTATTACCGTGATGGGAAATGGGGCGAAATTGAAGTTTCATCCTCAGAATACGTAAATATCCACATGGCTGCAACTTGCCTTCATTATGGACAGGAAGCATTTGAAGGAATGAAAGCATACCGTGGCAAAGACAACCGTATACGTTTGTTCAGATGGGCAGATAATGCAGAGCGTTTAAGGGATTCAGCAAAAGGTATTCTAATGGCACAGGTACCTGATGAGTTGTTTTACAATATGGTAACCAAAGTGGTGTTACTCAATGCCCGTTTTGTGCCACCCCATGGTTTTGGCGCATCACTTTATATACGTCCGTTGCTGGTAGGAACAGGTGTGCAGGTGGGAGTAAATCCGGCAAAAGAATACATGTTTCTGGTATTTGTTGGTCCGGTTGGTCCTTATTTTAAGGAAGGTTTTAACCCAGTTACCATGCAAATCGTTCACGATATTGATCGTGCAGCCCCACTTGGAACCGGTAACATAAAGGTAGGCGGCAATTATGCTGGTAGTTTAAGGGCTTCTGAAAGGGCAAAGGCCGAAGGTTTCGCGGCAGTATTGTTCCTTGAAGCAAAAGAAAAGAAATATATTGATGAGGCTGGCCCCGCCAATTTCTTCGCCATTAAAAGGAATAAATACATAACACCAAAATCAGACTCTATCCTTCCTTCAATTACCAATAAAAGCCTGATGCAACTTTCCCAGGATATTGGGCTTGAAGTTGAACGCAGGCCTGTTGCAATTGAAGAACTTGCAGAATTTGATGAAGTGGGAGCCTGCGGAACAGCTGCCATTATCTCACCCATAAAAAAAATAGTAGACAGAGAAACAGGTAAAGTTTTTGAATTTTGTAAAGATGGGAAAGCTGGTCCGGTTTCAGAAAAGCTATACAAAAAACTGCAGGCAATTCAATATGGCGATGAACCAGACCCCCACAATTGGGTTACAATTATTGACTGATAAGTTTAATTTTAAATTTACAGCTAAAGACAGGTTTCAACCTGTCTTTACTTTTTTATAGTATCCCCTTTTCTATCATTAGCGCTTCCATTTTGCTCTGCAAAGCCCTGGCTTCGAGGGCAGCAGCCAGGGCGAAATCCTGACCGCCAGATGCATAAATTATACTACGAGATGCGTTTACCAACAATCCACATTCCGGGTTCATTCCATATTGAACAACATCCTTAAGGCTACCCCCCTGAGCACCAACACCGGGGACAAGTAAAAAATGATCGGGTGCGATTTCCCGAATATCAGCAATCAGTTCACCGCGGGTGGCTCCTACAACAAACATTATACGATTGCCGGACGGCATCCCGATACACTTTTTCACTATTTCCTTGAATAATCTTGTGCCCTGCCTGGTTTCGAGTTGTTGAAAGTCTGATGATCCAGGGTTGCTGGTTAGGGCCAGTACCACAGCCCATTTATCCTTATATTTCAGAAAGGGCTCTATTGTATCTACTCCCATATACGGACTTAGGGTAACTGCATCAAATTGTAAGCAATGAAAAAATGCTCTGGCATAATTATCGGCAGTGTTTCCAATATCGCCCCGTTTGGCATCGGCAATTGTAAATATCTCCCCTGAAAAATTCCCGAGATATTCCATGGTTTTTTCGAGGCTTATCATTCCCTTGCTACCCTTAGCCTCATAAAAAGCAAGATTAGGCTTAAAAGCTACGGCATAGGGCAAAGTAGCATCAATAATGGCTTTATTGAATTGAAATACCGGATCGGAAGTATGTTTTAAATGTTCGGGGATTTTGTTTTGGTCAGTGTCGAGCCCCACGCACAAAAACGACCTTTTGGTTTTGATAATTTCAACTATTTGTTTTTTATCCATAGCCCGGAATGTTGATTAAGCTACACCTTCCTTTAGTTTTTCGGCATTTTCAGCCACTTTAAGAGCGTCGATGATTTCTTCTATTTCCCCGTCCATAATTACAGAAAGGTTATACAGGGTAAGGCCTATGCGATGGTCGGTAACACGTCCCTGGGGGTAGTTATAGGTGCGGATTTTGGCTGAACGGTCGCCGGTTGAAACCATGGTTTTTCTTTTGGACGCTATTTCGTCGAGATACTTTTTATACTCCATGTCAAACAAGCGGGTACGAAGAACCTTCATCGCCTTTTCCAGGTTTTTGATCTGCGATTTCTGGTCCTGGCAGGTAACTACCAAACCAGTTGGGATGTGTGTTAAACGAACAGCGGAATAGGTTGTATTAACTGACTGGCCGCCAGGACCTGATGAGCAATAGGTATCTTTGCGAATGTCGCTGGGTTTTAAGTCAATATCAAACTCATCGGCTTCGGGTAGCACGGCCACCGTAGCGGCAGAGGTGTGCACACGCCCCTGTGTTTCGGTTTGGGGTACACGTTGAACCCTATGTACTCCTGATTCATATTTCAAAGTTCCGTAAACCCTGTCGCCCGATACATTGGCAACTATTTCCTTGAAACCGCCTGATGTTCCATCATTTACATCAACAATTTCCATTTTCCAACCTTTTTTCTCGCAATACTTGGTGTACATCCGGAACAGATCGCCGGCAAAAATAGCTGCCTCATCCCCGCCTGTGCCGGCTCGAATTTCAAGGATGGCATTCTTACTATCCTGAGGGTCTGAAGGTACCAGAAGAATTTTAATTTCTTCCTCAAGTTCTTCTTCCCTGGTTGTAAGTTCTTCAAGTTCGGCTTTTGCCATTTCTCTGAAATCTTCATCCTTTTCGTTGGCAAGAATTTCCTTTGACGAACGAATATTATCAACTACGTTTTTGTATTGTTTATAAACACCTACAATCTCTTCCAGGTCCTTGTATTCCTTGTTGAGTTGAATGTATCGTTTCATATCGGCCATAATACCAGGATCGGTAATTAACTGAGCCACTTCCTTGAACCGGTTGTGTATTGCTTCGAGCTTTTCGAGTAACATATTATTCTGATCTTAAATCGGTTATTTAATACCTGCAATGAAAAATTAACATTTTCCGGGCTGCCGTGAAAACGTGGGCAAAATTACTAAAAAACAGTGGTTTTACAATTTGTAAGTAAACGTGCCTGCGGGCGATTCAATGGTTAGTTTATTTTCAGTTGCACGCTGGCAATAGCCAATGATAAGGGCATCGACCCCAAAGGACTGGCTTATTTCAATGATATCAGGAGCAATTTCTTCGTTGATATAAAGTTCCATGCGGTGACCCATATTAAAAACCTGATACATTTCGTGCCACGAAGTTTTAGATTCTTTCTGAATGAGTTCAAAAAGAGGCGGTATGGGAAATAAGTTGTTTTTTATAACATGAAGACTATCAATAAACTTTAAAACTTTGGTTTGTGCACCGCCACTGTTGTGAATAATACCGTGTATCTGGGGTCTGTAATTGTCAAGAATTTCCTTAATTATCGGGGCATAGGTTCGTGTTGGAGACAGAACCAGTTTTCCGGCGTTTACACCAAAGGCATTTTCAATTTTTTCGGTAAGTTGTCGAGATCCCAGATAAATCATCTCATCAGGCAAACCATTGTCAAAACTTTCGGGAAATTTGTCGGCATACTTCCGTGAAAAAACATCATGACGGGCAGATGTAAGGCCATTGCTGCCCATTCCACCATTGTAATCATCTTCATATACCGCATTACCAAACGAGGCCAGACCTACAATAACATCATTAGCTTTGATTTTCTCATTTGTGATGATTTCAGACCGGGAGACCCTTGCAGTTACGGTTGAATCAACAATGATGGTTCGCACAAGATCGCCAACATCTGCAGTTTCGCCACCGGTAGACCAAATTGTTATCCCATACTTGCGCATTTTCTCCAGAAACTCTTCGGTACCTTCAATAATGGTCTTGATTACTT
This sequence comes from Bacteroidota bacterium, assembly GCA_037441525.1. Lineage (GTDB taxonomy): Bacteria > Bacteroidota > Bacteroidia > Bacteroidales > UBA7960 > SKVR01. Next base: position 287,067 of record JBBISA010000001.1, read on the forward strand.
CGCCGGGAACCAGACGTTTATTTCTTCCAATGGTTGATGAAAGCAGTATATTTCGGGTAATTCCCACACAGAGCAGATCGTCGAGGTTCATTACTACAGCATCTTGTGCAATGCCTTTCCAAACAGAAAGATCTCCTGTTTCGCGCCAGTACATATAGGCCAGGGACGATTTTGTACCGGCGCCATCGGCATGCATTACATTGCACCACGCGGCATCGCCACCCAGTATATCGGGCACCACCTTGCAGAATGCTTTGGGAAATATCCCTTTATCAATATTTTTAATGGCATTGTGTACATCTTCTTTCGATGCTGAAACCCCTCTTCTGGCATAGTTTCCCTGCTGTTCGTTCAATTCGCTCATTGTTGTTTGTTTGCTTCTGTTATTTTCGTTGTCGTTCATCAAACATATCCGAAATCACTCTGAATTCGGTTCGTCGGTTGAGCTGATGTGCAACATCGCGGTGTTGTTCGGAAGGTAATGCATTGATATATTGTTCTGAAAGAACGGTTCCAGCTGTGAAAGTGAACCCCAGCCTTACAATGGTTTTTTCAATTACTCTTGGAACTCTTTTTCCATAGCCTCGGGCAACCAAACGGCGGCTGTCGATACTATTGGCAATCAAATATTCAACAACCGACTGCGCACGACGCTGAGAAAGAGTGTCGTTTACCGCATCGCTACCACGACTGTCGGTATGCGATTGAAGCTCAATTATCAATCCGGGATTGTCTTTAAGAGTATTAATGAGACCGTTGAGAGAGTCACGATATTGGGGCAAAAGTTCCCATCTTCCGAAATCATAGAGAATTTCGGGCAGCATGATGGGTTTCTCAGGAATTGCCGCAAGATAGAAATCATAGACGAAGTCGCGACTTCTCACAATACCTACCGTTGTTTCCTGCCCCCGGGCATTGAAAAACTTTTCCTTACTTACAAGAATATCGTAGCTTGTGTTGCTTTTTATACGGGTATTATCGAAACGGTAAACACCAGTATTTGATGTTTCGGTTTGAGTAAAAGTACCATCAGAACCTACCAGTTGAACCTGAACTCCTGGCAATACAACCTTTGTACTGTCGTCGCGTACGGTGCCCTGCAAGGTAAACTCAACCGGGGCAAGGTTAAACGAATAAATTGCATCACCCCTGGCGCCCCTTTCAACCCGACTTGATGTAAAAAAGCCTGAATTGGCCCCTTTCCTGAAGGTAATGCCAAAGTCGTCGCCGGCACTATTTATTGGAGTTCCAATATTTTCTGGTTGGGACCATGAATCGCGATTTGGTTTTGAGAAGAAAATATCCAATCCGCCCAAACCAGGGTGTCCGTTTGATGAGAAATAAAGTGCTCCATCCTCCCGAATATGGGGAAACATTTCATCGCCGGGCGTATTAATCACCGAACCAAGGTTGCGAATATCTTTAAATTCACCGTTTGGCGATCCCCTTTCGGCATACCAGATATCCCTGCCGCCCTGACCACCAGGCATATCTGAAACAAAGTACAATCGCATATCATCAATGCTTATAGCAGGATGCCCAACAGATATGATGCTATCGGCTGCCAGTTTTATTTCCACCGGATCGCCCCATTCGGCTCCCTTCCTTTCTGATGCATAAATCCTGCAACCCAGATTTGCATTTGGTACCGACTGGCACCGGGTAAAATAGAGCACGGTACCGGTTGAATTCACTGAAGGTGCTCCTTCATTAAACTCGGTGTTTACAGGTCCTTCATCTAATAGCGATGGGTTGCTCCATACCCCCTTGCGATCGAGAAAAGATACGAACAAGGATGTATGTTTCTGGCCTGTCCAGGGGTCTTTCTTTGATCCCATTGCACCATCGCGCGATGAAGCAAAAATCAGAATACTGTTTCTGCTATCGCCAAAGGCAGGGGTAAAATCATTGTTCCGGGAGTTGAAAACCCTTTCCAGATTCACTTCATATAATCCCGGGTTATCGCGGAGAAATTGCGAAGCTTCAATGGTTTTTATTCCCCATGCCCCCCGCCAGTCGTCGGGGACTTTTTCACTGTAAATTTTAAACTGTGCAAGGGCATCTTCATACTTTTCGTTTTGCATCAATACCTCGGCGAGATAGAAAATAGCAATCGGGTCGGGATAATTACCCCTGATGGCACGTCTTAAAAAAGTTTCGGCCCGGCGTGGTTCGTTAAGGAACTTATAGCATAATCCTGTTTGAAAAAGAATACGTGTAGCTTCGCGTTTATCTTTGCGTTGCGCTTTTTTGTAAGCCTTTTTATAATGCTCGAGTGCTGCGCTGTATTGTTTCATTTTAAAGGCATTGTCGGCCTTTATGGTTCGGCGGTTCTGACTATATATTTCTGATGAGAATAAAAGGAAAAATAGCGGGATAAAAAGGAAGAAAATGTTCTTCATTGTGTATTTGGGAGATCGTTAAAGTTTGATTTAAATCATCGCCGGTTTTTTTAATCACCGGTTTACCCATAAACGGCAGGATATTATTAAAATTGTAATAAATCTTATTCAGAATATCTAATTACTAATCACCTTTTATCAGCACTATCAGCAGAATTCATTGCTTCTGTATTGCGCTCACCTTCATCGTTTTCATTCACAGATGTAGTTTTTGTTTCGTTACTCTCATTTGCAGATGTTTTTGTTTCATCCGACGGGTATGATTCGGGTGGTGTTGATGGGTAATAATCGTAACCGTAAGGGTCGCTGGGCCCTTTGCTGTATTGTTCAATCTCATTGGTTACCTGTTTGGCTGGTTTTTCAAGCTCTTCAGAATACTTATTGATTTCGGCATTAATGTCGCGCTGAACTTTTTTTACTTCATTAATGGCTTTCCCGACGGTGCGGGCAATTTCAGGTATTTTCTTGGGCCCGAAAAGGATTAACACCAGCAACAGAATTAACAGTATTTCGCCACCACTAACACCAAACAATAATACTAAGGTCACAAGAGTATTCATAACGAAAAAATAAATGACAAATTTAAAACAAACCAAGGAATTAACCCTGTTGCGACTTGTTTTTTGCCAAAATAAAACTGCAAAGGCCGCTTTTCTTGAGCGGCCTTGCAGTTGAGTTGGTTATATTATCAGCTATTTTTAGCTTTCCGATGCTGACGCAAAATTAAATCGTAAGCAATTGGGGTTGCATTAAAGAGTGATGAGTAGGTTCCTACGCCAATACCCATAAGCAAAGCAAACGAAAAACCGCGAATAACCTCACCTCCAAACAGGAATATAATTAACAACACAGCCAGTGTTGTGCCTGAAGTATTTAAGGTTCTCGACAGGGTTGCATTAAGAGCAAGGTTGATGTTTAACTTCAGATCACGTTTTGGAAAAAGTGTTGTGTTTTCTCTGATTCGGTCGAAGATAATTACTGTATCGTTGATTGAGTAACCGATAACGGTAAGGATTGCCGCGATAAATGTCTGGTCGATCTCCATCGTCCACGGTACAATGTTGTATAGCAACGAATAAAGCGAGATAACAATTAGCGAGTCGTGGGCCAGAGTTATCAAACCGCCCAGACCAAATTGCCATTTACCAAAACGGGCAGCAATATAGAGAAAGATAATAATAAGGGCCACAATAACACTGATAACTGCTCCCTGCTTAATATCGGCTGCAATGGTTGGTCCAACCTTCTGAGAACTTAAACGGCCAATAATTTTATCCTGATCAGAAACAAAGTCATCAAATGAAATGGGGGAAACAAAAAACTCTCCTACTCCTTCAAAAAGTTTTCTTTCGGCCAAAGAATCGGCAATGGCCGAATCATCATTAATAAGGTATTTTGTGGTAATCTTTACCTGGTTGTTTGGACCAAAGGTTTTTACTTCGGGGGCTTCGCCAAATTCATCAATCAGCGCGGCACGCATTTGCACTGTGTTTACATTCTGGTCGAAACGGACAACATAAGACCGTCCGCCTGAAAAATCAACTCCGTAGCTTAAACCTCTTACCAGTAAGGAACCAACTCCGATAACTATAACAATTGATGAAAGAATATAAAACTTCTTACGAACACCAATAAAATCGAAATTTACTTTGGTAAGTACATCCTTAGAAATTTTAGAATCGAAGGCAATGGGTATATTGCGATCTATCCAGTAGGAGAATATAAGCCTTGATATTAAAATGGCAGTAAACAATGAAGAAAGAATACCAATTATAAGGGTTGTAGCGAAACCTTGCACCGGACCTGTACCAAAAACATAAAGCACAATACCGGTTAACAAGGTGGTTACGTTACCGTCGATTATTGCAGAATAAGCATTTTTATACCCATCCGAAATAGCGAGCTTCTGTCCTTTCCCTGCACGCAACTCTTCAAGGATACGCTCATAAATAATTACGTTGGCATCAACAGCCATACCGAGTGTTAAAACAATACCGGCAATACCAGGCAGGGTAAGAACTGCACCCAGCGATGCAAGTACACCAAAAATGAAGAATATATTGGTAATAAGTGCAAGGTCAGCAACAAAACCGGCACGGTTGTAATAAATCGCCATATAAATCAAAACTATCAGGAAAGCGATCAAGAAGGATGTAAGACCACTTGCTATAGCTTCTCTACCCAAGGAAGGGCCAACGATTGCTTCTTCTACAATACGTGCAGGTGCAGGCAGTGAACCGGCTCTGAGAATATTGGCAAGGTCCATGGCCTCATCCAGAGTAAAATTACCGGTAATTTGTGAACGGCCACCTGAAATTTCCTGGTTTACAGTGGGGAATGAGTAAACATAATCGTCGAGAACAATCGCAATAGACCGCTGAATGTTAGCACCTGTTAATCTTCTCCATTCGCGGGAGCCTTCGCTATTCATGGTCATTGAGATTTCGGGGGCTCCAGTTGCGCTGAAATCATGGCGAGCATCCACAATTACCTCACCTGTGAGAGGGGGTTCTCCCCTGCTTGGAACCTTAATAGCAATAAGTTGAAGTCTGTTTTCCTGGCCTTTTTGTGATTTATGTGTCCAGAGAAGTTTAAGTTCACGTGGGAATAAGCTTCTGACAGTGGATTGGCTAAGGTACCTGTTTACCTTTGCTGTATCGGCAATTGCAGCAGTTCCAACAACCGGGCCATTGCCAAGGAATGGCTGGCCACTCTGCTGGTCCATGAAAACATTCATGGTAAGCACGGCAAACAGGGGGTTGTTTCTGGCTAGTTCCTGGTCGGTGCCAGTTTCATCAGTGGCTCCGGAAAGTAATTCAGAAAGCTCGTCCCTTTCAGCTGCCAAGGTATCGATTGTTGCTGTTTCACGGGCAGGTTGAGTCTGGACTGCGGGTGTTTCAGCTACTGCGGTGCGTGGCATCATATCCCTCAACCTGTCATTGGCATCGGCGAAGAAAGAGTATATTTCAGAAAGTTCGTATGTTTCCCAGAATTCAAGACGCGCGGTTCCCTGAAGGAGCCTTCTTACACGGTCTTGTTCTTTTATACCTGGTAATTCAACCAAAATACGTCCGGAAGTTTGTAGTTTCTGAATATTGGGCTGGGCAACACCAAAGCGGTCGATACGGGTGCGCAGAATCTGAAATGACCGGTCGATGGCAGCATCTACTTCCGTGTTAAGAACAGCCAAAACCTCATCGTTGGTGGCATTAAAGCTAATGCGGTCTCTCATTTCTGGGGTAGAGAAAATAGCGGCCAGGCTGGCATTGGGATCGGTTTCGCGAAATGCACGCCCGAAATGGGCTACAAAACCTTCACGACTTCCCCGGTTTGCCTGGATGGCTTTTTCCATGGCTGCAACAAAGGTGGGATCCTGACTATTGCCCGAAAGTGCTTTAATAATGTCGGGCACGGAAATCTCAAGGGTAACGTTCATACCCCCTCTCAGGTCGAGACCAAGGTTGATTTCGCGGTCTTTAACTTCCTTAAAAGTATACTTTCTAACCCCGAGGTTAAACACCACTTCACTTGCCATTGAATCGAGATAATACTTTTCGAAACTGTGCTTGAGCGAATCAAGGAGCACCATCTCTACCAACTGTCCGCCACCTGAAAGATCACGGGCCTGGGTGTAAACGCGTTCAGATTGTGCGAAAGTTCTGGCATTGCGTTCAACTTTGCGGGCAAAATAGGTGAATGACAATTGATACAGACATACCAAAGCAAATGCAATGGCGAAAAATCGAATTAATCCTTTGTTCTGCATTTTATCTGTTTTTAAATTTAATTTGTGTTTCCTGATTGGCGGAATATCCTGTTTTTATTATAATTAATTAGCGACAGGGAGTTTACTAAAAAGGCTGCAAAGATAGAATTTCACCGCTTAATTTACAATGCATTGTTCGAAAACTATCCAACTTTTTGTAAATGTTAGATAACTAAAAAGGAAAATCTTTCAACAACGCATTGTTTTAAAGGAATTTATCAATAAAAAAAAACAAAAATGGCTATTAAATCCCATTAATAAACAGCTGTGAAATAACATTGCTGACGGCTGAAATCTCAATCAAAATTTCCATAAAAAAGCCTTCCTTAATGATTCAAAGAAGGCTTTCAGGTTTTAATTGCGTCTTAGATTAGTAAATGGTGAGGTTTAATAATGTTCATCCCCGTTCTTATGGCCTCCTCGTTAATTGGTATGAGATGATGGTAACGTTCGGGGAGGACTTTTTCAAGACCTCTGATAACATTTTCTATTTCAAGGATTGGCTTTATCTTAAGAAATCCACCAATAACTATCATGTTAAAGACACGGGTATTTTTCATTTTCACCGATTCTTCGTAAGCATCAATTACATAAATATTGATATCGGTTCTGACTGGTTTGCGGGTTAAACCATTACTTTCATAAATCATTAAGCCACCTGCCTTAATGGTATTCTCGAATTTGTCCATTGATGGCTGGTTAAGTACAATGGCAGTATCGTAAGCATTCAATACAGGTGAACTGATTTCACGGTCGCTGATAATGGCAGTACAATTTGCGGTACCACCGCGCATTTCAGGCCCATAAGATGGCATCCAGCTAACCTGAAGGTTCTGCATAACGCCACTATAGCACAAAATCTGCCCCATCGAAAGAACGCCCTGTCCTCCGAATCCGGCAATAATAATTTCTTCGGTCATAGCAGTTTCTTTTAGAGTTTTTCATCAGGAACCTTAATATCGCCCAGTGGGTAGAACGGGAACATGTTTTCTTCCATCCATTTGTTCGACTGAACAGGAGTCATTTTCCAATTGGAAGGACAGTTGGAGACGATTTCAACAAAGCAGGTTCCTTTGTTGAGTTTCTGATATTCAAGAGCCTTTTTTATGGCGCGTTTGGCTTTTCTTACATGTCCTGGTTTGTGCACTGCTTGCCGGGTAACATAATAGGTTCCGGGAAGCTGAGCTATCAGTTCTGTAATTTTCAATGGAGCACCCATGGTTTTGGTATCGCGCCCAAAAGGGGATGTTGAGCTTTTCATACCGGGCAGCGTGGTAGGCGCCATCTGGCCGCCCGTCATACCATAAATGCCATTGTTAACAAAAAGGATGAGAATATTCTCGCCCCTGTTACAGGCATGTATGGTTTCGCCGGTACCAATGGCGGCAAGGTCGCCATCGCCCTGGTAGGTAAACACATATTTATCGGGGAATACCCGTTTGATGCCGGTTGCCACCGCAGGAGCCCTGCCATGAGCCGCCTCGTGCATATCAACCTCGAAGTAATTGTAGATAAGTACTGAACAACCTACGGGGGCAACCCCTATGGTTTCATTCTGAATACCAAGTTCATCAATTGCTTCGGCCAGTATCCTGTGGGCAGTACCATGCCCGCAACCCGGGCAATAATGCAATACCCGGTGGTTCATTACTTCTGTTTGCTTATAAACAAGATTTTCGGGTTTTATAAGGTTTTCTGCCATGGTTATCCTCCTATGAGTTTTCGTTCGAGAGCCTGTAAAATTTCATCAGGATTGGGAATAACCCCACCATAACGGCCATAATGTTCCACTCTCGTTTTTCCGTTGACTGCAAGTTTAACATCTTCCACCATTTGGCCGGCATTCATCTCTACTGTCAAAATTCCCTTTAAATTCCCAGCAAGCCGGTTAAATTCTTCATAAGGAAAGGGATACAGGGTAATAGGGCGAATCAGGCCAACTTTAATTCCTTTGGCGCGGGCCATTTCCATGGATTTACGGGTAATGCGGGCACTCGACCCAAACGATGCAAATAAATACTCGGCATCTTCACAATTGAACGATTCAAACCTCACTTCATTTTTCTCAATGTCGCGGTATTTCGCCTGTAAATGCAGATTCACCCTTTCCTGCGCTTCAGCCTCCAGTTCAAGTGATGTTATAACCCGCGCCGGCTTACCGGGCTTTTTGCCGGTAGTGGCCCATTCAAATTCGGGTTCAACCCGCGGTATTTGCTCAAATAATTCCACCTTTTCCATCATCTGTCCGATGATTCCGTCAGATTGAATCATTACCGGAGTACGGTACCTGAATGCCAGTTCGAAACCAAGTTTTACAAAGTCAACACTTTCCTGAACGGTAGCCGGGGCCAGCACAATGAGTTTGTAATCGCCGTGCCCACCACCCTTAACTGATTGAAAATAATCGGATTGTGATGGCTGAATAGTTCCCAGGCCAGGGCCACCGCGTACAACATTCACCAACAGGCATGGCAACTCAGCACCTGCCAGATAAGAAATACCTTCCTGCATCAGGCTCATGCCCGGGCTGGAAGAAGAAGTCATGGCTTTTTTGCCACATCCGGCTGCTCCATACACCATATTAATAGCTGCAATTTCACTTTCGGCCTGAAGAACAACCATACCGGTGCGGTCTTCGGGTCGGGCAGCCATTAAATATTCAATAACTTCTGATTGTGGTGTGATGGGGTAGCCAAAATAAGCATCAGCCCCTGCCCTTATGGCGGCCTCGGCTAGTGCTTCATTGCCTTTCATTAACCTTAATTCTTTCATTCGTTATAACAAAATAACTCATTAATGATTAAATAATTACCTCTCCCTATAAACGGTTATTACCGCATCGGGGCACACAACTGCGCAATTGGCACAGCCTACACAATCATCATTGACTTTTACAGTATAATGATAGCCCTTTTTATTTACCTCAGGGGCCAGAGCCAAAACCCCATTCGGACAAGCAGCAAGGCATATCTCGCAGCCTTTGCACCTTTCGATTTCGATGACAATATTGCCTCGTTTAGCCATTATAGATGTTGATTTTTAGGGTGATAACTACAATTGTGTTTGATAAGGGATTTTTGTGTTTGACGGCAAAACTATAACTAATTATTCAGATAGATACCACTATTCAGAATTATTTTTAGGTTTGAAATCCTATTGTATTGAATCACAATTTTGTATTTTTGCCCTGTTGGCAGAGAAAACTGTTAATATTGACAGAAGATTGTCTTTGACGTAATTTGAGCCGATTTCCACCGTTTCAAATCTAAAAACAGGCAATATTATGCTCATATTTAACAGGCCTGAAACAGTTAGCTTTCCCTTCATGAAAAAATTCAGGTATCTTTTTGTTCATCTTCCATTAAAAATTGCGTTCTGGGGATTTTCTGTGCTACTTTTTGTCATTGCAGCAAGCAATATTGTAATTCACCTGTATTCAACCAACAGATTGTTTGACAAGCTTGACATGGTGCCAATACACAAAACAGCTATTGTTTTGGGCACCAGCCGGTTGCTAAAAAACGGGCAACCAAATCCATGGTTTTACAATCGAATGAATGCTGCAGCCCAGTTGTATCATGCCGGTAAGGTAAGATACATTATACTAAGTGGCGACAATCGCAGCATTTATTATAACGAACCCGAGCAAATGCGCAGAGAACTGGTTAAAGCCGAAGTTCCCGATTCGGTTCTATATCTCGATTATGCCGGATTGCGCACACTGGATTCGATGGTGCGCAGCAGGGAAATTTTTGGGCAGGATAGCATAATTGTAGTTTCACAAAAGTTTCATAATCAGAGAGCAGTTTTTCTGGCCAGGGCCTACGGAATATATGCGGTTGGGTTTAATGCACCCGACCCTGAAGCACACCCATTGACAAGAGTTTTAACGCGCGAAATGTTTGCCCGGGTTAAAGTGTTTTTCGACCTTATTACAGGTAAACAGCCAAGGTTTCTGGGCGAGGAAATTGAAGTGGGCGGCAAACAATAAGTATTTAAATAATTGATTATTAAATTTATATATAATCACAGAACCTTAAGTCCTTGCTGCAAAATTTTTTGTAGGTAAAATTGAGGAACAAAAGAATTCTTTAATACTTGCAAATTTGATGATTTGGTCCCGAAAGGGTGATTTCAATAAGGAATTGTGCTGCATTAGTCATCGAAAAAATTTGAGGCCAATATGCTAAATAATTGACAATAAATTCTAAACATTATATTAACACTATCAAAATGAAAAAATTAACATTCCTATCTTTTCTATTAATCTTCACTTTAGCCCTTCAACTTAATGCCCAACAGTCCACAATGAAACCCGAAACTCTTTGGGAATTTGGCCGGGTTGGAAATTCAAGGGTTTCACCTAACGGACAAACAGTTCTTTTCACCATTACTACATTTAACATTGAAGCCAACCGGTCGCAGGTAGATATTTTTTCGATGCCGGCAAATGGCGGCACGCCGGTTAATATTACCAATAATACATTGAATGAATCAAACCCTGGATGGCGCCCTGATGGCAAAAAAATTGGGTTTATTGCGCCCTTCGATGGTGCATCACAACTTTGGGAAATGAACCCCGATGGCACGGAGCAGAAAGTAGTTTCAGTTATTCAAGGGGGAATTACCGGCTTTGGTTATTCACCTGATATGAAGCACATTTTTTTCACCAAACGCGTAAAGGTTGATGTATCGCCCAAAGACAGATACCCCGACCTGACCATGGCCAATGCACTCATATACGATTCACTTATGTACCGCCACTGGGACAGATGGCACGATTACACGTACAGCCATGTTTTCGTTGCAACCTATAGCAATGGAACCATTGGCGATTACAAAGACATCATGGAAAACCAACCCTACGATTCACCTCTTGCCCCCATGGGTGGTGTGTCGCAAATTGCATGGGCACCCGATGGCAAATCACTTGCCTACACATCAAAAAAACACACCGGAAAAGAAAAAGCCGCCGGGACTAATTCCGATATCTACCTTTATATTATCAGCACCAATGAAACCCGTAATCTTACCTCATTTAACAAAGGGTACGATTACTATCCGGTTTTTTCGCCCGATGGCCGCTATCTGGCTTGGCAAAGTATGGAAACTCCAGGGTTTGAAGCCGATAAGGACAGGATTCTTATTATGGATTTACGCAATGGAACCTGGAAAGATTACTCACAGGGATTTGACCAAAGCTCCCGTGGGTTTGTTTGGTCAATAGATAGCAAAATCCTTTATTTTATAAGTGGCCACCACGCTACCTATCAGGTTTATTCGCTCGAGCTGGCAACCAGCCGCATCAAAAAAATAACCAATGGCATTCACGACTTTTTATCAGTGGCAATTGCAGGTTCCAATATATTAATTGGTGAAAGGGCGAGCATGTCGTCACCAACCGAATTGTTCAGAATCAATGCGGCAAATGGCCAGAGTTCACAGCTCACCCAAATCAATAAACCATTGTTGGACAAACTTGCTCTGGGCCGGGTTGAACAGCGATGGATAAAAACCGTCGATGATCAGCAAATGCTCGTTTGGGTGATATATCCTCCCGGCTTTGATCCAGCAAAAAAATACCCTGCCCTGCTGTTTTGTGCTGGCGGCCCGCAGAACGCCATAAGTCAGTCATTTTCATACCGATGGAATTTTCAGTTAATGGCAGCCAATGGTTATATTGTTGTAGCGCCCAACCGGCGTGGTGTGCCTACCTTTGGCCAGGCCTGGAACGACCAGATAATTGAGGATTATGGCGGATTGAATATGCAGGACCTTATGCAGGCCATTAAAGAAGTAAGCAAAGAGCCATTTGTAGATGAAAATCGCCTGGGTGCTGTTGGGGCAAGTTATGGTGGTTACTCTGTTTTCTGGCTTGCCGGCAATCACAATGGATTGTTTAAGTCGTTTATTGCCCATTGCGGAATGTTTAACTTCGAAAGCTGGTATGGAACTACTGAGGAGATGTTTTTTGCCAATCATGACCTGGGCGGCCCTTACTGGGCTGAACCCCGGCCACTAAGTTACGATTTTTCGCCTCATCTTTTTGTTTCGCGCTGGGATACTCCTATTATGGTTATTCATGGTGCCAAAGATTACCGGGTGCCATTATCGGAGGGGATGCAGGCTTTTAATGCAGCCCAGTTGCGGGGTATTCCAAGCAGGTTGCTGGTTTTTCCCGAAGAGAACCATTGGGTCTTGCAACCCCAGAACAGCATACTCTGGCAAAGAGAGTTTTTCAGATGGCTCGACCAATGGCTCAAATAACCTTATTTTCCAATGAATGTCCGGCTGTTTTTTTAGTAATTTTGGCACCCGGACTTTCGTTTTTCCCGAAACAACCTAATCTAATATGCCCCTTAGCACAATCCGATTCAATAAACTGTTAATCCTTCTTCTTTCAGGTATTGTTTTTCAATTAATACCACTTATAAGTTCCTTTGCACAATCAAACCCGGGCAACCTGACAGATACAGTTGTTAAACCATTAACAAGACCCGCAAATATAGCAGTAAGTCGCCCAGACTCACTTGCAGGCGACTCACTCGACCCTTTCGGATTTCCCCTTCAGAATCCTCAACCGGTAAGACAACCTGTAAGACAGGTTATTTCACAACCCACCATTGTTGAACCCGACAGTCTTCCAGCATCTGCCATAAAATGGTTTACCGAAAGTCAGTTGCAAAACCCATTTGCCTTGCGCCCCAACTACATTGATACCACCCTGTTGGGTTTTCAGATGTATGATTATGCCTATCAGGGACATTATTTTGTTGCCCAAAAGGGAAATCCGGGACATGTTCATCGCCAGTTGTTGTATAACCCGCTTATGAATACAGGCCTGATTACCGGTGAAAGAGAACTTTATGGCAATTATATGTTTACTCACGATAATCTTAAGTTCTACCGGCCAAAGCACGTTTTTACTGAAATGTGTTACATTATTGGAGGTGAACGGGAACAACTTTTCTTTGCCAATCATGCTCAAAAACTGAGCGATAACCTGAATATGAACTTTCAATACCGCCTGGTACATTCGCCCGGTGTTTATACCAGGATTGGAGCCAGAAATTCAGGTGTGTACCTTACGGCAGACTACCTTAGCCCCAATAAACGTTATCAGGTGCTGGGAAGCTTAATTACCAACCGTGTGCGGAGCCAGGAAAGCGGCGGGTTAAGAAATCTTCAGGCTTTTGAAACCGACAGAAATAGCGACAGCGTTTTTCTTTACCGCTCAGAAACCGTGGGACGCGAAACATCTTTTAACCTCCGGCATTTTTACCAAACCGGATTTTATTTTACCGATAATGATGATAACACCAGGAAATTCCTGAACCTGGGGCGCATTAACCACGATTTTTCTTATACCCGAACTTCATTTGTAATGAACGCGCCAGATAAAGACCGGGTGTTTTTTCCTTTTCCTGATTTCAGTATGGAAGATAACTACGATTCAACTTTTGTACATCGATTTGAAAATCAATTGTCGTGGTCAAATTTTCCGCTTAGTGGCGGAAGATTTAATTTTCCCTTCAACTTCAAACTCTATATTAAGAACAGCATTAACAGAATATTACAAACTGCTGACCGGCCCGAAGGAGCTCCCATTTTAAACGAAGACCGTAAGCGTATTTATTATTATACGCAGGATCAGTTTAATTCAGTAATTCAGGGAATTGAGCTGCAAAGCGATCAAAGGTTGCTTTTATCTTTTGGAGGATATGCCAATATTACCCTGGGAGGATACAATGACGATGACTTTCATGCCGGAGCCTTTTTAAGATTCGGTAAGCCCGATAAAAACTATTATCTGGAAGCGATGGCCAGGTACTCGCGTATGGAAGCCCCATACTTTTTGAACAAGTTTTCGGTAAATGACATAAGATGGGACAATAATATTTCGAAAATGGATATTGCTAATGCCCGGGCCATTTTAACCCTTCCTTTCGTAAAACTTGAGGGCAATTATTACCTTATAAATCGTGCAATATACTTTGGCAAAGATTTCCTTCCCGTGCAAAACAATGATGAAACAGGATTTTTTAGTCTGGCTGCTTACAGCGATGTTAAGGCTGGCCCATTTGGTTTTCGGAACCATATCCTGCTTCAACAATCAACAGATAAAAATTTCGAACGCTATCCAACCCTGACGAGTTATCATTCGGTGTTTGCCAATTTTAACCTGTCAGATAAAGCACTGGTAAATCAGGTCGGGTTCGATTTCCATTTTAATACACCTTATAATGCCATGGCCTACAACCCCTTTATCAGAGGGTTTTATCTGCAAGATAGTTACACCAATGCTGGAAAATATATGGTTGATGTGTTCTGGAATGCCAAAATTAAAAATGCCCGTTTGTTCATAAAGTATCAAAACCTGCTACCCTTAGTTTTTAACATACCCCCCCATTACGATATTCCGTTTTACCCAATTCCTGAGTCAATGTTTAAATTTGGGGTTTCGTGGATGTTTTTTAATTAACAACTCTTCAATTTTCCTTGTTTATAATCGTTATAAATAAGAGAAACCTTAAAAGCAATAAAGATTTTTGAGTATTTTTGCGCCTCGAAACAGGTAATGTCAAATGCCTTCAAAATAAGACCATTTTTATAATAATAAAATTATGACAAAAAAGAAAAAGTTCATTACATGTGATGGAAACCACGCCGCTGCTCATGTGGCTTATATGTTTAGTGAGGTAGCAGCGATTTACCCTATTACCCCCTCATCAAACATGGCAGAAAATGTTGACGAGTGGGCAGCCAACGGGCGCAAAAACATCTTTGGTGAGGAAGTAAAACTGGTTGAAATGCAATCGGAAGCCGGTGCAGCCGGTGCCGTACATGGTTCTTTGCAAGCTGGAGTTCTTACCAGCACCTATACCGCTTCGCAGGGATTATTGTTAATGATCCCCAATATGTACAAAATCGCCGGCGAATTATTACCCGGTGTATTCCATGTTTCGGCCCGTAGCCTTGCAGCTCAGGCCCTTTCTATTTTTGGCGACCACTCTGATGTAATGAGCACCCGCCAAACCGGCTTTGCTATGCTGGCAACCGGTAGTGTTCAGCAAATTATGGACATTGCCCCAATTGCCCACCTGGCAGCCATCAAATCAAGGGTTCCCTTCCTGCATTTCTTTGATGGTTTCCGCACCTCACATGAAATTCAAAAGGTGGAAGAATGTAATCAGGACGATCTTGTTAAAATGCTCGACATGGAAGCTTTGCAAGCTTTCCGCGAAAGAGCACTTAACCCTGAGCACCCTGTTACCCGCGGTACTGCTCAAAACCCCGATATCTATTTTCAGTCAAGGGAAGCTGCAAACCGTTTTTATGATGCATTGCCTGATCTTATTGAAGATTACATGCAGCAGATCAGCAAATTAACTGGTCGTGAGTATCATCCGTTTACATATTATGGTGCTGCCGATGCTGAGCATGTTTTCGTGGCCATGGGCTCTATTACCGAAACAATTAAGGAAACTATTGATTACCTGGTGGCAAAGGGTGAAAAAGTTGGCTTGGTAAGCGTTCATCTTTACAGACCATTCAGCACCAAATATTTCCTCAAGGTGATGCCTAAATCCGCCAAAGTTATTACTGTTCTCGATCGTACCAAAGAACCCGGAGCCAATGGCGATCCTCTCTATCTCGATGTTCGCGAGCTTTACTATGGCAAACCCAATGCTCCTGTTATTGTTGGTGGTCGATATGGTCTTAGTTCCAAAGACACTACACCCAAACATATGATCGCTGTTTATGAAAACAGCAAAATGAAAGAACCAAAAAATCAGTTTACCGTTGGTATTAATGATGATGTTACCTTTAAATCTCTTGCAGTTGGTGATGAGATTGATGTTTCTCCTGCCGGTAACTACGCTGCCAAATTTTATGGATTGGGTTCTGATGGTACTGTTGGTGCTAACAAAAACTCCATTAAAATTATTGGCGATACCACCGACAAATATGCTCAGGGATATTTTAGCTACGACTCCAAGAAATCAGGCGGGATTACCGTTTCGCACCTGCGTTTCGGAGATTCACCCATCCGTTCGCCCTATCTGGTAAACTCTGCAAACTTTGTTGCCTGCCATGTACCCTCATATCTTGAAAAGTACGATATGCTGAAAGGCTTAAAGAAAGGTGGAACATTCCTCCTCAACTCTATCTGGGATGTGGAAGAAACCAAAAACCGTCTTCCCGACCACATGAAAAAATATTTGGCCGACAACGACATTAAGTTTTACATTATCAATGCTACCGCTATTGCTGAAGAAATAGGACTTGGTAACCGTACTAATACCATCATGCAGTCAGCATTCTTTAAGGTAGCTGATGTAATTCCTTATGAGCTTGCCGTTAATGATATGAAAGATGCCATTAAAAAATCTTATGGCATGAAGGGTGAAGAGATTGTTAATATGAACAATGCCGCAGTTGATAAAGGGGGTGAAGCTATTAAGGTAGAAGTGCCTGCAGCCTGGAAAAGCATCAAAGTTCAACCCAAAGGTAAAAGAACCGACGTCCCTGAATTTATCAGCGATATCGTTTTCCCCATCTATTCTCTAAAAGGCGATGACCTCCCGGTAAGTGCATTCCTGAATCGCGAAGATGGTACATTCCCTGCCGGTACAACCGCCTACGAAAAGCGTGGTATCGCAGTGCACGTGCCCGAATGGCAACTCGAAAACTGTATCCAGTGTAACCAATGTGCATATGTGTGCCCACATGCTGTAATCCGTCCCTTCCTTATCAACGATGAGGAGATGAAGAAAATTGGGGCTGACACACCGGTAATTGAAATTACCAAAGGTAAATTGGCCGGATACAAGTATCGTATGCAGGTTAGTCCTCTCGATTGTACCGGTTGTGGCAACTGTGCCGATGTGTGCCCTGCTCCTGAAAAGGCTCTCCTGATGAAAACCCTCGAATCGCAAATGATCGAAGACAGACGTTGGGATGTAATTTCTAAAAATGTAACCTATAAGGATACTCTTCAGGATAAAGGGTCTTCAGTTAAAAACAGCCAGTTTGCACAGCCTTTGTTTGAGTTTAGCGGTGCCTGCGCTGGTTGCGGCGAAACTCCCTACATCAAACTCATTACCCAGCTATATGGCGATCGGATGATGGTAGCCAATGCAACAGGATGTTCTTCTATATATGGTGGTTCTGCTCCGGCAACTCCATACACAATAAACGCCAAAGGCGAAGGCCCGGCATGGGCAAACTCTCTTTTCGAAGATAATGCCGAATATGGCTTTGGTATGGCTACTGGTGTTAGCAAAATTCGCGAACGTCTTGCACGTTTCATGCAGGTAGGACTTGAAGCCGACAATATGAAAGCAGAAACAAAGCAGGCGTTCAAAGCATGGCTCGATGCCAAGGATGATGCGTCTATGTCGAAAGAAGCATCTGAAAAGGTTGTGGATGCTTTGAAAAAAGAAAACAACCAGCTTTCAAAGGATATCATGGCCCTGAAGCAATACCTGGTGAAAAAATCGGTCTGGGTATTTGGTGGCGACGGCTGGGCCTACGACATTGGTTTTGGTGGCCTTGACCATGTAATTGCCTCTGGCGAAGATATAAACCTGCTGGTAATGGATACCGAGGTTTATTCCAACACTGGTGGTCAGGCGTCAAAATCTACTCCGGTAGGTGCTATAGCCAAGTTTGCTGCCTCTGGTAAGCGTGTTCGCAAGAAAGATTTGGGTTTAATGGCTATGAGCTATGGTTATGTGTATGTTGCCCAGGTTGGTATGGGTGCCAATCAGAACCAGTTCCTGAAAGCAG
The DNA here is from genome assembly GCA_037441525.1 of Bacteroidota bacterium. Taxonomy (GTDB): domain Bacteria; phylum Bacteroidota; class Bacteroidia; order Bacteroidales; family UBA7960; genus SKVR01. Next base: position 305,028 of record JBBISA010000001.1, read on the forward strand.
TTCGCGAAGCAGAAGCATATCCTGGCCCTTCAGTGATAATTGCCTATTCACCTTGTATTAACCACGGCATCAGAAATGGTATGGGCTCAACCCAAACCCAAACCAAAGATGCCATAGAAGCAGGTTACTGGCACCTATATCGCTACAACCCGCTCCTGGAAGCCGAAGGTAAGAACCCGTTCCAACTCGATTCGAAAGAACCTGATTGGAAGAAGTTCCAGGAATTCCTTGCAAGTGAGGTACGCTACAGTTCACTCAAAAAAGCTTTCCCAAAAGAAGCTGTTGAACTCTTCAAAGCAGCCGAAACCAACGCCCGCTGGCGCTATGAAACTTACAAGCGCTACGCATCAATGGATTTTTCCAAGGTTTAATACTGTAAAGCAATAAATGTGAAAAGGCTGCCCGAGGGCAGCCTTTTCTTGTAAATACAGATATGGTCAAAATTATGCTGAAAATCTATAAACCGGTTCCTGCTAATACCAATGCTACTATCGATACAAGTTTTAGCAAAATATTGAGCGAAGGACCAGAAGTATCCTTTAATGGATCACCAACTGTATCCCCTACAACAGATGCCCTATGGGCTTCAGAACCTTTGCCATAATGCTTGTCCTGATAGATTAATCCTTTCTCAATAAGCTTTTTGGCATTGTCCCAGTACCCCCCGGCATTGGACTGAAAAATAGCAAATAACACCCCAGAAACAGTTACCCCGGCCAGCAAACCACCCAGGGCTTCAGCCACCATCGACAAGCCCACAATAACCGGCATCGCTACCGAAAAAACCCCAGGCAAAATCATCTGCCGCAATGCAGCTCGGGTGGAAATGGTAACGCATCTTCCATATTGAGGAGTTCCTTCGGCCTGGTTCATGATTTCCTGATCTTTCTCGGTAAACATGGATTTGTGAGTTCCCATAGCCTCATTCCTTTTCATTACTTCAAGGGCTTTTTTTAGGGGTTCGATGGTGTTGAACTGGCGGCGTACCTCCTCAATCATCGACTGGGCAGCATCGCTAACTGCCTTAATGGTAAGGGCCGAAAACACATAAGGCATTAGGACACCGATAAACACAGCAGCCATAACTATCGGTTTGGAAACATCAATTGATTTGATTTCGGCGGCAGTCATGTAAGCCCCAAATAAAGCCAATGCCGTTAGGGCTGCCGAACCAATAGCAAAACCTTTTCCGATGGCAGCAGTGGTATTGCCCACTGCATCAAGATTATCAGTTTTTTCGCGTACATCGGCCGGTAGCTCTGACATTTCAGCTATACCCCCCGCATTGTCTGATAAAGGCCCAAACGCATCAACCGAAAGCTGAATACCAAGATTTGACAACATGCCAACTGCTGCGATTGCAATCCCATACAAACCGCTTAAATGAAACACCACCACAATAGCGATAGCTATGGTTAGAATAGGGATAATGGTTGAAAGCATACCTATTCCCAATCCTGAAATGATATTGGTGGCACTACCTGAAGTTGATTGACGTGCTATAATGCGCACCAGGAGGTATCCCAGCCCAGTGAAATACTCAGTGGAATATCCGATAATTAAACCGGCCACCAGACCTATCATTGATGCCAGGAAAATATTAAAAGAAGTAATTTCCCTTTCAACCTCGTACAATGTATCAAAAAACACCCATTTTTCGGGCAATAGATTCACTATGATAAAATAAGAAAACAAAATCATAATACCTGATGAAACCAACTCTCCGAAATTAAGAGCCGTTTGAGGATTACCCCCTTCTTTCACCCTGACGAAGGAAGTTGCAAGAATAGAGGCTACAATTCCTGCCCCGGCAAGAAACAGTGGCAGTAATACCGGTGATAAGCCTGAGAAACTGTCAACCATTCGTGACCCGAAAACGAAAGCTGCACCAAGTACCATGGCAGCAATGATGGAACCTACATAGGATTCGTAAAGGTCGGCACCCATACCGGCAACATCGCCAACATTATCGCCAACATTATTGGCAACAGTGGCTCGGTTAAGGGGATGGTACTCAAGGATTCCTGCTTCCACTTTGCCCACAAGGTCAGCACCCACATCGGCGGCTTTGGTAAAAATCCCCCCCACCTACCCTGCTAAAAAGGGCAATGGACGATGCACCAAAGGAAAAACCGGTCAGAATAGACAATACCTTATTCAGGCTGTTTACACTTTCTACCCCAAAAATAAATCAACTGTAAACCAATATCAGGTCTAACATTAACTTTGTAAATGTATTTCAGGATTAACAATAAAAACTGTAAACTTTTTTCAGGACGAGACAAAAATACTAAGCCCCAGAATACCAAGACCAACAACACTCAATCCCATTACGCTGCCTCCTGTAAAGGCCACCTTAAGAGCTTTATTAAGGCTTGTGCGTGCGGCTTCGGTGGTTCGTACGTTTGAACGTGTTGCTATACGCAAACCAATAAAACCAGCCAGGCCTGAACAAAAAGCCCCGGCTACAAATGATACTGCAACCAGGGGATGTGATGTGTCGGTTCCTGTGGTAAAGGCCAGAAGTGCTGCAACCGTAACAACAAAAATGGCCAGTATCTTATACTCAGCCGTTATAAAGGCCATAGCACCTTCCGAAATGTATTTGGCAATCTTCCGCATTTTGTCATTACCGTCGGGTTGCCGGTTTATCCAGGCAGTTTTATAATAGGTGAACAAAAGTGCCCCTATACCAAAACAGGGATTAAATAAATGAATAGATTAGTCATACAATGCGTGTTTAGGTTTTAAGGGTTGAACTACTTTACTGAAATTGGGTTTTTATGCTTAAATATAAATATTATGCTGTAAATTGCTAATTTTTGTTTCCTAAATGCATAAATTATTAAACTTAGGTCTTTACAGCCTTTAAAAATGTCCAAACACAGAAAACGAATTTTTGTTTGAAGCCTGAAATCATTTTTTCGTAAACTTTTGAAGGTTCAATGTGCTGCTTTTATTAATTATCTTTGACACCCGTAATAAAAATCCAGCAAAATAATACCTTGGAAAATTTTTCATCAAAACTTCTTCAAACGGCAGTAGATGAATTTGCCAAATTACCAGGCATTGGAAAAAAAACTTCCCTGAGACTGGTTTTGCACATGCTCAGACAGGATGAAGCAGATGTTGAGCAGTTTGCCCATGCGATTACCCACTTGAGAAACAGTGTGATCTATTGCAAAAGGTGTTTCAATATAAGCGACCACGAAATCTGCGATATCTGCAACTCAACATCGCGCGACCATTCAATGGTGTGTGTTGTAGAAGATTTGCGCGACGTAATAGCCATTGAAAATACCGGACAATTCCGGGGGCTTTACCACGTTTTGGGAGGGGTCATTTCGCCCATGGATGGCATTGGCCCTGGTGACCTGAATATTGAAACTTTGGTTCAAAGGGTGAATAAAGAAGAGATCAGAGAAATAATTCTTGCACTCAGCACCAGTATGGAGGGAGAAACAACTTCTTTCTACATTTATCGCCAATTACAGAATTCAACTGTTAAACTGTCTGCAATTGCCCGCGGAATTGCCATTGGCGACCAGCTCGAATATGCAGATGAGATTACTCTTGGTCGCTCAATAATTAACAGAACGCCCTATCTGGTAAGTATTACAGATAAATAGTAAACACACCCATGAAACTATCGGTTATTATTGTCAATTACAACGTGAAATTTTTTCTTGAACAATGCCTTAAATCGGTTTACAATGCCGGTAAAGGAATTGAAATGGAAGTATTTGTGGTTGATAATAATTCGGTTGATGGCTCTGTGGCCATGATTAGAGATAAATTTCCTGAAACCATCCTGATATCCAACCGCGAAAACCTTGGTTTCAGTAAGGCCAACAATCAGGCAATCAGGCAAGCCAACGGAGAATATATTCTTTTACTCAATCCCGACACCATTGTAGAAGATGATACATTCCGAAAGGTAGTTGATTTTATGGATACAACCCCCGATGCTGGCGCACTTGGGGTTAGAATGATTGACGGGCAGGGGGTTTTTCTTCCTGAATCGAAGAGAGGCTTGCCAACTCCGGCAATAGCTTTCTACAAAATATCGGGCCTTGCAGCGCTTTTCCCCCGCTCACGAACCTTTGGCAGGTACCACCTGGGCTTTCTCGACCAAAACAAAATACACCAGGTTGAGATACTTTCAGGAGCCTTTATGTTGCTGCGAAAATCGGTGTTAGACATTACCGGACCTCTCGATGAAACCTTTTTTATGTATGGCGAAGATATAGACCTTTCGTGGCGAATAATTCAGGCAGGTTTTAAAAACTATTACTTCCCCGAAACGCGGATTATTCACTACAAAGGCGAAAGCACAAAAAAAAGCAGCATAAACTATGTGTTTATATTTTACAATGCCATGGTAATATTTGCCCGCAAACATTTTTCAAGGCAAAATGCCCGCGCTTTTTCATTGTTGATAAACATTGCTATTTATTTTAGAGCATTTTTGGCTATCCTCAACCGATTCTTGCGTCGTATCCTTACTCCTTTAATTGACATCGGGATAATATTTACAGGGTTATATTATCTTACCGATTACTGGCAAACTCAAATCTTTGGTCCTCTGCAGAAATATTATCCCCCTGAATTCCTTAGTGTTATAGTGCCCATCTATATTCTGATTTGGCTTTTTTCAGTTTATATAAGCGGAGGGTACGATAAACCTGTCAAATTGTTGCGGATTGTAAGGGGTATTGCCCTTGGAACAATAGTAATTCTGGTCATCTATGCCCTTTTACCTTTAACATTGAGGTTTTCGAGAGCGCTTATATTAATGGGGAGTACCTGGGCCCTGACGAGCATGCTACTAACAAGGGTATTCTGGCATTTTATAAAGTATCGCAACTTAAATCTAAGTGCCCATGCAAACAAACGAATCATAATTGCCGGAAAAGGGAATGAGCCGGAAAGAGTGGCAATGATGCTCAGGCAAAGCGGCAGCAATGCATTTATAGGTTTGGTAGGGTCAGAAAGCCAAATAAGCGGGAAAGCTGGCTTTTTGGGTACTATTGACCAACTAGATCAGATAATCGAGGTATATGATATTAATGAGATAATTTTTTGCGCCAGTGAATTATCTTCACAGGAAATAATTTCTTTAATGTCAGGATTAAAGGACAAGCCTGTAAACTTTAAAATTGCACCTCCTGAAAGTCTTTTTATTATCGGTAGCAATTCCATCGATACTTTTGGTGATTTTTTCACAATAGACATAAATGCTATAAATCATACTGCCAACAAGCGCAATAAAAAGCTTTTTGATTTTTTTACTGCAGGAGTCCTGTTTATTTTTTATCCTGCGGCGGCAATTATTGTAAAAAATCCACTTGGCCTGCTCAAAAACATTCTTCAGATAATAATCCAGCAGAAAACATGGGTAGGATATTTTCCCCATCCCGATAACAGCAAATTGCCTTCATTGAAAAAATCTGTTCTGAATCCAGCCGATATGTTTTCAAAAATGGAGCTTGACCCTTCCACACTATCAAATCTCAATACGTTGTATGCTAAAGATTTCAGGCTCGAAAACGATTTACGCATCATCCTGAAATCGTTTCGCAATCTTGGCAGGAGGTAATAGTTTTTTAAAGGATTAGGCCAGGCATTAAACCTTTTTTTCATAAAGTTGTTAAAAGTGCGGTTTCTAATGGCCAGCAGAACTATTCCTAGATAACCATTGTTGCAGGTTGTTATGGTTTCTATTACTATCTGGCTTGTATACCAATTCAACAAAACAATTTAAAGTATTAAATTCCAAATCATAAACTTGTTAGTCGAACTCGAAAAAAGATTTTTACATGGCAAACTTTGAAATCGTGATGCCCAAGATGGGCGAAAGTATTACCGAAGCAACAATTACCAAATGGCTTAAGCAGGTTGGTGATCCTGTTGGAGAGGATGAAGCATTGGCAGAAATTGCCACCGACAAGGTTGATTCTGAAATACCATCACCTGTGGAAGGAGTTTTGAAAGAAATATTCTTTCAGGAAGGAGATGTAGTAGAAGTGGGTAAAGTAATTGCTGTAATTAGGATGGATGGAGATGATGAAAATGATGCATCTGAAAAAACCACTGAACCCAGCAAAAAGGAACAACCCGCACCCGCAGTTTCCGGAATCTCGGTAGCCCAACCGGTTGATGAAGGAGCAAAAGGATCGTCAGGCAGATTCTACTCACCCCTTGTTAGAAATATTGCCAGAGAAGAAGGAATAACCATGCAGGAACTCGATACAGTTACAGGTACAGGAAAAGACGGCCGCCTTACAAAGGAAGACCTTCTCAACTATCTTAAAAACCGAAACAAGCCTTCCACTGCCAAAGTTGAATCCAAACCTGCACCCGTTGCTGATGCTCCCAAGGCAGATATGCCAAAGGCTTCAAAGGTAATACATGCTGTTGATGTTAAAACAGATGCAGGTGATGAGATTGTTGAGATGACCCGTTTGCGCAAACTCATAGTTGATCACATGGTAGCATCGGAAGATACCAGCGTGCATGTTACGTCCATAGCCGAATTTGATGTAACCAACCTGGTTAAATGGCGTGAAAAATACAAAACTCTTTTTGAAAAACGCGAAGGAGAAAAGCTAACCTTCACACCCATTTTTATATGGGCTATCGCCAAGGCACTTAAGGATTATCCTATGGTCAACGCCAGTGTTAGCGGCGATAAGATAATCCTGCGCAAAAACATCAATATAGGTATGGCCGCAGCCCTGCCTGATGGTAATCTCATTGTTCCGGTTATTAAAAATGCCGACCACATGAGCCTGGTTGGGCTTGCAAAAAGCGTAAACGACCTGGCCGCCAGAGCCAGAACCAATAAACTTACACCCGACGAAATTCAGGGTGGCACTTTTACCCTTACCAACCTGGGAACATTTGATACTTTGTTCGCCACACCTATTATCAATCAGCCTCAAGTTGCAATTCTGGGTACCGGTGCTATCAAGAAAAAACCTGTGGTATTGGAATCTGAGCATGGCGATACTATTGCCATCAGAAGCATGATTTACCTCTCCCTTTCATACGACCACCGGATTATTGACGGCGCCTTGGGTGGAATGGTTCAAAAACGCATTGGTGATTACCTCCAGAACTGGGATATTAACCAAACCGTATAGTTAGTTTCCTGGTAGCTTTTTACAATTATTGCCCCGGTTGCAAAACAACTTAATTGATGATGTAACCGGGGCTTTGTTTTTTATTTTGCTACCTTCGCAGGGTTAATAAAAACCAATAAAAGCTATTAATACATGCAATTAAACCTTAAGCGTCCACTGGCTTTTTTTGATATTGAGAGTACTGGCACCAACGTTGTTAAAGACCGAATAGTTGAGATTTGTATTTTTAAGGTAATGCCCAATGGCTCCCCGGAAGTAAAATTAAGGCGGATCAACCCTGGCATTCCCATCCCGCCCGAAGTTACTGCCATTCATGGCATCTCAGATGCCGACGTTGCCAACGAACCCACTTTTAAGCAACTTGCCCGATCGCTCAATGAACTCTTAAAAGACTGCGACCTGGCCGGATACAACTCCAATAAGTTCGATATACCTATGCTGATTGAAGAGTTTCTGCGGTGCGATATCGACTTCAACCTTAAAAACCGAAACCTTATCGATGTGCAGAATATTTTTCACAAAATGGAACCACGCACACTAAAGGCGGCTTATAAGTTTTATTGTAACAAAGAACTTGTTGACGCCCATACTGCCGAAGCCGATACCCGAGCCACCTACGAAATTTTACTTTCGCAAATAGACCGTTATAAGGAAGCCGAATATATCGACAACGACGGCAAAGTTTCCATTCCCGTTCAGAATAATATGGAAGCCCTTTACCAGTTTTCATACAACCATCGCAATGCCGACCTGGTGGGTCATATTATATTTAACTATGCTGGCGAAGAAACCTTCAATTTTGGTAAACACAAAGGGAAAACGGTTGAAGAAGTATTTGCCAAAGAACCACAGTACTATGACTGGATGATGAATGCCGAATTTCCCCTTTCCACCAAAAATGTAATTAAGAATGTAAAATTCAGAGCACTGGAAAATTCAAATATGATTATTAAAAAATAGTTCCCAGATGTTCCTGTTGCGCTATATTTAAGCTATTTAACGAAAATAAATTTCCATGAAAATAATATGCATAGGAAGAAATTATATTGAACACGCTCATGAACTCAATAACCCTGTGCCGACAGAACCAGTCTTTTTCATGAAACCTGAAACTGCCCTTGTAAGAGAAGGTATGCCATTTTTTTACCCCGACTTTTCTACCGATATCCATCATGAAGTAGAACTTGTTTTACGTATATGCAAGCTTGGAAAACATATAAGTGAGCGATTTGCTCACACTTACTACGATGCCATTGGGATAGGTATCGACTTTACTGCCCGAGATATCCAGAACAAATGCAAAGAAAAAGGGCTGCCCTGGGAAATAGCCAAAGCATTTGATGGTTCTGCGCCATTGGGAGGTTTTATATCCAAAGAACAATTCAACGATTTACATGACATTAATTTTTCTCTAAAAAAAAATGGCGAAACGGTTCAAAAAGGTAATTCAGGTATGATGATCTTTAATTTCGACAAAATCATAGAATACGTATCGAAATTTGTTACCTTAAAAATTGGAGACCTTATATATACAGGTACTCCGGCAGGTGTAGGCCCGGTTCAAAAAAACGATATCCTTGAAGCTTTTATTAACGAAAAAAAACTTCTCAGAATACCAGTAAAATAATCTGCTACGATTTGGATTTTAAGTGATTCATTGATGGTCATAAATTTAAAAAAATGGATATTTACAAGTCACAATTAACATATTGCTATAATTATCATTTATTGCAAATTTAATAAACCTAACCAATAAAATTTATACTTTTGAGTGCCAATGGTTGATCAAATTGTTCAAACGTCAAATAATGACATAACCTGATTCAAAAAAACATTAGAACCATGAGTGAAATTATCAAAAGGGAAAAAATTTCGAGATATGTCATAACAGGTATTATTTTAGGAGGTTTATTTCCTCTTATTTCGCTAATTATAGAAATTATCCGCAAAGGATTCCTTTTGAATGTCAGCAATTTCATTCAACTGCACACAGAAAATCCTGTTTTGTTATTTAGCTATTTTGCCCCGGTAATTCTTGGCTATTCGGCCTATATAATGGGCAAAAATATCCGAAAAAAGAATGACTTTATTGCACAAAACCTTGATTTTCAAAATAAAAGAGCACAAAAAATACTTGAATTTACCGAAAAACTTGCCACAGGACAAACAGCTGTTGTGTATGAAATTGACCAGGGAGATAAAATTGGCAGCTCCCTTATTAAATTGCGCGACTTTCTTCAGAAAAACAAACAGGAAGAAGATGCCCGCCGCGAAATCGAACAACAACAGAATTGGGCCACTCAGGGCATGGCAAAGTTTGGAGAAATTCTCAGGCAGAACAATGATAATCTGAATGAGCTTTCCTTCGATATTATCAGTAATCTGGTTAATTATGTAAATGCCCGCCAGGGTGGCATGTTTATTATAAACGACAGCAACCCCAACGACAAGCATTTCGAACTTACCGCCTGCTATGCCTACAACCGCAAAAAGTTTCTCGAAAAACGCATTGAATGGGAAGAAGGACTTGTAGGCGCGTGTGCCCTGGAAATGCAAACAATTTTACTTACCGATGTTCCCGACGAACATGTAACAATAACCAGCGGTTTAGGAGAGGCCAAACCTGAATGTATTGTAATGGTGCCCCTTGTGGTGAACGATCAGGTGCATGGTGTTATTGAATTGGCAACCCTCAATCTTTTTCGCGATTTTGAAATCGATTTTCTTGAAAAAGTTGCTCAGAGCATCGCATCTGTGCTCTCAGCTGTAAAAATCAATATGCAAACAGCACGCCTACTAAAAGAATCGCAGGATCAAGGCAAAATACTCGCCGCTCAGGAAGATGAGGTGCGCCGCAATATGGAAGAGTTGAGTTATGCCAAGGAAGAAGCTGCCAAACAAGGCGAATTACTGGCAAACTTTACAAGTGCGGTTAACCATACTCTGGTTAGAGCAGAATATAATACCCAGGGCATTCTGCTATATGCCAATACACGGTTTCTCACCAAACTTGGTTATTCAAGCAACAAAGAAGTTGAAGGAAAACATATTTCTATTTTTATTCATGAAAAGGATAAAGAATGGTTCTTCCAGATATGGGATAAGCTCTCAAAAGGCGGAAAGCACTTCGAAGGCGATATGAAGCATGTTACAAAGCAGGGAAAGGATTTCTGGTCAATGGCTACTTATACCTGTGTGAGAAACAGTGATGGTTCCATCGAAAAAATCCTTTTTCTGGGAATTGATATCACCGAGCAGAAAAAACAAAACCTCGATTACGAAGCCCAGTTAGATGCGCTCAACAAGAATAATATCAAAATAGAGTATAATCCGGATGGCTCTATTCTCGATACCAACCAAAAATTTCAGGAATTATCAGAAATTCCTGCATCCAAACTGGTAGACTATACGGTTTACAGTTTTCTTGAACCTGGTACAGAATACAAGTTTAAAGAGCAATGGCACAATATAATTAAAGGCAACCCCTACGATTCACAGATAAAAATTGTAACCCCCGCTGGACAGGAACGATGGATTGAAGGTACCTTTAATGCAGTAAAAGATATGTATGGTGAAGTATCAAAAGTGATTTACCTGGCCAGTGATATAACACAGAAAAAACTGGTTGAAATTGAAAATGAACGACATACACTCCTTTTGAAACAACAGGAAGAGCAACTGCGCACACAGCAGGAAGAAATTCAGAAACAACACGATGAGTTCCGCAACAAGGTTCAACAGAACATTAAGGAAATAGAATCGGTAAAAGTGAGAAATGAGCTTACCCTCGAAGGCGCTCTCGATGCTATTGTTACCATAAATCAAAAAGAAGAAATTAAGTTATTTAATAAGGCAGCAGAGGCCTTGTGGGGCATTGACCGTTCGCAGGTTCTTGGGAAAAATGTTAAATGCATTCTCCCTCCTCCCTACAATAACTCCATTGATGGTGAAGTTATTGAGTTCCTCAAATCGCCTCGCAACTATTTAAAAGGAAACCGTACCGAAGTAAATATAATAAACAACAGTGCAGAACAAATACCAGTTTTACTAACCCTTTCAGAAGTAAAAATTGGGAATGAGTACACCTACACGGCATTTATTCAGAATATATCGGTAGAATTGTTCTAAGTCATGTTACCCCTCTGCCATGCAATTGCTTTGGCAAAAATTGAATTGTTAGAATGTCCTGCATGATTAACCCTTAAAGGTAATTCATATTAGGGTATTAATTATTGACCCATAGCCAACCTTCCCTATGAGCCAGGATAATCTCAGAAATGAAGCTGAAAAGATTATTAGTCAACAATCCGGAAATGATAACCGGTTTTCATCCGACCTCGACAAAACCATCCACGAGTTAAATGTATATCAGATTGAACTTGAATTACAAAACGAAGAACTTAAGAGAACCAGCGAAGAGCTGGCAAAATCTCATAAAAGGTTTACCGATTTGTTTGAACATGCTCCCGTAGGATATTTTCTGCTGACATCCCAATCTGTTATTATTGACGTTAATCAGTCTGCTTCATCCATGTTGCGGCTAACAAAAGAGCAGATCATTTCGAAGCAGTTTACAAAATATATCGACCCTGACTTTCAGGATACCTTTCATTTTCTGACACAAAAGGTAGAAAAATCAGATGAGTTAGTTATTGATGAATTGAAAATAAGACCCCCTGAAGGAGATGGTTTTTTTGCCCAATTACAGTGTATTAGAGACATCGATACATCAACCAAGTTACAATATTACCGGCTGGCTATAATTAATATTTCGGCGCGCAAAATTATTGAGAAAAAACTTAAACGTTTCAGGGCAGCCCTAGATTCGACCGCCGATAATATTTTCATAATGGATTTTGAAACAGCCAGATTTATTGATGTAAACGACGCTGTTTGCAGAAACATCGGGTTCTCGAGAGATGAATTCCTTTCTATGACACCGCAGGATATCAACCCAACTTATTCCAGCGAAATATTTATGGATTTACGTCATAAACATCTCAAGGAAATAAATAGTAATGTTACTCTCGAAATGCAATACCAAACTAAAAGCGGGGCACTGATAGATGTGGAAGTATTTCTAAAAACAGTTCAGATTGAAGATGAAAAATTAATTGTTGCTGTTGCACGAGATATTACTGAGCGCAAAAAAAATCAGGACAAACTTGCTCAATATGCAAAAGAGCTTGAAGACCTTAATAAAGGAAAAGATAAGTTTCTTTCCATTATTTCCCACGATTTGCGAGGCCCTTTCCTGGGCCTGAAAGGTTACACCCAGATGATTATTGAAGAATATGATTTTCTGGAAAAAGAGGAAATTATGGATTATCTGGAAAAAATCCACAACTCGAGCAAAGACCTTTACACCCTGGTCGACAATCTGCTTAAATGGTCGCGTCTTGAACTTGGAAAAATACCCTACGAACCCATGCCATTTAATCTTTATGCGGAATTAGAGTCGGTTATTAAACTGCTTGCCGGCATAGCTGCAAAAAAAGAAATTACCATCGAAAACGATATCGACGAAGATATTTACCCATTTGCCGACCGTATAATGCTCATTTCCATTATGCAGAACCTTGTTGGAAATGCCATTAAATTTACCCGTCGAAATGGCCTCATTCGCATCTTTTCACGATTAAAGCCCGATTATGTTGAGGTTTGCGTTGAAGATAATGGAATTGGCATGACACGCGAAGTTTTTGAACGGCTCTTTACCATTGATAAAGGACATACCTCGAGGGGTACTGAAGGGGAAAAAGGAACCGGATTTGGTTTGATCATAGCTAAGGAAATGGTTAAACGTATGGGGGGCACCATTAAGGTTGAAAGTGAGTCCGGCAAGGGTACCATCTTCACGTTTACCCTTCAATTGTCTGACCTCACTGCCACATGATTCCGGCGTGAATATTAGGCTCAATGGCTCAGATAAACAAAAACTACTTTATTGAAAACGACACATTGTGGCTTGCCCGCGATTTGATTGGTAAGGTATTACATACCAGGCTTGAGCATGGAAAAGTTTGTGCTGGCATGATCACCGAAACAGAAGCTTACCTTGGTCCTGCCGACAGGGCATCGCATGCATGGAACAACCGAAGAACTCAACGAACCCAAACAATGTACAGGGAAGGAGGAATTGCTTATGTGTATCTTTGCTACGGAATCCACAACCTATTTAATATTGTAACCAATAAGGCTGAAATTCCACATGCAATCCTTTTACGCGGTATTAAAATCCTTGAAGGACATACAATAATGAATCAACGGTATGGCAAAGAACTTCCATTATGGCTTTCAGGCCCCGGAATAGTAACCCGGGCATTGGGAATAAACAGATCGCACAATGGGATTTCTCTGTGCCGACCTAAAATATGGCTCGAAAATCATAGAGAAATAATACATAGTCAGTCAATTATTGCCGGCCCCCGCGTGGGGATTGATTATGCCGGAGACGATGCCCATTTGCCCTGGAGATTCAGAATTGAATCTTAAATAAGCAACAGGCAATTTAAAATAGTATCAAAAAGGCTATAACTGCATTAATTCCTACACATAAAATATCTTATATGCAAATAACGAAAATAATACTCCGCTCAGGGAAGGATGACGCCATCCGAAGGTACCATCCCTGGGTATTCAGCGGCGCTATTAAAAAGACTCAGGGTCCGGTTTACGATGGTGCCCTGGTGGAAGTTTTCTCCAACAATGATGAGTTTCTTGGAACAGGCCTCTATCAGGAATCTTCCATAGCCGTAAGAATAATGGCATTTGCACCCGAAAGGCCTCAGGCATTAAATGAAGAGTTCTGGCACAAAAAACTCTTTCAGGCATTGCAACTTCGCCAAAGCATCGGACTTCAGGCTTACAATTACACGAATGTTTACAGGCTGGTACATGGCGAAGGTGATCATTTGCCGGGTTTAATCATTGATCATTACAACGGAAATCTGGTTGTGCAGGCCCATGCACTCGGCATACACAACTTCCGCAATCTTATTGCCAGTGGCCTGAGAGCCCTTTATGGCGATGCCCTTAAAAGCATATATTACAAAAGCCGCGATACTTTGCCAGGTGATTTTTCAAAGCAAAATGACACCGAAGGGTTCTTGTTTGGCAATAACAAAAAAGAGATTGTAGTTGAATATGGCAACCAATTTGAAATTGATTTTATTAATGGTCAAAAAACAGGCTTTTTTATCGACCAAAGAGAAAACAGGAAGTTGTTGGCCGATTTTGTCAAAGGAAAAAGAGTGCTCAACACATTTTGTTATTCTGGTGGCTTCTCGGTATATGCTCTCCGGGCGGGGGCTTCAATGGTCGAATCCTTAGATAGTTCAAAAAAAGCAATAGAGTTAACATTGCGCAATGTAGCCCTAAACTTCCCTGATGGCGCCAAACACAACGTTATTGTAGCCGATGCCGTGCAATACATAAGAGAAAATACTGACCAGCGTGATGTTATAATTCTCGACCCCCCGGCATTTGCCAAGCATAGCAATGTGCGCCATAATGCGGTTCAGGGGTATAAGAGGCTCAACGCCGAAGCCATAGCACGGATTGCCCCTGGCGGATTCCTGTTTACTTTCAGCTGTTCGCAGGTAGTTAATATGCAGCTGTTTAAGGCAACCGTTGTTGCTGCTGCCATACAAGCCGGAAGGCAGGTAAGGATACTTCACCAAATGTCGCAACCAGCCGATCATCCAGTCAACGCTTTCCATCCTGAAGGTGAATATCTGAAAGGGTTGGTGCTTTATGTTGAATAATCTTTTATAACTTTTATCAAAATAATCCTGCAACCAATGTATACCTACCGGGATATCTGGAAAATTTCATACCCGATTATAATAGGGCTCGTGGCCCAGAACATTATGTATGTAATCGATACCGCTTTTTTGGGTCGTGTATCGGAGGTAACTTTGGGTGCCGCTGCCATAGGTGGTGTTTTTTACCTGTGTGTGGTAATGCTGGGAACCGGTTTTGCCATAGGTGCACAAATAATGATTGGCCGACGCAATGGTGAAAGAAATTTTCACGCCATCGGCCAGGTTTTCGACCACACAATGCTTTTTTTGGGCTTGCTGGCAATAGTATTGGCAACCATTTTACATTTTCTGGCTCCCATTATTTTACAAATGTTCATTTCTTCGCAGGCTGTCTATCACGAAAGTCTGGCGTTTATTGGTTACAGAAAGTTTGGATTTTTATTTGGATTTTGGGTTTTGGGTTTCAATTCACTCTATGTTGGCAAAACCCAAACAAAAGTGCTAACCCTGAGCACTTTTGTTATGGCAACAGCCAATATTATACTTGACTATGGATTGATTTTCGGCAACCTTGGACTGCCACAGATGGGTATTGCAGGTGCCGCCCTTGCTACAAATATTGCCGAATTCCTTTCGTTCTGCTTTTATTTAATCTGGACTTTCGGCCGTGGAGGTCATAAACCTTATAAACTTTTTACATTGCGAAAACCCGACTGGGCATTGTTCTCCTCTTTGTTAAACCTGTCGGTGCCCGTAATGTTCCAGTACTTCCTGTCATTCTCAGCCTGGTTTGTATTTTTCCTGGTTATTGAACAAATTGGCGAAATGGCACTGGCTGCATCTAATATAACCCGCAGTGTTTACATGGTATTCATGATACCGGTTTGGGGGCTCAGCGCTTCGGTAAATACCCTGGTAAGCAATACAATTGGAAGAAATGAGCACGAAAGGGTTATTCCGCTTATAAAACGGGTCTTTTTTATTGGGGCCTCCATCAGTATTGTAATTGTACAGAGCATGTTGTTTTTTCCGGAATACATTATTTCAATTTACACCAATAACCCCGAACTTATTGCCGCTACTGTACCATTTCTAAGAGTGATTAGTGTGGCTCTGGTTGCATTTTCTTTTGGAATAATTATTTTTAACGGTCTTTCGGGTACAGGAAAAACTATGCTGGCTCTAAAAATTGAAGTTGTGTCAATCATACTTTATCTTACCTTTTCCCTGTTCATTGCAAAATATTTCAAAGCTCCCGCCCATATAGTCTGGACGGTTGAAATCCTTTATTTCACAATCATGGGAATTGGGGCTTATATGGCTCTTAAGTTTAGCAACTGGCGCGAAACCAAACTCTAATCAGGTTTGGAAGGTTAGTGAATCTCAACATCAATATTTTTTAGCAATTTACAAATTTCATCCTTGTTGGAAACATTGCCAGGGATGGTTAATTGCTTTAATCGTCGCATCTTATCCAGTCCGCTAATAGGTTGATAAATTGGGTTACCACCAAGGTAAATGCCCATCAGACCTGAACTTTCAGGATTTGAAATTTCGAACTTATTCAGATTATTCTCAGTAAGGCCCAGAAATGCCAGATTCCTTAGACCAAAAACTTCTTCGGGCAATTTGCTAACCTCATTCGCTCCCATATACAACTCTTTTAAATAGATTAGATTGCTAATAGAGGGAGGGATGCTGGTTATTCTGTTGAACCTTAAATTAACATGCTGCAGAAATTTTATGTCGCAAAGTGCCTCCGGAAATACCTGAAGATTATTTTCCGAAATATCAACATATTCAAGTCCTTCTAATAATGAAAAACATTCTGGTATATGTGTCAGCTTGTTTGCTCTTATAATAAGGCTTCGTAACCCTGGTAGTTGGCAAAAACCTTCATCAATAAATTCTATTTCATTATTGTGAACATCGAGTTTGGTGAGAAACGGAATCATTCCGAATGTTTCATCCAAAACTTTAATTTTATTCCAACTAATATCTATTTCTCTCAATGATTTGATAATACCTAAGTTTGCCGGTACTTCAGTAAATTTGTTTTCTTTAAGGGAAATTTTTTGCAAAAGGGGAAGTTTCCCAATCTGAAAGGGGAGTTTATTTAAGTGATTCCAGTCGAGAATTAATTCTGAGAGCGACTCCATATTTCCAATAGAATCAGGAAGATGGCATAAACGATTGTATTGAATATCTAATTTAACAAGGTTGATTAATTTGCCAATCTCTTCGGGCAAGGTCTTTAAACAGTTCCACCCCAAAGAAAGATCCTTCAATTCTTTATAACTTCCAATATATGCTGGCAGTCTGTCTATTTTGTTATCTTTAATATCAATCGATTCGACAGATCTCAGGTTGCGTAAAACCTCTGGAAATTCAAGAAAACGATTTTGAGAAACAGAAATTGATCTGAGTTTGGTTAATGAAGCAATTTCATTGGGTAGTGTACTCAATTTATTCTTGCTAAGCTTAAGTTCTTTTAGATTCACGAATTCGCCAATCCGTGGCGAAAGTTCATCAAAACCCTGATCGCTTAAATCGAGTCGGGTTATTAATGATGGGTTGCGCAAACCTTCTTTTAGAGAGTAACAAACCTGGTTCAAGAATAGGGTGGCATTTAGTTTTCACAATGCGGCGAAATTACAATATTTATTGACTTTTAGAATTTTTTTTTATTAGGATGTAAACAATAAATATGTAAAAAATTACGTAGGTTTGCAATATCCACAGATTCTTCAGCAATCGTATGTTTCTGTATATCGAAAGCAACCTAATAACAAAGTTCCCCAATACTTTCAATAAAATGAATATTCGCATAATTAAGCCAAAATATTTTCTCTTCCTTCTCGTATTTCTACCGGTATTTATATTACCATCCGGGAATTCTGATTCCACTTACTATCAACAACAAACTAATCAACAGTTTTCTTCCACATTTTCAACCCCATGGGTCGATTCAGTATTTAATTCTCTAACCATAGAGCAACGAATAGCACAGCTTCTTATGATTGAAGTTAGCTCTAACCAAAACCGCACTTACTACAATCGCATCGAAAGAATTATTTCGACCTACAATGTAGGAGGACTTATTTTTTTCAAAGGAGGCCCTGCCAGCCAACTAAGCATTACAAACCATTGGCAAAGACAGGCGCAAACACCCATGCTTATTGCCATGGATGCCGAATGGGGTTTGGCCATGCGACTCGATAGTACTATTAGTTTTCCCCGGCAAATTACCCTTGGGGCTGTTTCAACTGATCAGCTAATTTATGAACTGGGGCTCGAAATGGGAAGGCAAGCAAGAAGAATGGGGGTTCAAATTACTTTTTCGCCTGTGGTTGATGTAAACTCAAACCCTTCCAATCCGGTAATAAATTCAAGGTCCTTTGGCGAATGTCGTTTCAACGTAACTCGCAAGGGAATGGCTCTGATGCACGGAATACAGGATGCTGGAGTAATTGCCACTGCAAAACACTTTCCCGGGCATGGCGATACCGATGTTGATTCGCACCATGCCTTGCCACTCATCAATCATCCATTTAGGACCCTCGATTCTGTTCATCTTTTCCCCTTCAGGCATCTGATTGACAAAGGACTAAAAGCCGTAATGGTAGCCCATCTTGATGTACCAGCCCTAGGCCCTGCCCAAAACCGGCCTTCAAGTCTTTCGCGAGAAGTTGTTACCGATTTGCTCCAAAACCAGATGAATTTTAAGGGGTTGATAATCACCGATGCCCTTAATATGAAAGGGGTTACAGGTAGTTATAAGTCGGGGGAAGTGGAAGTAATGGCATTGATGGCAGGAAACGACATCCTGCTGATGCCCGAAAGCGTGCCACAAGCCATCAATGCAATTAAAAAGGCTATTGATACGGGTTTGATAGAAGAAGACTATCTGAATCAAAAATGCCGGAAAATTTTATGGTACAAAGAGCAGGCCGGTCTGAACAATTATCGTACTTTAACCCTGAACAACCTTATCAACGATTTAAATTCACCACGAGTGCAACAAATAAACCGCCGGTTGGCCGAAGCAGCCATTACCATTGTGCGCAACGAAGCAGACCTGTTACCACTACGACGCCTCGATACCCTCAATATTGCTGCCCTTACCATAGGTTCAACAGAAGAAAATCCTTTTCAGGCTATGCTGGCCAACTATGCTCCAATAAAGATGTTGAGCCTTCCAAAAAATTTTTCGCCACAACAAGCCCGAAACATTACCGAACAGTTGCTGAAACACAACCTGGTAATTATTTCCATTCAAAACAACAGTATGTTTCCTGGCCGAAATTATGGTATAAGTCAGCAGGTGATGGATTTTGTGAACAGTATTTCGGCCACAAACAATGTAGTGCTCAATGTATTTGCCAATCCATACAGTTTAAGTGCTTTTGGCAGGAACTTATTAAAAGCTCGATCTATAATGATATCTTATCAGGATGGACGGGATTTCGAAGAAGCATCGGCCCAGGTTATCTTTGGTGCTGTGGCAGCACGTGGTAAATTGCCGGTATCGGTTCTTCCCTTTTACTCCATCTACGCAGGAATAAATACCCAGGGTAGACTAAGAATAGAATTTGGCGATGCCGGATTTTCAGGTCTTTTACCGGTATCATTGGCACAGATCGATTCTATTGTAATGGCAGGTATACGAGCGGGAGCTTTCCCTGGCTGTCAGGTGGCTGTAATCAAAGATGGATCAATGATTTATAACCGGTCATTTGGATTTCATTCCTGGGATAATAAAGAACGGGTAAAAAATTCTGATATTTACGACCTTGCGTCTATTACCAAAATTGTGGCAACAACCAGTGCTATAATGAAACTTTATGATGAAGGCATGGTTGATATTGATAAACCCCTAGGACAATATATGCCATTTCTTGCGGGCTCGAATAAGGAAAACCTGATTATCAGAGAAATAATGGCTCACCAGGCTCAACTCAGGTCATGGTTACCTTTCCATCTCAGTACGTTGGTAGATGGAAAGCCCGGAAGCAATTATTATAGCACCTCTCCTACCGATGAATTCAATCTTGCAGTTGCTCAGAACCTATATGCCAGAAGCAGTCAGCGCGATTCTGTGCTTTGGGCAATCCGAAATTCTGAGCTCCTTGCACGAAAACGCTACAATTATTCTGACCTTGGATTTATTCTTCTTGCCGAGATGGTTGCCAATTTGAAAAAAAAAGCTTACGACGAATATCTGGACGAAAACTTCTTTCTTCCTTTGGGTTTACAAACCATGGGATTCAATCCCCGTAAAAGATTTCCGCTGGATCGGCTTATACCCACCGAAAACGATACAATTTTCAGAAGGCAGTTAATTCACGGCTTTGTACACGATCCGGCAGCGGCTCTTATGGGAGGTGTCGCCGGTCACGCAGGGCTTTTTTCCAATGCTTCCGATCTTGCAGTATTTATGCAAATGTTCCTGAATGGGGGAAGTTATGGAGGCGTTGATTATCTTAAGCCTGAAACCATTAAAGAATTTACTGCAACTCAGTTTGCAGGTTTTCAGAACCGTCGGGCTCTGGGTTTTGATAAACCTACTCTTTCGCGCGCCGACAACAATAATCCCGCCTGCGAAAGTGCATCGTTTATGAGTTATGGCCATACTGGTTTTACCGGCACCTACGCATGGGCAGACCCACGGGAAGACCTGGTATATGTATTTTTATCCAACAGGGTACATCCAAGTGACGCGAACCGTAAAATTACAGATATGAAAATAAGACTAAGAGTTCATCAAGCTATTTATGATGCTATTTATGCTCAACGTTTGGCAAGCAACCGATTGAAATAGAGAATATTAATCCTGCATTAGTTATTAGAAATGTAGTAAACGAATGACTTGGCGGGTTATATTCGAAAAGCCCTGAAGTTTGTTTAAAAACCTTCAGGGCTTTTCTGTTGATAAACCAAACAGGTTATTTAAGGCCGCTTTGCCTTAAGAAAGGTTCGATAGTTGGTGCTTGTCCACGGAAACGGATGTATGCATCCATCCCCTCATATAAGGCATTATTGGCAAGAACATATTTACGGAACGATTCGGCCAGTTCCTGGTTAAATAAATCACCCGAATCTTTAAAGGCATAAAATGCATCAGCATCCAGTACCCCTGCCCAGCGATAAACATAATAACCTGCAGCATATCCGCCACCGAAAATATGGCCAAAGTTAGGAGTACGATATCTTGGGAAAATCTCATCAATAAGACCAATACGCTTCATACTGGTAGTTTCAAAGGCATTTACGTCGGTAATTTCGGTCACTGTTGAAGTGTGCCAATCCATATCAAGAATAGCTGCTGCCAGATATTCAGTATTGATAAACCCCTGGTTGAAATGCTCACTGTTTTGAAGTTTGGCAATGAGTTCATCGGGAATTGCTTCGCCGGTTTTATAATGAAACGCATATTCTTTTAGCAGTTCTTTCTCGCCAGCCCAGTTTTCAAGAATTTGAGAAGGGAGCTCCACAAAATCGCGCGGAACGCTGCGGCTTGTGCGGCGATAACGCCCTTTGGCAAAAAAATTATGAACGGCATGCCCAAACTCATGAAAATAGGTACTGGTTTCATCCCAGCTGAGCAAAGCAGGAGTATCGCCCGCCGGACGGGTAAAATTCATAACAATGGTAACGATTGGGGCAACCCATTGTCCTTTTTCATCATAGTATCCACCTCGATAGGTACCACACCATGCACCACTCCTTTTTCCAGGGCGCGGATGCGGGTCGATATATAACAATGAAAGATGGCTGCCATCACGATCAAATACTTCATAAGCCTCTACTTCGGGATGATAAACCGGAACATCAGGACGGGCCTTGAAGGTTAAACCCCATAACTTATTGGCAAGCAAAAAATTGCCTTTCTTGACATTCTCTATTGAAAAATAGGGTTTCACCTCATCATCATTCAGTTCGTACTGTTGCTGACGGATTTTTTCGGCATAATACCACCAATCCCAGGCCTTGAGCTTAAAATTACCTCCCTCACGGTTGATGATCTTTTGCATCTCAGCTCGTTCTGATTTGGCGCGTGCAATGGCCGGTTCCCACACACGGTATAGAAAATCATAAACATTGCCAGTATTTTCGGCCATCTGAATGGATGTGAAATATTCGGCATAATTACTATAGCCCATCATTTCGGCCATTCTCTGGCGCAGTATCATTAAATCTCTGAAAAGCTCCTTGTTATCGTTTTCATTATTATTGTCTCCTCTGTTTACGTATCCAAGCAGCATCTTTTCTCTGAAATCTCTGCGCTCTGAAAACTGAAGAATGGGTACCCGGCTGGGCTGAGCGGTTGTAAAAACCCATTTACCTTCCATGTTTAGTCGTTTGGCTTCTTCTGCCGCAACTCCTATGGCATTGGCGGGCAGCCCGGCAAGATCTTCTTCTTTTTCAATAATCAGTTTGAAGCCATTATTTTCAGCCAACAGATTATTGTTGAGTTCAAGAGAAATCATCGACATTCTCTCATTAATCTTTTTAAGTTCTTCTCTCTGTTCAAGAGGCAAGGCAGCTCCTGCTCTTTCAAAGTCCTGATAAAGTTTGTTTACAAAATTCAATTGTTCAGCGTCGAGGCCAAGGTTTTCGCGATTGTTGTAAACAGTCTGAATTCTTTTAAACAGGTCTTCATTTAGTTGAATAGAATTGTAATGTGCCGACAACATAGGGGTGGTTGTCTTGGCTATGTCCTGAAGGCCGGGAGTATTCTCAGCCCCACGGATACCACCAAATACTGCATTTACCCTGCGAAGAATCTCACCTGCAGAGTCATACGCTACAAAAGTATTTTCGAAGGTTGCTTTTTCCTGGTTGTTGATAATAGCATCAATCTCTTCTTTATGAAGCCTTATACCCTCCTCAATGGCTGGTAAATAATGCTCTTCCTTTATTATGTCAAATGGGGGTGCACCAAATGGGGTATCCCATTTAACAAGAAATGGATTCTTTTCAGTTTTTTTATCACCACAGGCACTAAAAAACATGACAGTTGAAATTAGAATTAAAAACACTTTTTTCATCTTTTGCTTATTTCAGTTAAAGATTGGATAGGATTAGGGATATTGCGTTATGATTTGAAATCGAATCCGTCAAAATTATCAAAAAAAATAATTTCAAGTCAATCTCGCCGACAAATCGAATTCTGTTGCATCATAAATAGTTACGTTATAAAAACTACCCACCTTTATTCCAGTTGCCTTGTCTATCAGCACTTCATTATCAACCTCGGGCGAGTCATACTCACTCCTTCCAATAAAATACTGATCCTCTTCGCGATCGATTATAACCTTAAGTGTTTTCCCAATCTTGCCCTGATTGAGCTCCAGGGAAATTTCCTGTTGTAATTGCATCAAATCTCCGGCCCTGCGATGTTTTTCCTTTTCCCTCACATTGTCTTTTAGTTCAAAAGCTCTTGTTCCCTCCTCGGGAGAATAGGTAAACACCCCTAAACGTTCAAATCTGGTATTCTTAACATAATTCTTAAGCTCTTCAAAATCAGACTTTGTTTCACCAGGATAGCCTACAAGGAAAGTAGTTCGAATGGCAATATCGGGTATAACCGACCTGAACCTATTAATAAGTTCCCTAATTTCGGTTCCTGTGCTGTTTCGGCGCATCGATCGTAAAACACCATCACTTATGTGTTGGATAGGGATATCAATATATTTATTGATTTTAGGCTCCTTAGCCATTAAATCTATTACTTCCGTTGGAAAATTTTTGGGGTAAAGATAGTGGAGCCTGATCCATTCAATTTTATCAATTTGCACCAATTCCTTTAGCAAATCTGATAATAAAGAACGTCTTTCCATGTCATAACCATAATAGCTCAGATCCTGTGCTATCAGAAGCAACTCTTTTACACCCGATTCAACAAGTTTTTTGGCTTCTTCAACAAGACTTGCTATAGGCCTTGATTTAAAAGCACCTCTTATCATAGGAATAGCGCAAAAGGAACAGGTACGATCGCACCCTTCGGCAATTTTAAGGTAAGCAAAATGCGATGGTGTTGTGATTAGCCTTTCCTGGCTTATTTCAGAGTATTTCTGGTTAAGATAGGAAAAGAGGTCTTTCTGGTCGTCAACACCAAACCAGGCATTAGCTTCCTGAATTTCTTCCTTCAAGGTGTCCTTGTAGCGTTGCGAAAGACATCCTGTTACAATAACTTCCTTGACCAACCCTTTCTTTTTTGCCTCGGTATATTGCAAAATGGTATCGATAGACTCTTCCTTTGCATCGCCAATAAATCCGCAGGTATTAATTATTACAATATCAGAGGGCCCTTCGGCATCGTGGGTAATTTTAAAAGGACCATGTTGAAGCTGGCCCATGATTTTCTCTGAATCTACAAGGTTTTTAGAACAACCCAGGGTGATTATATTAATATGTTTCATTAGGTGAATAAGTCAGCAAGCTAAAACAAAAAAATAAGCCAAACCAACAAATTTGTTATTTCTCAAAAAGGCTGTCTACAAAAGCATTCCGGTCAAAAAGCTGCAAATCTTCAATGCCCTCTCCCACTCCAATATACTTAACGGGAATTTTAAACTGATCGCTAACCCCTATTACAACCCCACCCTTGGCCGAACCATCGAGTTTTGTGATAGCCAAGGCATTTACTTCCGTTGCTGCAGTGAATTGCTTTGCCTGCTCAAATGCATTCTGACCAGTTGAACCATCAAGAACAAGCAGAATTTCATGCGGGGCTTCAGGGATATGCTTTTGCATTACCCTTTTTATTTTCGATAACTCATTCATAAGATTAACCTTGTTGTGAAGCCTTCCGGCGGTGTCTATAATAGCCACATCCATCTGGTTTTGAATGGCATAGTTAACTGTTTCGAAGGCAACCGATGCCGGATCAGCGCCCATTCCCTGAGAAACTACCGCAACATCAACCCTTTTCGACCAAATCGTTAACTGATCAACTGCGGCGGCTCTAAAGGTATCAGCTGCGCCCAATACCACTTTTTTCCCCGCCAGTTTAAACTTATGAGCCAATTTCCCAATAGTGGTGGTCTTTCCAACTCCGTTTACTCCAACCACCATAATTACATAAGGTCCGGAATCATTTTCTTTTATAAGCTCTGAGAAATCATTCACCCTGTTTTCGGCAAGCAAAGATTTTATTTCGTCGCGCAAAATCAGGTTTAATTCCTCAGTACCCAGGTATTTATCCCGGGCTACCCGGGCTTCAATACGTTCTATGATACGCAGGGTGGTATTTACTCCTACATCAGATGAAACAAGTACTTCTTCAAGATTATCAAGTACATCTGCATCAACCTGCGACTTTCCTATTACTGCTTTTCCCAGGCGCGAAAAAAAACTTTCCCGGGTGCTGTTGAGCCCCTGGTCGAGTTTCTCTTTCTTGTTTTTAGAAAAAATATCAAATAATCCCATTGGTAAAAAATAATTAACCTATTCAATAACAGAATTTAAGGCCTTTGTAAGGTATTAAAGTTAAAGAAAAAAGACTTCCGGATGTATAATTTCCGGAAGTCTTCTTTTTGAAGCCAAACAGGAAGACAACTTCCCTGGCATGAAAAAGTAAGGACTACTTCTTAGTGAAATAATCTTTTACTTTGTCACTTTCAATAATTTCTTCTTTAAAGGTGTAAGCTCCGGTTTTGGGAGACCTTTCCATTTTAATAACTTTAGCGTAACCTTTCCCGGTGTCGGTTTTCAGGGTAGCAACAACTTTCTTTGCCATAGTTCAATTATTTTATTTCGCGGTGAATGGTCATTTTTCTTAGGATGGGGTTGTACTTTTTCAGTTCAAGCCTTTCAGGGGTATTTTTCTTGTTTTTTGTTGAAATATACCTTGAAGTTCCGGGCATCCCACTGGCTTTGTGCTCGGTACATTCCAGAATGATCTGCAATCTTGCTTCTTTCGATTTCTTTGCCATTGTAGTATTATGAAAAAAATTTGATGGTTTATTTTCAGGAGCGCAAAGATAATCATTAATAATGAACGTTCAAAAGATAATTGGAAAATATTTTCCAAGGATTAAAAAATGGGTTAGATTGTCTTCCCTTATTGATATTCAACATTATAATTCTTCCATAATTAATTGATAATAGATTTTTGAAAAGCTCGTTTGCAGAAGTGAACAGCCTTTGCTATTTTGAAAATTTGAAAATCATCCAAATTTTATTACTTTCGTAAATGAATCAATAACAGGGGTGCTACTCATTGATTTATAGAGTGCACTTCTTTTTTTTAATTAACCATAAGTATTTTATATGAGCATACCCAAAGTTATTAGCCTGACTTATGAACTTAGGTCGGGAAGTGCCGCTGGCGAGATAATTGAAATTGCAGGTAAGGACAATCCGGCAGAGTTTCTTTTTGGCGTTGAAAACCTGGTGGCCGAATTTGAAGAGAATATAAACCCTTTAAAGGTTGGCGATAAATTTGAATTTACTATTGTTGCTGAAAATGCCTATGGCGAAACAGACCCTAATGCTGTTGTAAATTTGCCTCGGAATATTTTTACTGTCGACGGGAAGGAAGCCGATGATCTTCTTATTGTAGGAAATGTAGTGCCCATGCGCGATCATAACGGACATCCCCTGCAAGGCACTATCCTGGAAATCCTTGATGAATCGGTAAAGATAGATTTTAACCATCCTTTGGCAGGCCATGACCTTCATTTTACAGGCGAAATTCTCAGTACACGTGCAGCAAGTGCTGAAGAAATTGACCACAAGCATGTTCATACCGGACATGGTGGACATTAAAACCCTATTTAACTTAATTTGTATTATTTTAAAACTGTGTAGGTTTATATAGCAAATATATTACCTTTGTGTTGAATTCTTAATTTTTTATTTATTTCTAAATTAACATGAATAGCGGAAAAGTAAAATTTTTTAATCAGACCAAGGGTTTTGGTTTCATTAAAGAAAACGGAACAAACAATGAATACTTCGTACATGCAACAGGGCTGGTCGACGAGATCCGCGAGAACGACGAGGTGAATTTTGACCTTAAAGAAGGCAAAAAAGGATTAAATGCAGTGAATGTTCGACTGGCCTGAGTGGCAATCTGCATAACTCATTTAAGAATTAAAAAAGCCTTACTTTGGTAAGGCTTTTTTAATAAGAATAAAATTTACACATAGTATCATACATTAAATGGTTATTGGCCTATGATCGAAAACAGTAAATATATTACTATCAAGCGCCATAATGTATTTCTTACCATATTTATGCCCTTATCAGCTCCAATAGCCATTGTGCAGATAAATCATGGTCTTGCAGAACATAGTCAGCGATACTTTGAATTTGCACGTTATCTTTGCCAGAAAGGATTTGGAGTATATGTTCACGACCATCCCGGACATGGTAAAAGTGCTTTGATGCCAAACCAGATGGGTCATGCAAGCTGGAAAACCGGATGGGACAATCTTCTTGAGGTTATTCACGGAATCAATAAAACCATACGTAAAGCACACCCTTCTGTTCCTGTTTTCCTGCTGGGGCATAGTATGGGATCCTTACTTTCCCGGTATTATAATGCTACATACCCCATGTATTTTAAGGGAATGATTATTTCTGGTACTGCAAACCCTGACTCGATGGAGCTAAAAGCATCCCTGGCAATTGTAAGAATCCTACGCCTTTTTTATGGAGAATACTATAAAAGTGACTGGATGAACAACTACTTCTACCGAAATTATAACCAGAAGTTGTCTAAAACCAGGACCCACTTCGACTGGCTTTCATCTAACCCCGATGAAGTAGATAAATATATTGATGATCCGCTTTGTGGTTTAGGTCTTACCCTAGGCTTTTATAAAAGCCTTCTTCAGGGGAGTCTTCAAATGCTCAAAACAGAGAAAAATCTGCGCATCCGGAAAAATTTTTCAACTCTGATCATTTCCGGTAAAAAAGACCCTGTCGGAAATTTTGGGAAGGGTCCCAAAGCAATGCGTCAGAAATATATGGAACAAGGCTATTTTAATACCTATATTACCCTGCTGGAGGGGAGACACGAATTATTGAATGAAATGCCCGAAATTAAGCGGCAAGCTTTTGAGGCTATTGCCAACTGGATAGACGATAAATTAAAGGGTAATTTTTAGATAATCGATAGAGTAGTCGTACAACAAAAAAAGAGGCCGTCTCAAAAGATAAAATGAGACGGCCACTTTTTTTTGTCAAACGTTTTTTTTTGATTACATCCCGATTCATTTAGCGCTCTAGAGCAACTAATAGAACTCACACTCTGAGAATGTTTTCTTTATAGGTTTGCAAAGACAAAAAATTGGTGATTATGCCACCATTTTCTTTAAATTGTGGGCTATAGCAATTAAACCTGCTTCGATTTCGACTTTGTATTTTCCCTTGAGAATAAAGCGTTTAAACCCAAAATTTCCTTTAATTTTGGCCAAAAACAGCTTCCACATCAGCGGGTCGCTTTTTACGGTTGGCGGTATGAAATCGTTGTGGATTGCGGGCTACTTTCCTGTCAAGTTACACTGAACTTGATGCGGGGCAGAACGCTCGAATAACCACCTAAACCCCAATGTTTTATACCGCGTGTTAGGCGCTGGGCTTTATTCGATATCAGTCATATTTTTATAACTTTCCAATTCTTTCTCTGAAATGTTCTCAGGACTGACAAGTTTATAATGTCTTTCTCTAACCTTTTTAATCTCATCTTCAATCAAGGCAAACTCAAAGATTGCAATAACGTCATGTCCCATAAATTGAGCAGCTATAGCTTTACATATTAAAGTTGGATATTTGTGTTGGCATAAAAGAATATCTTGTTCAATTTGGATGATACCCAATTCATCTTTACCACCTTTTGCTTGAACTGGAAAAACATAGTGTTTCCCATTTTTATCAACACCAACATAAATTTCATCAGTCTCAACTTGACCAACATCTGGAACGGTAGTTCTTAAATGGTTTTGCAATGAATAACAAGCAATACCTGTAAATACATCTAAGATTCTGTTATATCTTAATTTCGCAAGCAATGCCTGTTCATCTTCATGTGCGTATCTTGATACGATACCTGGTGTTGAATCTGGAATTTTAATTTCCATCAACAAATTGTCGGGAATTATCCTTGCTATTTTCATGGCAACAAATGCATATTTTGCTCTACCAACATTCTTAATAACCCATTCCATATCAATAGGAGCTTTATCTATTATTGATTTTGGGAAAGAAGTCCGATACTTAAAAGAGTAAATGATGTCTCCTAAGTTTTTTGGTAAAACTATGTTTAGTTTTTTTGCTGTTGTTTCTAAATCAGGTCTTTCAAAATCAATGCGTTCAGCACCTTCTGTATATTTTTCCAGAAAAATTGTTTCTACCAATTGTGAATATCGATTAGTTGCCATAGAATTATTTAGATTTTTTCAAGTATTAATACTTCTTCTTTTATATTTGTTTTATTAGCTGTTGCATAACGTTCCCTAAACAAATCAATAGCAATAACTCTATAACCAACAGATTCAGCTACTTCACCAAGTAATTCTGCTGTTTTAATCGGGATTTGAAAATAAGAAGCTTGTTGTCCAACAACATAAGCCAATTTTGCTTTAGGTTTTAGAAATGGCTTCAAACTATTTAAGTGACTGGCCATTCCGCCAAAATACAACATAACTACTTTATGATATAATCTTTCAAAACCTGAAGTTTTACCTAATTCAATTCGCTTATTTTCAATTTGATTTGATAGTGAAACAATTGACTTGATATTATTTACCCAGTTGCCATCCATATCTCCTTTATAAACATTCTTTGTATTAGACCGAAGTAGTCCTTTTTTCATTTCTCTCAATTCAATAGGATTATTGATATATCCTAAAATTACACTTTCTAATCTTGTTGTTCTTATGTAATCCTTTTCGTTAGGATATGGGGGAGAAGTAATTACAAAGTCAATACTATTGGGTTGCAATATATTACTAATATTTCGTGAATCAGTGTTGTAGGATTTGGCTCTAACACTATTTAAACTTGAATAACTATCAAGGTCATAAGCTATTTTTCTCATGCCTTCAAGCCATAGGTCTATTACTTCTACATCAACTTTCTTTTTACGACTTACCCCAACTTCTGGACCAAATTTCAAATTGCTATAATTAAAGACTAATTGCTTTGCAAAAGCTAACTTTTGATAATCGAAAAATTGGTTTTGATATTTATTTATTGTTTCTAATAAAATCAACGATTTATGTAAAGGTTTCTCGCTTATAGAGTCAGTAATTAATAATTTGTTCTGTACTGGATTTAGAACCTTGTAACCATTTAAATGGCTTGAGATTGACTTTTCAGCAATTATTGCAATTTTTTCGGAATGTTTTATAAGTTCCTTGCTGTCAATTGCCCAATTACATTTAGTATTTGAAGCGAAATTTGCTATAGAATTTGCTTCAATACCAATTGATTCAATTCCATTCTTTTTACATTCAACAAGAGTAGTCCCTGTACCTGCAAATGGGTCAAGTATTACAGAATTTTTATTCGCACTAAATTTTTCTAAATAATCTCTTACTAAATGTGGAGGGTATGATAAAACAAATCTATACCAATCATGGACTGGTATATCTTCACTAAAAGGTCTATTTAGCTCTTTTCCTTCTTTCTTTTGTATCGTATATGACATTTCTTCTAATTTCTCACAAAGTTACAATTAAAAACTACCACTGCAATTTTGTCTTTTTAGTCAAGTAGGCAGAGGGAGTTTCACCCTAAGCCTCTCACAGAACCGTAC
>JBBISA010000002.1:0-204504 GCA_037441525.1 Bacteroidota bacterium
AAACAATAAAACAAGGATATACTTATCAAATAGTTATTAACAAAAAAAAGGCTGCCTCTACTTTTGAGACAGCCTCGTTTTATACCGAATAACTCTCTGTGAGCTCATGTAAGGTATCAAAGACCCTATTCCCGGTTTTTTCAAGCCTGGTTTTACTTTGATGCCCTGTAGAAATTAAAATGTTTTCGATACCGGTTTCTCTGGCTACATCAGCATCGTGCAATGTATCGCCAATTAAAACAGCTTTTTCGGGGTCAATCCTGTTAGTGCGAATTATTTCTTTTGCGAGCTCATTTTTGCCATGGGCCAGATTATTCCCTATCCCATTAATATTGCTGAAATAGCTGATTATTTCCCTCTCCCTTACCGACTTTATCAACGCATCATGTTCCATTGCTGACAAAATGAATTGCTTTTTGTCCATCCTTCTGAAAAAATCAAGGGTAGAAATTACGTCAGGATACAATTTAACTGATTCAAAGCCAATCTGATAATTATCAATAAACTCTTCTGCCGGAATTTCAAAAGGTTCCTTTGAAAAATCAAATCCTACCTGAAGATAATATTCACGAATCGGAAAAGTGAAAATTTCCAGATACCGCTCTTTTTCCAATAAAGGAAGTCCTCTTTTAATCAATAACCGGTTCATAGATTGTATGCAGTGGTCAACGTCGTTGAGAAGGGTCCCATTCCAGTCCCAGATTATTATTTCTTTTTTTTGCAGATTAAGCATTTTCGGGAGGTTAGTTTCTACTTAAAATTTTTACAAAAATAAGGAATGTCTCTACCCTTTGTTTTAGATTTTATGCTTTTCGAACACTGGTATTTACTTTCTTTTAGATGCTCGCAGACCATTTATGGAATCTGAAAATGCCAAAAATTGAGTAGGTTTGCAAAAAAAAAAATGAGCCTTACTCTTATAATTATACTTATTACTGTTGGCGTCAGCATTCTTGCGTTCAGCAATTCCGAATTCTTTTATAAGCTAAAATTCAATGCCTGGCTAATCTATCACAACAAGCAATATTACAGGTTTCTGACCTATGGATTTATTCATGCCGACTGGATGCATCTTTTGGTGAATATGTTTGTGTTGTATTCCTTTGGTTCGGCCGTGGAAAAAAACTTTGGTTATTATTTTGGGGTGAAATCTCATTTATATTTTATGCTGCTTTACATGGGAGGGATAGCTTTCTCAACCCTGGCATCATTCAGCAAGCACAAAAATCACGATTGGTACAATGCCGTTGGGGCAAGTGGCGCAGTGGCAGCGGTTCTGTTTTCATCCATTATAATGGATCCGAAAATGGGCATTATGTTTATTTTTTTACCTGTACCCATACCAGGATGGATTTTCGGAATACTTTATTTGTTTTATTCTGCCTATATGGCAAAAAAAGGCCTGGACAACATTGGTCATGATGCTCATTTCTGGGGAGCTGTATTCGGATTTGTTTTCACGATAATACTCAATCTATCCTTCCTGAAAATATTTATCACTAATATATTTTAGCAACAAAACTGCCAAAACACTGCACAACGAATAACCAAAAACCTCCCCCTCAACCTTAGCCTTAACCTCAACCTTACCTTCTCCTTCATCCATGGTTCAACATATTATTTATAACGGAAATGTTTTTACAGAACCGGAATTTGGTTTACCCACTGTAAACAGGTCATTTCGTTATGGCGATGGATTTTTTGAAACCATCAGGTGCCTGTCGGGGATACCGCTTTGGCTTGAAAGTCATATTAAAAGGATGCAGTCCTCGGCAACTTTGCTTAAAATGATTTTGCCCCAAGAATTGAGCATTATAAGTTTAAGAAAGCAGATTCAAAATCTACTTTCTCTCAACAGTCATAATGAAGGTGCCCGGGTCAGGCTATCGGTTTTCAGGCAGGATGGAGGATTTTATACCCCCACCAACAACAATGCTTATTTTATCATTGAATCAACACCATTAGAAAACGAAACCTACCAATTAAACAAAGAGGGGCTTTATGCAGGATTTTTTAAGCAAATGCACAAGCAATGCAATCCTTTATCCTCATTAAAATCTTCAAATGCTCAGCTTTATGTTATGGCCGGATTGTATGCAGGTGAGCAAGGCTGGCACGATGCAATTATTCTTAACGACCACGGTTTTGTTGCCGAAACCGTGAGCTCCAACCTATTTATGGTAAAAGATGGTGTACTTTACACTCCTGACCTTGACCAGGCTTGCGTGGCCGGAATTTTAAGAATGCAGATTCTGGATATTGCTGCCCGCAAAGGAATCAAATTGCAGGAATGTGCCATATTGCCCGAAGATTTACTTCAGGCCGATGAAGTTTTTATTACCAATTCCATTAAAGGAATTAACTGGATAAAGGGGATTGGAAATAAGCGCTACTATCATTCAATGGCAACTCAGATGATGAGCCTGCTGCAAAAAGAAACTCTTGGTTACAGGCAGGATTATATTACCCCATAATTCAAGCCAAGAGATTAGTAAATTGGATAATTTTGCATCCTATTTCTAACACAATAAATACTATAACCAATGAGCAGACTTTTACCCATTTGTGCCTTTACATTTCTCCTGACTTTTTCATTACACTCTCAACCCCCAACCCCCGAAAAGATGGCTTTGGCAAGGGAACATTTCAATGCCGGTGTTAAAAGTGGTATTGACCAGGATTTTGAAACCGCTGTAAAAGAGTTTGCAAAGGCCACAGAATTAAACCCTTTGTCTGCCGAATATTTCCTCTATAAAGGACTCGCCGAAATCGAACTTCAGCGCTACGACCAGGCCATTAAGGATTTTACCATTGCCATTGAACTCGACCCATCCTTTTCTGACCAGGCGCATTATTTCAGGGGTTTAACCAGATACTTTAAGGAGGAGTACCGCTCTGCCATTGATGATCTTACAGTGGCAATAAGAATGAACCCCGACTTTATTTCATTTTACCAGCGCGGAAAAGCAAATCTTATGCTCAAGGAGTACAGAAGATCTTTGCAGGATTTTGATATAGCCATACGCCTCAAGGAAGATTTTTATGAAGCCTATTTATTCAGGGGGATAAGTTATTACTATCTCGGAAATTATGATGAAGCAGTCAAAGACTTTGAAATTGCACGCAGAAATCTCGACGATAAGGAACAGGTTGACCAATATCTTGCCTTAATTAGCCAGGCATGGAGAAATGACACAACCCATTCGCAGACAATCACTGCCGAATCTCATCGCCGACTCGTCGATAGGTCTGTTCCGGTTCAGGCTCCTGAAAGACCCTCAGCTACCGACCTTAATTTTAATGATTTGTTCACCACATCAAGAAGTAACACTGCCGAACAAGATTCAACAACGGTGGCAATTTCGGGAATTGGGGAGCAATCTGTACCCCCAACTACCCAAAATCCCGCCGTGCCTCGCAGGGAAGATTCTGTTGTGCCTGCTCAATCTGTATCCCAAACTCCGCATCAAACCGGCCTGACAGTTAATAATAATCAACCTGCAAACATCGACAACCTTCAGACCGGAATATATTCGCAGCATCTCCACAAAATGACACTCAGGGGATTCGGTGTGCAGGTAGCAAGCTATTCAACCACCAATAATCTGATTAGTCTTGCAGAAGCCTACTCAGGGAAATATGAGAGACCGGTTTTTATCAATGTTTCCGTTGTAAATGGACGTAAATTGTACAAAGTGATTATTGGGCAATTCCAAAACCGTGTTGAAGCCGAAACTTTTCGCAACAAACTCCGCGGAGAGAGCTTCCCCGACTGCTTTCTGGTTGTTTACGAAAACTTCTGATATTCCATCTATTTATTCATTTTTTGAGCCGATTACTTTTTTTTAGATTTTTCAATAGGAATTAAATATCAACAGGGGAATGAGTTTGCACCTTATCCTAAATTGATGAAAATTAGCAAGAAAAGGCCTGAATGTTCATTTTTCAAAAAAAATGAGTAATTTTTGAATAATTTTTTCTTAACAAACCCTAACATTTTTTTTACATTTACACTCTGCAAATATCTGCGTTAAACGGGTGTTCGTACGATTCGCAATTGACTAATTTATTTATTAACAAAAACAAAAACAACATGAAGAGGATTTTTCTAATTTTTTTCGTGATTCTGAGCTTGCTGGGCAACAGCCTTAATGCACAGAGCCGACGTGTCACAGGTACCGTTACAAATCTGGATGATGGTTCTACCATACCCGGAGTACAGGTTTTGGTAAAGGGGACCACAGTTGGTACCGTTACTGATTTAAACGGTCGTTATGAACTTAATGTACCCCAGAATGCAATTCTGGTGTTTTCTTTTATTGGTTTAAAAACAGTTGAAGTTGAAGTTGGACAGCGTTCAATCGTAGATGTTGCCATGGCAACTGATGCTGCAATGCTCGATGAGATTGTGGTGGTAGGTTATGGAACCAGATTGAAATCTGAGTTGACCGGTTCCATATCACAAGTTCGTGCTGCCGACATTGCCAATGTTACTCAGCCGAGTTTCGAGTCGGCGCTGCAGGGTAGAGCTTCTGGTGTGTTTGTGCAAGGTGGTAGTGGTAAGCTTGGCCAGGCCATTAAGGTTAGGGTTAGGGGTACTTCATCAATTTCGGCTGGTAGCCAGCCTCTTTATGTGGTTGATGGCATCCCAATCAACACCCAGAATATTGGTACCGGTGGCAATGAACCCACCAACCCTCTTGCAGATTTAAATCCTTCCGATATTGAGACAATTCAGGTTTTAAAAGATGCCTCGGCCGCTGCAATTTACGGCGCCAGAGCTGCTAATGGTGTTGTGTTGATCACCACAAAAAGAGGTCGTGAAGGGCGAACCAATTTCTCATTTACTTCACAATTGGGTTACAGCCAACCCGCGCAGAAAGTTGGTTTCTTAAACCGTCAGCAATACCTTTCTTTGGTTGAAGAAGGCTGGAACAATGTAATTGATCTTTACGGTAATGATGCCTATTCATGGTTAGGACTTGACGCCGATGATGGCGACACCTGGAAAGACGCCCTTGATATCTTTTTCCCATATTGGAGAGATCCTGATAATCCGGACGACATGACCAAGGGTCCTGATGAGAGTTGGGAAGATCGTGCATTGCGAAATGGATTTGCACAACAATATGACCTTACAGCGTCTGGCGGAAATGATAAGACTCGTTTCTATACGTCTCTATCCTGGGCAAATCAGGAAGCCGTTGTAATAGGTAATGACTTTGACCGTATAACTGGAAGGTTCAACCTCGATCATAAGGCATCTGACATAGTATCATTTGGTATTGGTCTGAATCCTTTAAGATCAAGGAGTTTCCGGGTTGCCAACGACAATGCCTTTGCTACCCCTCTACAAATGATTGCCTTATCACCACTCGACCCAGCTTTTATTCCCGGAACCGATGAATTAAACAGGGACACACAATACGAAAACGGGTTAATTCCTGCCAAGTATAATACATTCGATGCAACTGTTTACCGCAATATTGGTAATGTATATGGTAATCTTAATATATTGTCCGGGTTATCATTCAGGACCGAAATCGGGTTTGACCAAACCAACCAGAAAGAAAAGGGTTATTGGGGACGGTTAACCAACGATGGCGGACCCTACGGCAGTGCTGAAGAAAGAACTGTATTGCTTCAGAACTATACCTTTAACAACTACTTTACTTATAATAATGTATTTGCAGATATTTTGGACCTTAACCTTGTGGCTGGTACCTCCTATGAAGAAGGTTATCTTGAAACACAATTCAATGGTGCAGAAAATTTTCCAAGCGACAGATTCAGAAGGATTAGCAGCGGGGCCGAACCTAGCTCAATGTCAGGTTCCGGTACAAGTTTCGCTTTCTTGTCATACTTTGTTCGTTCGAATTTAAAATTGTACGACAGGTATTTGTTTACTCTAAGTGGCAGGTATGATGGATCTTCCAGATTCGGTAAAAATATGAGATTTGGTGTATTTCCCGCAGCATCAGCTGCCTGGATACTTACAAATGAAAGTTTTCTTGCCAACAACAACATACTTAGTTTCCTTAAGTTGAGAGGAAGCTGGGGTGTTACCGGAAATGCCGAGATTGGAAACTTTGCATCAAGAGGCTTATATGGTGCAAGCAATTATGCGGGTTTTTCAGGTCTGGTGCCAATTAGTTTGCCTTCAGAAGACCTAAAGTGGGAAACTACTACTCAAACCAATATCGGGATTGATTTTGGTTTCCTCAATAACAGGGTAACTGGTGAAATTGATTATTATATAAAGAAAACAGAAGATCTACTACTGAATGTTAACCTTCCGGCAACTTCTGGTTTTACTGCCATTACAAAGAACATTGGAAACCTTGAGAATAAAGGTTGGGAATTTATGATTAACACATCAAATATTGACCAGGTTCTAAAATGGAATACCAGTTTCAATATCTCCTTCAATAAAAATAAAGTTACCAATCTCAATGGACAGATTATTCGAACAGATATCTGGCGAGCAATGGAAAATGAACCCATTGGTATTTTCTGGATGCCTTTATACGCGGGAGTTGATCCTGATAATGGAGATGCATTATTCTACAAAGATGCATCCAGAACCGAAACAACCAATATTTTAAGCCAGGCAGAGCATCAGAAAGCAGGTGACCCCAACCCCGATTTTATAGGAGGTTTAACCAATACGTTCAGATACAAAGATTTTGATTTAAGTTTCATGTTCCAATTTGTTTATGGCAACGAAATTTTCAATCGTGGACGTCAATGGCAGGCTGATGGGCTTTCATGGTTCGACAACCAGACTATTGAGTTTTATGAAAATTACTGGAAAGAACCAGGTGACAAATCAAAATACCCTCAACCAAGGTTCCTCGAAGGAAATGGCTATGGAGTATCATCCATGCTCATTTTCGATGGGTCTTATATGCGTTTGAAAGATGTAACTATTGGATATACCATTCGATTGCCACAAGTTGGAGTTTCCAGTTTGAGAATTTTTGCGAAGGGTTTGAACTTGTTAACCTGGACCAAATATCCAGGTTGGGATCCTGAAGCAAACTTTGTAGGTACAGGACCAAGCGCTCAAACATTTAACCTGCAACAGGGATTCGATTTCTATACCACTCCACAACCAAGAACAATAACATTTGGTTTGCAGTTAGGGTTCTAATTTATTCGAAAATGAATTTTTAAATTGAAGAAAAATGAAACTACTCAAATATATAGCAATTATAGGGGCCTTAGGGATATCTTCCTTATTTGTGGCCTGCGAAAATAATCTGGACATGGAGCCAGAAACCGGTATCGATTACGATGAAGTTTATGTAGATGCTGATGGAGTAAAACTTGCTCTTGATGGTGCCTGGGCACTTGTTTCAAGCGGAAATCTCTATGCCGGTACCAGTATATTTCATTCTGACTTGTTGGCTGCTGACGGAACACGGCGTATAGTTTGGGATGGCACTTTTATTGGGTATCGCGAAATGTTCAGAAAATCCTTGAACAAAAACGAAGGTACCATCGAAGGTAAATGGGGAACCAGCTATAGAGCCATAAATATTGTAAACAATGTACTTGCAAATCTCGACAAAATTACAGATGCTGAAGAAAAAGCAAGAGTACAGGGTGAAGCAAAATTTATCCGTGGTATCTTGTATTTTGAACTGGTGCGTTTCTATGCCCAGGGTTATGGTTTTACCAATGACAATAGCCATTTGGGTGTCCCCAGAGTAACTGATCCTGTAATGATTTTTGAAGATATCAAATATCCTGCAAGAGCAACCGTTAAAGCTAATTACGATCTTATTTTAGCCGATCTCAACGATGCTAAAAACCTTCTTAAACCTGGTCGGGCCGGGTCTAACCGAGGATTGGCAACTTCCACCAATGCAAGTGCTTTTCTTGCCAGGGTCTATTTTTCAATGAGAGACTGGGAAAGAACTGCTGAAGAAGCCTCTGAGGTTATTGAACTTTTTGGTCCTGATGCGTTAAACGCAACTCCTATTAGTTGTTTTAACAACCCCGGGTATACTTCGGAGGATGTATTTATGATTCGTCAGAACCTTTATAGCAATGCAGGTTCAGCCAATGGAGGCATTACTACATTTTTTGCAAGCTTACCTGGCTTGGGCAGAGGAGATGTAAGGATTCAAAACCAACAATTGAGTCTTTTTGAAGCCAGTGATTTGCGTGGAGGGCTCGAAGACAATCCCGAAGCAAAGGTTATCAATGAGATAAGCAAAATGTATTACAAAGGATATGGCACAAGGGCTGGTCGCACCAGAACCAGTAAATGGGGCGATTACAAAACCAATGTACCGGTAATTCGCCTTGCTGAAATGTACCTTACAAGGGCAGAAGCTAACTTTATGGAACGGAAAAGTATTGGTGCCGAGCCAATTGCTGACCTTAACAAGGTTAGGGCAAGGGCCAATGCATCGCTAATTACAGATGTTGCAACTATAGACATTGACCTTATCAAACTTGATCGCTACAAGGAGTTATGTTTCGAAGGTCATGCACTACACGATTTAAAACGGTGGAAAGGCAGCGTAATAGCCCCTTCCGGGTCGCCTTGGGGCGCTGGTGCAGTGCTTCAATGGAATGATCCCCGAATGGTTTATCCTATTCCACAGAGAGAAATTGAAGTGAACAAAAACTTAGTGCAAAACCCTGGATACTAAAACCTATGGTGTAATCTGGTAAATTATTTAAATCCAGATGATTACAATGATTGAATAATGAGGCTGTCTCAAAAGTAGAGGCAGCCTCTTTTGTCTTTAGTTTTAGACAACTATTACTGGTATTAGTATTGGTAAGATTTATGAAGATTTCTTTTTGGTTTACCATCATTGGAATTCTCTTTTTTCGCAAGTCTAAAATTTTGTTTAAATTTCTCAGATTAAGGCAGATCGAGATTTTAACACAAAAAAAATGACTATTTTTGTTATTGGTCTGACTTTTAAATGAAAAGTTCTCATCTCTACTCTACTAATCAGATTTTTTATGGGATTCATAAAATTTGACAAAAACCAGCTGATCAATCTTGAATATTCCCTTGGAAAAGAAATGCTTAGAAGCAACAGGGCAGGTTCTTTTTCATGCACGACCATTATAGGATGCAATACCCGTAAATATCATGGTTTGCTGGTATGCCCTCAGCCCGCTATTGATGATTACAACCATGTACTTTTATCAAAAATAGATGAAACCGTTATTCAGCGCGACGCTCAATTTAATATTGGGATAAGCAAATATCCCAATGCTTATTTCCCCAAAGGACATAAGTATGTCAGGGATTTTGAAGCTGAACTTATTCCTAAGATAACCTACAGGGTAGGAGGGGTATTTCTTACCAAAGAGACCTTGTTTGTTACCGAAGAGCAAAAGGTAATGATACGATACACACTTGTTGAAGCACAATCACCAACCCTTGTAAGAATTAAACCATTCCTTGCTTTCCGTAATATACACCATCTCAGCAAAAGAAATATCTATCTCGATACCAAATATGAGCCAGTGCCTAATGGTATAAAAACCCGCATGTACGAGGGATATTCTCCCCTTTACATGCAGATATCGAAGTCGCAGAGCGAATATGTTCACGCACCCGACTGGTATAACGATATTGAATATTTTCATGAAGAGCGCAGGGGTTACGATTTCAGAGAAGACCTGTATGTGCCCGGATTTTTTGAGTTTCCTATTAAAAAGGGGGAAAGTGTTATTTTTTATGCAGGCACCGAAGAAATAAACCCTACCAATATTACCCGGATTTTCAAAACAGAAATTTCGGCCCGTACTCCCCGCAATTCCTTTGAAAATTGCCTGGTGAACAGTGGCGAGCAATTCTTTTACAAACATAATAAAGGGATAGATATACTTGCCGGTTATCCGTGGTACGATCGTATTGGACGCTATACGTTTATCTCGTTGCCGGGCCTGTCATTGGCCAAAAGATCGGAGCAGACATGCCAGAATGTTATGCAAACCATGATTGAACAAATGAACGGGGCTTTTTTTCCTGAAACCGGAAGAGGTAAAAACACATCCTATATTTCTGCCGATACCTCACTATGGTTTATCTGGTCGTTGCAAAAATGTTGCTATCCCAAATACGGCGCAGCCCAGACCTGGAAAAACTACAAAGATAAAATCCAGCTAATCCTCGATACTTATTCCAATGGCACCAGTTTTATCAGGTTACGCGAAAACAAACTATTATATATTGATGTTGATTTTCAATCCATAACATGGATGAATGCCGTTGTAAACGATAAACCTGTTACTCCCCGCTATGGTTATGTGGTTGAAGTGAATGCTCTGTGGTACAATGCAGTGATGTTTGCACTTGAAATTGCCGGGCAGGCCGGCGACAAAGCCTTTGTTAAAAAATGGAAGCCTGTTGCAGCGCAGATTGCAGTAAGCTTTAATGAACTATTCTGGGATGAAACACAGCAATCACTATCGGATTATGTTACTGATCAATCCCGTGATACCAGCATAAGGCCAAATCAGGTAATTGCGGCTTCAATGCCCTATAGTCCTTTAACCGAAGAAATGACCAAATGTATAGTAGATATTGCTACTAAAAAATTGGTTACCAGCCGAGGTTTGCGCACATTATCTCCTGAAAATCCTCTTTACAGGGGTAAATATGCCGGAGATAAAAGCTGGCGCGATCTGAGCCTTCATCAGGGTACAGTTCATCCCTGGCTTCTGGGTCCATTTGCCGATGCATATCTGAAGATATATGACCGTCAGGGGGTTAAATTCATCGAAAAACTATACAACGGCTTTCAGGAAGATATGATAGAAGACGGTGTAGGTACCATATCAGAAATCTACGAGGGCGACCCACCCCATTCAGGCAGAGGCGCAATTTCCTTTGCTTCAAGCGTTGCCGAATTGTTGCGCATAAAATCAATTCTGGAAAAATTCGACAAATAATTATCCCATAATCTATTAACCATAAGAATTAAAGGTGTTTATGAAGGTTTTAATGTTTGGATGGGAATTTCCCCCACATATTTCAGGCGGATTAGGAACAGCATGTTACGGGCTTACAAAGGCTTTGCTAAAGTGTGATGTTGATCTGATTTTTGTAGTGCCAAAAGCCTGGGGCGATGAACAACCCGGCTCTATAAAACTGGTAAATGCCAGCGATGTATCAATTAATTTGCAGGATGACTTATTTCGGGAATACGTAAACAATATTTCGTTTGTGGAGGTTAATTCGAGCCTGGTTCCCTATGCCACCGAGGAGCAGTATTATCATATAATGGAGAATCTGGAGAAAGGAATAGTCTTTGAAAAAGGTGAAAGCCGTACTCAAAAGTTTTCCTTTGCCGGTGGCTATGGTCACAATCTGATGGAAGAAGTGCGCCGCTATGCCATGGTAGCTCTTGAAGTAGCCCGCAAATATGATTTTGATCTTATACATGCCCATGATTGGCTTACCTATATGGCTGGAAAAGAAGCCAAGCGGATTACCGGTAAACCTTTGGTGGTGCACATGCATGCCACCGAGTTCGACCGCACCGGCGAAAATGTCAATACAATAGTTTACGATATTGAAAAAGAT
Source organism: Bacteroidota bacterium (assembly GCA_037441525.1). GTDB lineage: Bacteria > Bacteroidota > Bacteroidia > Bacteroidales > UBA7960 > SKVR01. The sequence continues at coordinate 11,567 of JBBISA010000002.1, forward strand.
GGTATGGAGGCAGCCGACATGGTAATTGCTGTCAGCCATCTAACCCGGCAGATTATTATTAATCGTTACGGAATCAATCCCGCAAAAGTAGTTACTGTGCACAATGGTGTTGAACCTTCTGATAAGGCAGACAACCAGGAATTTGAAAAAAATATTAATGAAAAGATAGTAACTTTTCTCGGACGCATAACCTTTCAAAAAGGACCCGAATACTTTATAGAAGCCGCTCATAAGGTACTGCAAAAAGACCCCAACATCAGGTTTGTGATGGCAGGAAGTGGAGACATGCTTCCCAAAATGATAAGAAGAGTTGCACGGTTAGGTATTGCAAACAAATTCCACTTTACTGGGTTCTTAAAAGGGGATGAGGTTGATAAAATGTTCGGAATATCAGATGTTTATGTTATGCCTTCAGTTTCTGAGCCCTTCGGTATTTCTCCCCTCGAAGCTATGAGAAGCAACGTGCCGGTTATTATTTCCAAGCAATCTGGTGTTGCAGAAGTGCTTAAACATGCTATCAAAATAGATTTCTGGGACGTAGAAGCTATGGCAGATGCCATTTATGCTCTGACCCATTATGATGTGCTACCTGCTGAGTTTAAAAAACATGGCAAGGATGAAGTGGATAATATTAAATGGGATCAGGCAGGGGTAAAGGTTAAAGAAGTTTATGTGGATTTATTAACCCGATAACCTTAACCAACCCCAAGTTTTACCACACCAATAGAAAAAACAGTCTTAACTGAGGAGATATTATGAAGTCAATCTGTCTTTATTTTCAGGTACACCAGCCAATGAGGCTAAGAACTTACAGATTCTTTGACATAGGGCAACATCATGATTACACTGATGAATATGCCAATAGATATGCTATAAGGCAATTGGCCGAAAAATGTTATCTGCCTTCCAATCAAATTATTGGTGAGTTGATTAAAAAGCACGGAAATGACTTTCGGGTTACTTTTTCCATTTCCGGAATTGCTCTTGAACAATTTGAGAAGTATACACCAGAAGTAATAGAAAGCTTTAAAAAACTGGCCAAAACCGGAAAAGTTGAGTTCCTGGCTGAAACATACGTACATAGCCTTGCCTCATTGAAAAGCAAAACAGAATTTTTCAGGCAGGTAAAAATGCACGAAGCTAAAATCAAGGAGCTTTTCGGAGTAAAGACCCAGGCATTCAGAAATACAGAGCTTATCTATAATGACGAAATTGCTGAATATGCCTTTGAGTTGGGTTATAATACTGTGCTTACCGAAGGGCCAAAGCATATTCTTGGATGGAAAAGTCCTAATCTGCTGTATTGCAGTGCTGCCAACCCAAAAGTGAAATTGCTGTTGAAAAACTTCCAACTTTCTGACGATATAGCATTCCGTTTTTCAGTGAAGCAATGGAGCGAATGGCCCCTTACTGCCGATAAGTATGCACAATGGATTAATAAACTGGATTCCAGGTCAGAAGTTGTGAACCTGTTTATCGATTATGAAACCTTTGGCCAGCATCATCATAAAGACACCGGGATTTTCGACTTTCTGCGACATTTCCCTGGTTCAGTAATTCGTCAAACCCCATTTAGGTTTCAAACACCATCCGAAATATCAATTAATTTGCAACCCGCCTCACAACTTCATATTCCCTATGCTATTTCTTGGGCCGATGAAGAGCGCGACATTACGGCATGGTTAGGTAACGAAATGCAAAACGAGGCTTTCAGAAAACTCTACGATCTCGAATCTCTGATTATCGATTGCAATGATTCAGCAATTCTGAAAGACTGGAATACACTTCAGATCAGCGATCATTTTTATTTTATGTCGACAAAATGGTTTTCCGATGGCGTAGTCAAGACCCGCATTAACCCCTATAATTCGCCTTACGATGGGTTTATTAACTACATGAACGTGTTGGTTGATTTTGAAATGAGGGTTAAAAACTATTGCAAGGAAATTGCCGAACCCATACAACCTATTGTGGCAAAAAAAAACAAAACCCCGAAGAAAATTTCTGATACCACATTAGCCTCCCCAAAGGCAGAATCCAGTTCGAAAAAACCCGCCGGCAAGTCAAAAAAGAAAGACTGACCCGGTAGAATAAGAATCTTTTTTGGCAATTTGTTGTATTGTTTTTTGATGCATGTTTGATTTGTTTGCAAAAAAACTCTTATCATCTGATTGAACTTTAGTGCTTTCTCAAACATTATTCTTTAAAGATTTCAATGATTGCCGGCAAAGCCGGGAGTGCTCTTTTTTTTGTAAATTCGCCCGTTTTTTTGGAATAAAAGGATATTATTAATTTAAGTTTTAAATATATGAATAATGACATAAAGAAGCCTGACTATTTATTTGAGGTAAGCTGGGAAGTTTGCAACAAAATAGGAGGAATTCATACCGCTATAGCCACCAAGGCCCTCTCATTATCCAGAGAACTCAACGATAATTATATTTGTATAGGCCCGGACGTGTGGAAGGAAACCCATGGAAATCCTGAATTTATTGAGGATAAATACCTGTATAGGTCGTGGCGTAAACAATCTCAAAAAGATGGGTTGCACTTTAGAATTGGCCGATGGAATATTCCGGGCGAGCCGGTGGTGATCCTGGTTGATTTTACGCCGTTATTTGCCGAAAAGGATAATGTATTCGCAGATTTGTGGGTTAAATTTGGACTCAACTCCCTCAATGGGCAATGGGATTATACCGAACCGGCACTTTTTGGTTATGCAGCAGGTAAAGTGATAGAAAGTTTTTATGATTACAATCTTTCCTCGCGCGATACCCTGGTAGCACACTTTCATGAATGGATGACCGGGGCCGGAGTAATGTATTTAAAAGACAAAGTGCCCCAGGCAGGCACTGTTTTTACAACCCATGCTACTATTCTTGGCCGTTCTATTGCTGGTAATGGTCAGCCGTTACATTCGGAAATGGCTAATATCGACCCCGACTCCAAAGCATCTGAATTAGGAATTGTGTCAAAGCATAGCATGGAGGTTACTGCTGCCCACAATGCCGATGTATTCACTACTGTAAGTAAAATATCGGCCAAAGAGTGTCATAAACTTGTAGGCAAGGAGGTTGATTTTATCGCCCTTAACGGATTCAGCGACGCTTTTGTCCCCAAACTGGAAGACTTTCCACAAAAAAGAAAAATTGCCCGAAGCCGCCTTGTTCAGCTTGCAAATGGCCTGCTAAATCAGCAAATTGCTGAAGACAGTTTTCTGATGATACATAGTGCACGCTATGAATTTAAGAACAAAGGGATTGACGTTGTTATAGATGCGTTGGCAAAGCTTAACCAACAAAATCTAAAAACCAATGTGGTTGCCTATTTAATGATTCCTGCCAACCAGACCGGTGTAAGAGCCGAAGTAATTGAGCGAATGAATAAGCCCGATTTTAAGGCTCCGGTAACCGGCGAATATACCACACATAAACTGGTAGATCCTGCAAGTGACCCAATTCTCAGAAAACTCAAGGAATCTGGACTAAACAACTCACCCAATGACAAAGTAAAAGTTGTTTTTGTACCTGCTTATCTTAACGGACGCGACGGTGCTGTTAATCTTGATTATTTCGAGACCCTTATTGGCATGGATTTCAGCGTTTTTCCATCATATTACGAGCCCTGGGGCTATACTCCTCTTGAAAGTCTTGCCTTTCATATTCCAACAATTGCAAGTTCATTATCAGGCTTTGGTACCTGGATAATGGATAAGTTTCCGGGAGAAAAAAAAGGTGTGGTAGTTATAGAAAGAAACGAACAAAACCATGCAACTATTGGTGATGCAATTTTCAATGTGCTAAAGGATATTTTAATTGGAACTGGCCCGGGAGATTTTCTGACTGATAATAATGGATTTAATAGCTATTCGCACAGTGGCATGGCTACTTATCGTGATCGTGCAGCAGAAATTGCCCATGCTGCGCTGTGGGAAAATCTGATTTCAACCTATTATGCAGTTTTTGAAAGTGCTGTAAATAAAGTAAATGAGCGCACCCATCTTTTCCGTGGCAAAAAGCAACCTGTAAAGTCACCCGATCTTATTAAGGCAAAAGTATCAAAGCCTAAATGGAAGAAAGTACTGATCGAAATTAGTGTGCCCAAGGAGCTGGAAGATTTGCAAAGGCTTTCCAGAAATCTATGGTGGACATGGAATTTTGAAGCAGCAAACCTTTTTAAACGCATAAATCCGGTGCTTTGGGAAAAAGCTGAACAAAGTCCTCCCAGGTTACTCGATAGCTTAACCGTTGAACATTATCAGAAACTCATTTCTGACAAAGAGTTTATGGACGAGTACAGGCTGGTAGTAGCAAAGTTCGATAACTATATGGCTAAAGCCAGCAATAAAACATCAGCTCAAATAGCTTATTTCAGTATGGAATATGGGCTTCATACATCTGTAAAAATATACTCTGGAGGCCTTGGAGTCCTTGCAGGCGACTATCTCAAACAAGCCAGCGACGACAATATTGATATGATTGGTATCGGTTTGCTGTATCGTTATGGATATTTTTCACAAAACTTATCACTCAACGGAGAGCAGCTTGCAAACTATACACCCCACAACTTCACTTACATGTCAGCTGTACCTGTTCGTAACGAATTGGGTGAGTGGATCAAAATTAGTATTGCTTTTCCAGGTCGTAACCTGTATGCCAAGGTCTGGAAAATCGATGTCGGACGTATTCCGCTTTACCTTTTAGATACCGATATTCCTGAAAATGCATCCATTGATAAAGTGGTAACCCATCAGTTGTATGGTGGCGATTGGGAAAACCGTTTCAAACAGGAGTTCCTGTTGGGAATTGGTGGGATAAGGCTGATAGATGCTCTGGGCCTTAAGCCTAAGGTCTACCATCTTAATGAAGGGCATGCTGCATTCGCTGGTCTCGAAAGACTTCGAAAATACGTTCAGGATGAGAAACTTAGCTTTGAAGAAGCACTTGAAGCAGTCAGATTTAGCAGTCTTTTCACCACCCATACACCTGTTCCGGCAGGTCATGATTTCTTCACCGAAGACATCCTCCGTACGTATATGCCTCACTATGCCGACAGGCTTGGCATAAGTTGGGAAACCTTTATGGCTTTGGGTAAAATCCACCCCGAACTTACTGACGAACGCTATTCGATGAGTGTGTTGGCTACCAAACTTTCCAGCGAAGTAAACGGGGTAAGTAAAATTCACGGAGCCGTATCGCGCGACATGTTTAAAGACCTCTACCCAGGTTACTTTACCAATGAGATTCCTATTGGCCACGTTACCAACGGCGTGCACTATGGTACCTGGTGTGCTCCCGAATGGCAGAAGTTCTATAATGAAACCTTCCCCAACGATTTTCTGGGCGATGTTTCCAATACCGATTTCTGGCATCGGATTTACGAAGTTCCCGATGAGAAAATCTGGGAAATGCGGCAGTACCAACGCAAAAAACTCATGGAATACCTTAAGGAAAGACTATTATCTAACCTTTCACGTCGTCAGGAAACCCCCAAAAAGGTTTACCAGATTTTGGAAGGATTGAACGAAAAAACACTCACTATAGGGTTTGCACGCCGATTTGCCACCTACAAACGGGCGCATTTATTATTCAACGATCTCGAAAAACTTTCGAGGATTGTAAACAACCCCGATATGCCCGTGCAGTTCCTTTATGCCGGTAAGGCACACCCTGCCGATAAAGCCGGGCAGGATCTTATCAAACAGATTGTGGAAATCTCCAAGAAAAAAGAATTCCGCGGTAAGGTTATATTTCTTGAAGATTATGATTTGGAATTGGGCGAAGCCCTGGTAAAAGGAGTGGATGTATGGTTGAATACCCCCACCAGACCACTCGAAGCATCTGGTACATCAGGGCAAAAAGCTGTATTGAATGGAGTGCTCAATTTTAGTGTGCTCGACGGGTGGTGGGCCGAAGGTTTTACCCCTGAAGCCGGTTGGGCAATTAAGGAAGAAAAAACCTACGAAAATCAAGCCTATCAGGATGAATTGGACGCGGAAGTAATCTATAATACCTTCGAAAATGAAATCATCCCCATGTTTTATGAGCGCAACAAAAATGGTGTTCCTGAAGAGTGGGTGAGATGGATAAAGAACAACATTGCCCACATTGCACCGGTATATACCAACAAAAGAATGATGGATGACTATTTCAGGTTGTTTTACAACAAGCTGTTTAATAATTCTGAACTTATTCGTGCCAATAATTTCCAGAAAGCCAAAGAACTTGCCCGCTGGAAACTTAACATGATTAAGAAATGGGATAGTATTGAACTGAATGTACTTAATGTTATGGATACTTCTGATAACGCTTTACTGCTTGGTGAAAAGTTTACTGCTGAAATAGTGCTCGATGTTAATGAGTTCAGTGAGAAGGACCTGGGAATGGAGGTAGTTTTTATTCAAAAAACTTTTGAAGGGGAAGATGTTGTAATTTCGGTGTATGAAATGGAGCAGGTGAAACGAGAAAAAGAACTCTTAACATTCAAGTGTGATGTAGTCGTCAAACGTGTAGGCATTTATAATTATGCTTTCCGTCTTTATCCCAAGAGTAGTCTTTTGCCCCACAGACAGGACCTGAACCTGGTAAAATGGTTCTGAGCATGATAATGTAACCCAATGAGTCCCTGCCCATCGTCGGGCAGGGATTTTTAACTTAGATAATTTCCAAATAACTTAACTAAGAAACACTATGAAGCTATTACAAGGAAAAACAGCCCTGATTACCGGCGGGGCAAGAGGTATAGGCCGCGCACTGGTTTTGGCCTTTGCCGAGCAGGGTGCCAATGTGGCTTTTTCAGACATTCGATACGACGAAAAAGCGCAGCAACTCGAAGAGGAACTAAAAAAACTTGGTGTAAAGGGCAAAGGTTATGCTTCGGATGCAAGTAGTTATGCCGACAGCGAAAAACTGGTGGATGCTGTTGTTGCAGATTTTGGCTCGCTTGAAATTCTTGTCAACAATGCCGGTATTACCAAAGATACCTTGCTGATGCGTATGACCGAAGACCAATGGGACGATGTGATTCGAATCAACCTCAAATCGGCTTTTAACCTTACCAAAGCAGCACAGAAATATATGCTTAAACAGCGCATTGGAAGCATTATAAACATGAGTTCGGTGGTGGGCCTTGGTGGAAATGCCGGCCAGGCAAACTATGCCGCTTCAAAGGCAGGGATGATTGGCTTTACAAAGTCGGTTGCACAGGAGCTGGGTGCCCGCAATGTTCGTTGCAATGCAATTGCTCCTGGCTTTATTGAAACCGATATGACCGCCGGTCTCCCTGAAGATGTTAAAAAAGGATGGGCCGAAAAAATTCCTCTCAGAAGGGCAGGGCAAGCTCAGGATGTTGCTAATGTTGCTATTTTCCTTGCATCAGAGCTCTCTTCCTATGTTACCGGGCAGGTAATTGCTGTATGCGGCGGTATGACCAAGTAAACTAACATTCTATTCATAAATGTTAAAAAGCTCCTTCGGGGGCTTTTTTTTATGTAAAATTTTTCTGTACTGGAATCTCATTGTGTTGCAATTGTTCATTAAGTTTGTCAGCATAATACGGGCTTATAAGCTCTTTTGGTATCAGCAACTTTCTGAAAATCGTTGATGATGGCTATTTGAAATTGAATATTCTTGAACGCATCGATTCCGACTCGGGCAATATCGATGAAATACCTTTGTTTTTCAGACGCGGGGATAAGGAAATGATAAGAGTAACCCGGGGAATTCCGGGGTAAAGAAAAAATGCCCTTGTTTCTTATTCCTATGATTATGAGCCTTTAATCCTAATGATTCGGGAAGGAAGGGGAAGGAGCCCGCTGGAGATCTCTTGGTTTTAAAACCATTACATTAGCCCGGATAATTTTTAAAAGATGTAATTTTGTTTTTATTTCAAGAAATTATCTGAAATATTACTGGTAAGTTAAATTGATTGTTTTACCAAAACCGTTCTTATGAAGAAATTATCAACTCTTGCCTTTTTTTGGGCTACAACTGTATGTATTACAGTTTTGACCTCATGTGCTGGCAGGAATAAGCCGGAACAAACGTCGGATACTGCAGAAAATCAGCACATTTTGACAAGTAGTTACGAATTTCTGAAGGATATCACCGAATCAGTCCCCCCCATCCTGATTGATACAAGCTTCGACAATTTCACTGATTCTGATTACCTTTCTTCGGCTCAAATTGAACTTCTTAATCTTAGGGTTTTGGATGAAGGTCCAGGCACCCGCTTTTCGGTGGGTGGCAAAATCAACTTATCTGATACTTTTCAAACCTACATTATCAATTTTCTTCCAAACGAGCATGAATTGTTTACTGCGCTGGTAAATTACGATCCTGACTTCTTAATGATCGATTTTCAGATTGTAGCCTACGATGATATTGCTGAAGGATTTTCCAGGGTATATTCCAATATTAATCCTTCAATAATTGAAGTAACTGAAGTTTCGTTTGTTCACGAAGAATCGGAAACCATTCTTCGGGAAGTTACTGTAAATGCCGTTGGAAGATTTATTTTAAAATAACCATTTTCATCAGGTCTTAGGGAAAGTAATCCCCAGATTCGGTAAAATGAGACCTGAATTTGGTTTTCTGAAACCTTCATGTTATACCCCAAAAGTAGTTTTGCCGGTGAATACTTTAAAAAAAATCACCAATGCAGAACTTCAAAAAATTAGTTTCAATTCTTGCGATCCTGGGAATTTTAACATCATGCAGCGTTAAAGATTATCTGAGTAAATCAGCACAATACTCATTTCAGGTTGGTACCAATAAAGGCGGTATCACTGAGAATACAGATTTAAGTGTTGTGCCAGGTGCAATTGCTAATCCGGAAAGCAATATAGATGCATACAGTGGCGCTACTTTTCTGGGTTTTAATGCCGGGGCGCAGATCAATTTGCCAGTTAAACGAAATTCAGTTCAAACCGGAGTCTTTTACATGTACAACAGGCAACGGTTTTCTTATGCCGATTGGGGGAATGTTTATACTGGGGTGCGCAATTTAAATGTTTTACAAATTCAGTATCCCCTCACCTGGAATATTTCCATCTTTAAAAACACACTGCAAAAGCAACAGATTCAGCTACGCATGGGTTATCATGGCCAATTAAACATCGTTACATCAAGAGAAATTGGAACAATACCCGAATATACTTTGAAGCCATGGTCGAATGGTGCAACAATGGGCATTACCTTCTACCCGGTAACCTTTGGCAATGGCAGTAAATTAGGGCTGTTTATAGATGATTACCGCGGCTCAGCAATTTACCACGATTATTATAATCAGGATACTTTCGAAATGCCCGGATATAGTCACCTGAAAGCCGGCTTTACATATCAAATAAAATAGATATTAATTAATAATATTTTCAGCCATGAGAACAATTCTTTTAATCACTATTTCAACCATTATTATGATGTTAAACCTCAGTTGTACCCAGACTCTAAAAAGAAAATACAATCAGGCTATAAAACATAGTTTTGCGGAGCTTGACGTTCCTCCACCAACTTTGCTTACCATCGAAGATATAAGCCATTTGCCAGAAATTGTACAGAAGTACATTGTTTATAGCAATGCCGTTGGACGTGAAAAGGTCTATAATATGAAGGTTACACTCGAAGGGGGGATCAGAAGTAATCCTGATGAAGATTTTATGAAACTGAAATCAGTGCAATATAATTTCTTTGAAAAACCCAGCCGAATGTTTTACATCAAGGCCCCTAAAATGGGGATTCCGGCTTACGGACTTCATGTTTACAAGGACAGGAAGGCCACATTTAAAGTAAAATTGCTCGGGTTGATTAAAATTATTGATGTTAATGATCCCCGACTCGACCAGGGCGAAAGGGTAATATGGTTCAACGACCTGTGCCTTATAGCACCTGCAGCTCTTATTGATGACAGAATAACCTGGAAGGAGATTGACCCTTTGTCCGTTAAGGCAACCTTTACCAATGGAAACATTGCAATCTCTGCAATTCTTTACTTTAAGGAGAGCGGCGAATTGGTCAATTTTGTAAGCTATGACCGATGTGAAATTCCCGATAATAAGACCTTTGTCAATAATCCATTTTCCACACCGGTTCATGAATATATGAATCACCAGGGTCGTATTATTATTAAAAGCGGTGATGCCGTTTACCACAGGCCCGATGGAGAGTTTGTTTATGGTCAGTTTTTCATGAAATCCATCGAATACAATGTGGCTCCAGAATAACCATTAATTATCTCAAGCCGGTACTCTTATAATGATTGTTAGTGCTTAAACCTGACCACAAGCCCAGCAACCCTTTTGCCTAACCCTTCGGCTTTTTTCAGGAACATTTCATCTATTTCCTGGCCGCCGAAGGGCTTTTCATTCACCACTGCCGAAGCTCCAAAGGGTGCCCGCCAATCGTCGCCGCCTACCACAATCATCCCATAAACAAGCATGCTATGGATGATATTAAGCATGGTAATTTCTTCACCAGCAGATATTCCTCCGGCGGTTACAAATGCAGCTCCGATTTTATTTTTAAGAGGTGCACCTTCAAAGGGCCATGATACAAGAAAGTTTTGCACTGTGCTTGCAACGTTGGCATTATGGACAGGTGAGCCCACAATTATCGCATCCGCCAGCAGCAAATCCTGTTTTTGAGTTTCTTCTACCGTTTTCAGCAAAACTGTAACCCCATCTACAGTTCTTGCGCCCCTGGCAACTGCTTCGGCCATTGCCTTGGTATTACCTGATTGGCTGTAAAAACTAATCAGAACTGTGCGGCCTTGACCCTGCAATTCGAAAATATTTGCTATTGCAATAACCCCAAGGAACCAGAAAATTGCTGTTTTTTTCATAATAACGATGGTTTGGTTAAAAAAAAGGATAGATATAAGGTGTTGATTTATAATGGTATATTAGCAAATTTAGAAAAATAACGCAGAATTAATTTAAAAATAATAAATCGGGTTAAAATTATCCTTAACATTGCAACGCAAAATAAGTAAATATGAACCGCAACTTTTTTTATACCTATTTCTTTTATTTTTACTTTACCGGTAAAAACGGGGCTGTGGTGTAAATAAAGCAATGCGAAAAAAGATATTACCATGAAGCCCCTGAAAAAGGGGCTTTTTTATTTTAATAATGCAATCTGAACAAATGAATACTTCCGGTTTATATTTTGGCTTTTATTTTTATTATTTCTACCCACTACAGGGCAGAGACCGGTGATGGTTTGTTTAAAAAATCAATGAATGGTCTCTGCCTGGCAGGGGCCTTTTTTTTTGTATTTGCCTTTAATCGATAAACAGATAAGAATTAATCAACCACAAAACCATAAAAATGCGAATTACAATCATTGGAACAGGACTTATGGGTTGCTCAATGGGGATGGCGCTGAAAAAGAGCGGGCATTACATTACCGGTGTCGATAACAATCCTGTTCATCTCGAAAAAGCTCATCTAATGGGTGGCATCGACGAGTGGGCAACCATAGACGATGCACTTGCTACCACCGAACTGGCTATCATTTGTGTTCCGGTAGATACCATTTACAATCTTATTTTCCCTGTACTTGACAAATTGCCCGAAGGCGCCGTGGCAATGGATATGGGAAGTACCAAGGCCGATATTTGCCACCGTGCCGGTGAACACCCCAACCGACGACAGTTTGTTGCTGTTCATCCTATGGCCGGTGTTGAGCATTCAGGGCCAATGGCAGCACATGTCGACCTTTATCTTCATGCTCGCGTAATTATTTGCGATGCGCAAAAGTCATCATCAGCGGCTCTTAATACTGTACTTGGCATTTTGCAGGAAATCAGGATGAAGGTCATATTCATGGATTCAACCGACCACGACCGTCAGTTGGCCCTTGTTTCACATCTTCCGCAATTTATAGCCTATGCACTTGCATCACTCAGCGATTTCGATACCGAGGCTAACAAGGACTGGGTTCAGTTGGGTGGAGGTGGTTTGCAATCATCCATCAGATTGGGTAAAAGTGATGCCGCCATGTGGATCCCTATTTTCACCCAGAACCAGCAATTTATCCTTCAATACATTGACAGGTATGTTGAAAACCTCAACCATTTGAAAAGTCTTGTAGAAACCAATGATATGGCAAAAATGAATGATTTGATAAAAACAGCCAATCATAATTACGAACGCCTTAATTACCGTGATAATAAACCTCGGCCTATGGTGCCCGATAAAGGTGCCCCCAAGGTTTTTTATTCATAAACAAAAAGAAATACCAAAAAATTGAATAAGTGGAACAGAAAAAAATAAATAACAATCGAAATGAATAACACTATCAACCCCCATCAGAATGCCGGAGCGAATGGCTCTGGCTTAATAAAACAGAATAAACCCCTGATTATTGCCGGGCCCTGTAGTGCCGAAACACCTGAACAGGTGATGGAAACCGCCAATGCCCTTGCCCAGAAAAACCGAATCGATTATTTCCGTGCCGGAGTATGGAAACCCCGCACTACTCCTGATTCATTCCAAGGGAATGGTACTGTGGCCCTTGACTGGCTCAACGATGTTAAAAGGGAGACCGGTTTAAAAGTAGCTACTGAAGTGGGTTCCGAAAAGCATGTTGAAGAGGCTCTTAAAGCAGGTATTGATCTTATCTGGATTGGTGCCCGCACCGTAAGCAATCCCTTTGTTATTCAGGAAATAGCCGATTCTCTCAGGGGTGTTGATATACCCGTATTGGTTAAAAACCCCTTAAGTCCCGACATTGACCTTTGGGAAGGAGCAATTACACGCCTTCTGCGTGCCGGTTTGGCCGATGTAGGGGCTATTCACAGGGGGTTCTATTGGTGGGGAAAATCAAACATGCGCAATCAACCCTTCTGGCATATCCCCATGGAACTCAAAAACCGGATGCCTCATGTTCCTATTGTTTGCGACCCAAGTCATATCGGGGGTAAGCGAAGCCTCATCCCATTGCTTTCAAACCGGGCTATCGAATATGGTTTTTCAGGGTTAATGATTGAAGTGCATCCCAACCCCGAAAAGGCATGGAGCGATGCTGCCCAGCAAATAACACCTCCTGCTTTCTTTACTCTCATGGACGATCTGTTTGGAGAACGCTCAGACGCTACTACCAGCGAAATGCTCCAGGAATTAAGGTCAGAAATTGACACCATCGATGAAATGCTTATCTGGGCTTTGTCAAATCGCATGGAGTTGTCAAGAAAAATTGCCAGCGTAAAAAAAGAGGCCGGATTGCCATCGCTTCAGGCTGCCCGGTGGAATGAAATTATGAATAAGGTTCGCAATATTGCTATTGATGCCAAACTCGACCCAACGTTCATTGAAACAGTTTACAACTCTATCCATCAATATTCCCTGAGCATTCAGGAATCAGTTCTTAACCCTGATGGACCAACATCCAAAAAAGAACATAACTTTGCTCTTTGATACCCCAAAAGCAAAATGGAGCATATTGTTATTGAAGGAAAAAGTGGCACGTCACAAATAGTGGTAGGTGAAAACCTGGCCAACATAAGGGCGTACATCCCTGCACAAAATGTTTTTATTATTACTGATAAGAACGTTGGGTCAATTTATAGTCAGCAATTTCCCCCGTTCCCTGTTTTTCAGGTTGAAGCCGGAGAGCAATCCAAAGAGTTTCCGGTTATAGCCGGTATTTGGCAATGGCTTCTTGATAATGGCGCTGATAGAGGCAGTTTTATACTCGCCATTGGTGGAGGAGTGGTTTGTGATATTGCCGGATTTGTTGCTTCTACTTTTATGCGTGGAATCCCCTTTGGTTTTGTAGCCACATCGTTGCTTGCTCAGGTCGATGCCAGCGTTGGCGGTAAAAACGGAATTAATCTTCACGGTTTTAAAAATATAGTAGGAACCTTTACTCAGCCCCGATTTGTTATCTGCGACACGTCTATGCTATCTTCGCTGCCCGAGGAAGAATATCGCAACGGAATGGCAGAAATAATCAAGCATGCCTTAATTAAAAATGCCCAAAAAATAAACTATCTTATTGCCAACCGACATAAACTTCTTCAGCGCGATTCGGAAGCGATAAATCATGTAGTTTCTCTTTCAGTAAAAATTAAAGCTTCGGTTGTACAGGCCGATGAGCATGAAAAAGGGGAGAGACGATTACTGAACTTTGGTCATACCTGGGGTCATGCCCTTGAAGCTATCCTGAAAATTCCACATGGTCAGGCAGTTGCAGCCGGAATGGTGTTTGCTGCCAGGTTATCGGTTAATTTAGGATATCTGGCAGAAAATGATTTTGTAACGATTAAAGAAATAATTGCAGGTTATGGGTTGCCCGTAGAAATAGATGCCGATAAGGCACTTATCTTTGATGCTCTTCTTAAAGATAAAAAACGCGAAAACCAGATAATACACTATGTTTTACTTGAACGGGCCGGTAAAGCCTTTGTTAAGGAAATTGAAGTTGCCCAACTGAAGAAAATGGTATTATGATAAAGGAGATCAAAAAGAATGAAGTAAAAGGGGTAATACAGGCACCGGCTTCAAAAAGCGTTGCCCAGCGTGCCCTTGCCATCGCCACATTGGCTGATGGTACATCACGTATCCGGTGTACAGGTCGTTCCGAGGATGTTATGGCTGCCATTAGGGTTTGTAAAGCCCTTGGATCCAAAATAGAGCAATATGGTGATGATTGGATCATTTCGGGGGGTATTTCAACCAATCCCAAGCTACTCGATTGTGGTGAATCGGGACTTGGGATCAGGATGTTTTCAGCAGTGGCTGCAACACTGGGCCAATGCGTTACGTTAACTGGAGGGGGGTCGTTGGCTGCCCGGCCCATGGATATGATAGAAAATTCGTTGATTGCAAGCGGAGTGCAATGCACCACCACCAATGGAAAAATCCCTATAAAAGTTACCGGGCCAATGCCAGGTGGGATTGCCGATATTGATGGTTCAGTAAGCTCTCAGGTACTTACCGGCTTGCTGATTGCGGCTCCTTATGCGCAAAAGGCCTGCACTTTCAGAGTACGCGACCTTAAAAGCCGTCCTTATATTGATATTACTACAAAACTCATGGCCGATTTTGGGGTTGTTGTCGAGAATGATGAATATAAAACCTTCAATATACCTGCCCCGCAGAAATATATTGCACGCGATTATACGATTGAGGGTGATTGGAGTGGCGCAGCATTTCTTCTGGTCGCTGCTGCACTTGGAGGCGATATTACAGTCGAAAATCTAAATGAAGAATCACCTCAGGCCGATCGCGAAATATTAAGAGCATTATGGGAATGTGGTGCCAAAATTATATCAGGCAAGGGTTTTATACAGGTAAAAAAAACACAGCTCAAATCGTTTACCTTCGACGCCACTCATTGCCCCGATCTGTTTCCACCACTTGTTGCTCTTGCTGCAGGTTGTCATGGCGTATCAACCATTAAAGGGGTGGGGAGGCTTAGGGTTAAAGAGAGTGATCGTGCCCTTGCACTTACACAGGAATTTACCAAGTTGGGGCTCGATCTTTCAACCGAAGACGACATGATGTATGTACGTGGTGGCAAACTCAGGGGAGGCAGGGTACATTCTCACCACGACCATCGGATTGCCATGTCGGCAGCTATTGCCTCCTTGCTTTGCGATAGTCCCGTGATTATTGAAGAAGGTCAGGCAATTGCAAAATCCTACCCCGATTTTTTCAGAGATTTCGACCTTGTCAGCATCTAATTAATTCTTTAGTACTAACATTATGTTGTTTTATTCAGGCAACAAATAATCCACAGGTATTTTATGAACTCATTTGGAAGGATATTCCGGATACATATTTTTGGTGAGTCGCATGGGAAGGGTATCGGAGTTACCATTGATGGTTGTCCGTCTGGACTTCCATTGAGTGAAGAAGATTTTCTTCACGACCTTGGCCGCAGAAAAGCAGGAGCCAAAGGTACTACACCCCGAAAAGAAGACGATATTCCGGAGATAATATCAGGTTGTTTCAGGGGGTATACCACCGGGGCACCCATTACAATACTGTTTCGAAATGCAAATACCCATTCGGCTGATTACGATAATCTGGTAAAAACTCCACGGCCGGGACACTCAGACTTTGTTGCATGGAAACGATATAAGGGATTTAACGACCATCGTGGAGGGGGACATTTCTCAGGCCGGTTAACTCTTACACTGGTTTCTGCAGGAGTATTGGCAAAAAAACTCATTAACCCTGTAAACATAAACGCAAAACTGATAAAAGCAGGTGGTCGTGAAGATATTGAGAACGCTGTTGCAGAAGCTCTCGAAGCTGGCGATTCTCTTGGGGGGTTGATTGAATGTCGTGCCAACAATCTTCCCATAGGCCTGGGCGAGCCATTTTTCGATTCGGTAGAGTCGCTAATCAGTCATCTTGCCTTTGCGGTTCCTGCTATAAAAGGTATTGAATTTGGTTCAGGATTTGACGCTGCATCAATGCGGGGCAGCCAGCACAACGACCCCATTCTTGATGAAACAGGAAAAACAAAAACCAACAACGCAGGAGGTATAACAGGCGGACTAACCAACGGAAATGAATTGGTTTTAAGGGTTGCAGTTAAACCCACTTCAAGTATATCCATCCCCCAACAAACCTGGAGTATTGAAACACAAAAAGTTGAAACACTTCAGGTAAAAGGAAGACACGATGCCTGTATTGCCCTGAGAGTGCCTGTGGTAATCGAAGCTATTGTTGCTATTGCCATTGCCGATTTAAGTGCCTTCAACCGGGCCATATAACCCTTTTTGGATGGTATACTCTGTTACTAAAACCACCTTAAAATTTTTCCATATACTTTTAAATAGATTACCTGATTGAAAAGCAGTAATTTTGCACTTTAACAAATTAAAAGCAATAATAGACCTATGGAAAAGATAAAGTGCCTAATAATTGGGTCAGGTCCTGCAGGTTATACTGCCGCAATATATGCAGCCCGTGCCGACCTTAAGCCGGTAATTTACCAGGGATTACAACCCGGCGGCCAACTTACAATTACAACCGAAGTAGAAAATTATCCAGGTTATCCGCAAGGTATCCAAGGCCCCGAAATGATGGAAGACTTTAAAAAGCAGGCCGAAAGGTTTGGTACAGACGTTAGGTGGGGCCTTGCAACAAATGTTGACCTTTCCAAAAGGCCATTTAAAGTAACCATTGATGAGAAAAATGAAGTTCTTGCCGAAACTTTAATCATCGCCACCGGAGCATCAGCAAAATGGCTTGGTTTGGAATCCGAGCAACGATTTAATGGGTTTGGTGTTTCTGCATGTGCCACCTGCGATGGGTTCTTTTTTAGAGGGCAAACAGTGGCGGTTGTGGGTGGTGGCGACACAGCCTGCGAAGAAGCATCATACCTTTCAAAACTATGCAAAAAGGTTTATCTCATTCACCGCCGCAATGAATTAAGGGCATCAAAAGCAATGCAACACAGAGTAATGAAAGCCCAGAATATTGAAATTCTCTGGAACCAGGTGCCTATCGAAATTCTTGGTGATAAAACTGTTAATGGCATTTTGCTTCAGAATACATCAACCGGCGAACAAACCAAACTTGATGTCGATGGGTTCTTTGTGGCCATAGGCCATAAACCCAACTCCGATATTTTTAAAGACCAGCTCAAAATGGACGAAAATGGATATCTGATAACAAAGCATGATTCAACCCAGACCGAAATTCCGGGTGTGTTTGCCTGTGGCGATGTGCAAGACCATGTATACCGGCAAGCAGTAACTGCCGCTGGCACAGGATGTATGGCAGCCATTGAAGCGGAAAGGTTTCTTTCCGATCAGGATTAATTCATTAACATTTTACTTTTATTTTTCAAGGCCGTTCAAAGTAATTGATGAACGGCCTTGATTATAAAGGACTAATTACGCTTAACACAACGCTTCTGATTTGAACCAAAAAAAGCATTTTATTTACAAAAAAAAATCTGATATTTGAACAATACACTAACTCCGTAGAATATTAAACATTTTTAATGTGAATATATTTACAGCCCTTTCGTTTTTATCTTTTTTAATGTTTACCCAGGCCGGGATTTTTGCTATTTGGAAGGGATTGAAAACATCTGAATCCAGGTTGTTTACCTTATTATCTTTCCTTTTTGCCATTTATGCAGGTGTTTATTCAATGTTTTTTAAGGCCGAAAGCGTTGAAAAGGCCAATTTGTTCGATATCCTTGCATCTCCTGGTTGGGTTTTCTTCCCAATGGTAACTGTTTACCTTTTTATTGCAATCACCCGCATTAAAAATCAGGTAATCACCTGGATTAATTACCTTTTTCTGATACCGGCCTCAGTTTACAGCTTTTATATTGCCATTACCGACCTTCCTTCAGTAAAACTGTTTTACCGGCATAACAACAACTGGTATTACAGCCCAATAGATACATCAACCCCCTACTATATATTTATTCTTTACCTGATTGTATGCGTGTTGATTTCCTATTTTCTGCTTATCAGCTGGTATTTTATGGCACCAGAAAGCAGAGATAAGTTCAGGGCCAGGATACTTTTGATTTGGCTGAGCGTTTTTTTTATCGTAACTTTTTTTACCAATCTGGTACTTCCATACGTTGGAGCTAATCTTATACCTGCGGTAGCCCCAATTAATGCCCTGGCACTCATTAGCGGTTTTGCGTATGTGCTTTACTTTGTGCCGCGCAAAACCATAAGTTCTGATATGATTTATAACCTCATTGTAAACCACATTAAAGAGTTTCTATTTATTGCCGACAGCGAGGGGAAAATATATACAACCAATCATTATACACTTGCTAATCTGAGATATAATAATTACGAAATTGCACGAAGTGAATATTCCGATCTCTTCAGTGAGCCCGAAAAGGTTGAGGAAGCCATACGATCTACCGAAACAAGAAGCGTTTCAAGACAGATACGCATCGACCTTATTGCGAGCAATAAAGATCCTATACCAGTTATGCTTTATGTGATTAAAGTAACCGATAGCTATAAACGAAATTTTGGCTATGTACTTAGTTGCATCGATTACAGGCAAAAACTTCAACTACGTGATGAAGTTGCCGAAAGGGTGAGGACTGAAAAAAACCTGTCACAAATCAGAAGAGAGCTCGAAATACTTGTTAAGAAGCGAACACAGGAATTGCAGGAAGCTAACCTCAGACTGCAACAGGAAGTAATGGAGCGCCGCAGTGCTGAAGAACAAATAAAGGCCGACCTGTATGAGAAAGTTAAACTTGTTCAGGAAATACATCACAGAGTAAAGAACAATATCCAGGTAATTATTTCGTTGGTCAATATGCTTTGCAGCCATCCGAAAATTGACATACCTGCATCAGAGAAATTAAGGGAGATTGCCGAGAAAGTTCGTTATATTTCCAAAATCCATGAAGACTTCTACTCATCGCCCAACTTGTCAAGCATCGCTTTTGCAAAGTACTTAAAAAAGGCGGTTGGTGAGCTTTACAGCAATTATGGCCGACGAAAGGAAATAGTATTTAAGCTAAATATCGCCGACGAAAATCTTGATATTAATGAAGCTATCCCTCTTGGTATAATTTTCAACGAATTGCTTATCAATGCGATTTCCTACGCTTTTGAAGCTGATGATGAAAAAAAGCAGAAAAGTATAATTAATATTGAGTATTTCCGGAACAATGGCAGGTATTCTCTGATTGTAAGTGATAATGGAGTTGGATTACCCGGGCATTTTAACGAAATCAAGTCAAACAAGGTCGGTTTGCAACTCGTAAGTGTGCTGGTAAAAGACCACCTCAACGGCCGAATCACCCATGTTAATCAGGACGGAGCAACCTTCGTTGTTACCTTTGAGTCAATCACCTAATTTTGTTTGCTATCTATCATGAGTTTCTTGTCTATCATATCAGCTATCCTGTTTTTGTTATATCTGCAAGCAGGTTTTTTTGTAATCTCCAAAGGAAGTAAAACAAGAATAAACATTCTGTTTTTCCTTTTAAGTGTTTGTTTTTCAGTTTGGTCTTTTGCATATATTTTCGTTTATAGTGCACCAACAGCCCAATCAGCACAACTTTGGGATACTGTAGCAGCGTTGGGATACTGTTTATTCCCTGCATTTATGTTAGGATTCCATATTTCAATTTGTCGGAAATTTAAATATGGAATTTTTTCCAAGTCGATTTTTATTGTAATGCTTGTGTTTGGTTTCATCCTTTACCTTGCTGAGCTTTCGGGTTACTGGCGATCATCTGGTATTACTCAGGGCAAATACGGATGGCACTTTCAGCACGATAGCAGCCATATTTTCTACCAACTTTTTTATATTTATCTTGGTATTGCATCAATAATAACTTTTTCCTACCTACTTAAATGGAGATTTGCATTAAAGGAAAAGCATGAAATATATCAGTTTAACCTTCACTTTTATCCACTGTTATCCTTCTTTGTTCTGGGAGTAATTATTGATCTTGTTTTGCCTGCACTGCAAATCAAGGCAATGCCAAATATGGCTCATATTACTACACTTCCCTGGATTGCAGGGGTCACCTTTGCGATGGCAAAATACCAGTTAATGGCCGTTAGTCCGAAAAACATTATTGCGGATAATATTATCAGGCAATTAAGGGAAATAGTACTTTTTGTTGATCGAAACAATTATATTGTAAGAAGCAATATGTTTACAGAGAAGCTGCTCTGTGGCCCATCCCGAAAAATTGAGGGAAGAGAAATACTTGAGTTTTTTGAAAATAAAATTCTAATTGCCGGATATTTAAGAAAGGCAACCGAAAAAGGACAAATCGGACCTGTTGTACTTAATCTTAGAGACGATAACGATAACCTGATTGAAACCAGTTTATTTGTTATTTCAATCAAAGATAAATATGATGACATGCAGGGGTTTATAATATATGGCCATGATAACAACGAGGCAATTAATCTTCGAAAGGAAATTATTGTCAGAGAGCAGGCCGAAAAGAACCTCAGAGCCATCAGCGATGTTCTTGAAATGAGAGTCAAGGAAAGGACAGATGAACTCACCGAATCCTACAAGGAACTGCAGATAAAAATGACCGAAAAAATGCGTGTTGAAGAGAAAATAAAAAATGATATTGCCGAAAAAGAGGTTCTTATCAATGAAATACATAGCCGGGTTAAAAACAACATGAACATAATAATATCGTTGATAATGGCCTATGATAAGGAAAACCTCTCGCCAGCAGCATCAAGAAAATTCAAGGAACTAGCCAGAAGGGTAAAATGCCTCTTGCTCGTACACAATAATCTTTATCTCTCCATTAACTATTCCGATGTTGATTTTTCAGGCTTTATACGTACAATCGCAAACGAGTTGATCGATTTTTATAAGCGAATAGATAAAGTGGACGTGATCTTTGATGTTTCTGATGTTTTTCTCGATATTGATTATGCCATTCCGATGGGGTTGATTGTTAATGAATTAATTTCCAATTCGCTGCAGCATGGCTTCTCTGAGCATTACCTTAGGCGAGAAAAGGATAAATTGCATAAGTTGCATATTAAATATGGCTACGAGAACAATAATTATGAAATTTCTATAAGCGATAACGGGAAAGGCTTGCCAGTTGATTTTGATATAAATGAGCTTACCACAAATGGCCTGCCACTGTCTGATATTTTGGTTAAAGACCAGGTAAACGGTAAAATGGAATACTTTTCATCATCCGAGGGTACAATGTTCAGGATATCTTTTTTAGCAACCAAGTAATTAATGATATTTATAAATAATATAGTAATTTAAACACAATATGAAAAGAGAAGTAAATCTGGACTGGGTTAAGGGCCTTGAATTTGCAGGGAATATTGACGGACATACTATTACAATTGATGTGGATGAGGCCAATGGCGGTACCAATAAGGGGGTTCGACCAAAACCATTGATGATGCTTGCACTTGCCGGGTGCACAGGCATTGATGTGGTATCAATTCTCAAAAAAATGAGGATTGACCTTGACGGACTTTCTATTAAAGTGGAAGGTTCGATTCAGGACGAATTCCCAAAAGCATTCGAGTCGATGCATGTTATTTACACCTTTAAAGGAAAAAACCTGGATAGGGAAAAATTAGAGAAGGCCGTCACCCTTTCAAAGGAACAATATTGCGGGGTAAGCGCCACACTCAAAAAAGCTATCGAACTCACTTACGAAATAAGGGTTGATGAGCAACTGGGTTGAGCAGCCCTGATAATTTCAATCTATGTTTTTTCTAACCAAATTGTGCCCAATTGCACATCCCAAACATTTTCTTGTAGTGCAATATTGCTTCTTTAGCTGTATCAAAGCCTGACTGTCACCAGCATTCATGGCTCTAATACCCAATTGTTTCCAACCTGAGATAATATTGTTTTCTTCTGGCGAAAGGCTTGTTAAAAGCATGATCGCATTTTCCTTCATTGCCGGATTTAAAGAATGATTTCCGTAAACGAATTTCATCGGAATCACTGTATTGATAATCAGGTTTTCAATGGCTGATTTGCCCAGATTTTTTATACGACCAGGTGCCTCACTATCAAACTGGTAATGATTTAGCCAATAGGCAGAACCCTGGGTTTGAAAATGCTTAATGTAACTTTCTGCTTTCTGATTCTCCAAAAGCAAACCCATTAGGTTGCTGCATTTATGCAAAACACCTGCAAACTGTGCAATTCTTATGGTAGGAAAGTTCATTGGCCGCAATCGGGCAAATTTCCAGAGATTTTTATCGATTGGTTTAAAGCTGTATTTGTGCCTGAAAAATGAATACTCTCTTCTGAGCAATTCGGGGTAGGCATCGGTGAAATTATTGTCTAACATTCCAGCCTGGCCAAATAGCATAGCCTCAAGCGATGTGAGGTCATCGCGATGTTTTGCAATAATTTTAAAAGCTGTATTTTGGGCCATCAAACCAAAGGGTGCGGCATTTACTTTGAAACCAAAATTTCGCGCCAGAAAGAAGTAAAAGGTTTGTTCCCAGTTGTTTTCAAAAAATTTTAGGTAATGAAGTACTTCTTCCGACTTGGATTCCAGCCGTTCTACCATAAGCCTGTTAAGCCAGTTTGCAATAACAAGCTTATCGCAATGGTGAATCAACCCTGCACACGGCACCCAGGTTTTTGATTGCAAAATTCTTTCATATCTGTAAAACAATGCCATGTCGAAATAATGTCTTACCTCAAAAACAGGGATATCTTCACCCGACGCATCCTTAATGTCAGTGTCGTGGTGCATGACAACATGCAAAATAACATTGTTGTAAACAGGGTCTTTATGGTGAGAGTGTTTATCCCAGTCGCTGCTCTTCAAATGAATCTCAACATTGCCTGCCCACTCAGTTGCATCAATCCTGATTCTGGCAGCAGTAAAATCGGGCCCGGAATCGTTATTTGCAATTCCTGGAGCCAGGATTTCAAGTCTTTGACCAAGGGTTGTTTCTAAATTACCCATGTGAAACAATCGGTACTTCCACAAAAAATGTATAAATTCTTCTTTCATATATAATAATTTGAAAAAGTTTTACCTGCACGCTTAGACTTTGAATTTGCATATATTTTTGCAGGGATTAAAGTGCTTAATTGTTTCCTTCAAACCCTTTCCTAAATTAAAATTAATTACTAAATTTACTGAAAAATGTTACTTTTGCAGCAAGACACTGGTTCATTACATAGCCGATGGAATATATACCTTTAGTTCTGGAAGGAATAGAAAACAAAGTGAAGAAGTTGGGGTTTAATAACCGACAACTTAAACAAGAAAACCAACGACTTTCAGAATTAAACGCAAGCCTTCAAAACAATGTGGCAGTTTTGGAAGCGCGAATCGCAGAACTTGAGGATATTATCAACCAGCAAAAAATTATCAGTGTTTTGTCGGGTTCTGATAAAATGCAGGCCCGGCATCAAATAAATGAGCTGTTGCGGGAAATAGACAAGTGTTATTCACTTTTAAACAGATAGCCGCATTAATTATTTAGATGAGAGAACAACATATATCAGTTATAATTGCTGACAGACCCTACAGGCTGAAAGTAGCAAGCGAACAGGAAGAAGAACAGTGCAGAAGAGCAAAGGATCTTATAAATACAAAAATGAAAGATTATGCCAATAATTTTGCCTTCAGAGACAAACAGGATTTGCTGGCAATGGTGGCACTGCAATTTGCTGTAGATGTTGTAAGTTCCGAAGAATCATCAAAATATAATCAGCACCTGAGTAGCAGGTTAAACCAAATTGATCAGTTGCTGAACGACTATCTGAATGAATAAGAAATACGTTCTTTGAAAGTATATAAAGCTATACCCGCATTAATTCAATACACGTTTTTGAAACTCAACATTTTTAAACTTTGAGGAATAGCTCGGTTTATTAAAAACAGGCCTCATTTAATTCGATTCGTCGGGTTAAAATTGCATCGCAATCATTGGACGTTTGAAGTTTTCCGGCCTCCTCAACCATGTATATTGGGGTTTCACACGAACCTTATGAATTAATTGCGGGTTTTTTTTTAATCAATTGATTCATTTTATTCAATAATTTTATAAACAAAATATGGATGTTAACTTATTAATAATCGTTGTAACTGCTTTGGTTTCCCTGGGATTGGGAATATTGGCATCAGCGACTTTTCTCAAAAAATCAATCGAAAAGAAAAGTCAGCAAATTTTGCGCGATGCAAAAAATGAAGCAGAAGTTATAAAGAAAGAGAAAATTCTTCAGGCTAAAGAAAAGTTTCTTCAGCTTAAAACTGACCATGAAAAATATGTAACAACAAAAAATGGTGAGATTGCTTCAGCCGAAAACAGGATTAAACAAAAGGAAACCGCCCTGAACCTGAAACTTGAGGAACTCAATAAAAAGCAAAAAGAAGCCACTACTACCAAGGAGCAACTCGATCAACAAATTGAAGTTACCCGCAAAAAGCAGCAAGACCTTGAAAAGTTGCTCAAACAGCAACAGGAACAACTTGAAGCAATGAGCGGAATGTCGGCAGAAGAAGCGAAAGCACAACTGGTAGAAACATTGAAAGATGAAGCCAAAGTTGGTGCACAGGCTTACATCAAGGATATTATCGAAGAAGCAAAAATTACTGCCAATATGGAGGCCCGCAAAATAGTTGTGCAATCGATTCAGCGAACAGCCACCGAGGTTGCTATTGAAAATTCTGTTTCAGTTTTTCCTATCGAAAACGATGAAATTAAGGGTCGGGTTATTGGTCGTGAAGGGCGCAACATCAGAGCCTTGGAAGCTGCAACCGGTATTGAAATCATTGTGGATGATACTCCTGAAGCCATAATCCTGAGCGGATTTGACCCGGTCAGAAGAGAAATTGCCCGCCTTTCGTTGCATAAATTGGTTTCAGATGGACGTATACACCCTGCCAGAATAGAAGAAGTAGTTGCAAAAACAAAGAAGCAGATTGAACAGGAAATTATTGAAATTGGCAAAAGAACAACCATAGATTTGGGTATTCATAATATGCATCACGAACTTATCAGGTTAGTGGGAAAAATGAAATACCGGTCATCCTATGGCCAGAACCTTTTACAACATTCAAAAGAAGTTGCCAACCTTGCAGCAACAATGGCATCAGAACTTGGGTTAAACCCAAAACTTGCCAAGCGGGCAGCATTGCTTCATGATATTGGCAAGGTGCCTGATAACGAACCCGATCTGCCTCATGCAATTTTAGGGATGAAACTAGCCGAGAAATACAATGAAAAACCCGAAGTATGCAATGCAATTGGTTCGCATCACGAAGAGGTAGAAATGGACAACTTAATCTCCCCCATTATTCAGGTTTGCGATGCAATTTCTGGTGCCCGACCTGGTGCTAGGCGCGAAGTGGTGGAGGCATACATAAAAAGGCTTAACGATCTTGAAGAACTGGCCCTTTCCTATCCGGGAGTGGTAAAAACTTACGCTATTCAGGCAGGCCGTGAACTTAGGGTTATTGTAGGAAGCGATAAAATCAGCGACAGAGAAGCCGAACAAATCTCCTACGACCTATCAAAGAAAATTCAGACAGAAATGACTTATCCGGGGCAGATAAAAATTACTGTAATCAGGGAAACCCGTGCTGTGGCTTTCGCCAAGTAATTGAATCTGATATGGTGCAAAAAAAGGCTGCTTTTCGGGCAGCCTTTTTTATTTTAGCAATCGTGGGTATTTCAGTTTCTTTGTAACTCCATGGTTATTATTTCTTCAGTTTGTTCCACGGTGATTTTTTTGGCAATTATTCTTTTGTCCTTATCCAGCAAGAAAATCAAAGGGGTTGACCATATATCGTATTTTTCTCTGAATCCTGAACGGTTGGTTGGGTCCTGAACATTAATCCAAGTTAACTGATTATTATCAATATATTCAATCCATTTTTCTCTTTCTGCTTCAGTATTTACTGCAAAAATTTCAACTCCCTTGCCTTTAAGGTTCCTATATAAATCTTTAAGTATTGGAGTATTGCGTTTGCAATGCCCACATTCAGAATCCCAGAAATAGAGTACGGTGTATTTTGCGTTAACGTTATGCAGATTAACAGTTCTACGGTCGCGGGTCAGAACGGAGATATCAGGGGCAATTTTACCTATTAAAAGTGGTTTTAGGGCCATTGCCCTTTCGGTAATTTTTTTAAGTTGTTCCTGGGTAACCCAATCAGCATCGCCAGTCATGTAATAATTCTCAACCATGTGAACAAAAACAGCGTCCATTCCCATTATTTGCGATCTTTCGAAGGTATTGGTAATGAAGAAAACGGCATACTTGAATACTTCATGGTTTTGTCGTGCCATCTTTAATAATTTGTCGGCTTCAATGATGATGGAGTCGGGTATCTGAATAACCACCCGGGTGAAAAATTGATTCAATTTCGCATGAAAAATAGGGGTTCTTACCAGTCGATCGTCAGAAAAATCTATATTGTTCCAAAAACTATTTTTATAATGGTGATATTGAAGTTCGGTATCGGGCAAACCATCTGGTTTTAGGGGAATTTCAGGCATTTCGGGCTCCTGCTGGGCAAGCAAAATTTTGCCAAACAAACCATCGGGGTTTTTTGAGATGATTTGTTTTTGATGTTCTTTTACAAGCAAATCGGTTTGCGAGAGTTGTTCTCTGATTTGTGCCCTTCTTGATTCTGGGGTAGATGAGTCCTGAAGTTCTGTCCTGAGCGGGGTGGCAACTTCATTCTGTGCCCTTATGAATCGCATATATTGGTAAAATATTTCATTATCAGGTGAATTCCTGAATTTCATTGTGTTTACAAAATCATCATTGGTAGTTTCTACCCCGAAATGCTGGTTATTATCAACGAGGATTTCAAAGTAAACCTGTCCGGGCAATACAACCATGTACATACCTCTGTTAAGTGCTTTTTCACCTTTAAATTCAAAGTTGCCTCGACTATCAATTCTTACAGTGTCCTGCACATACTGCCGGTTACCAAAATGATAGGCCAGATAGGCAACCGTATCCTGCAGGCCATGAACCTGAAAGCCAATGTGATACCCTTTGTCGGCAATTGCACAACTTAAAAAAACAATCGTTACTAAAACGGTGAATATTAGTTTTCTAATCATGATAATTTTAATTGAAGATTTTATAACCATAAACGGAATAATCAGAAACAAATTTTTGTGGGCTATTCAATCGGATGGTGAATACTCAATTTTTTTGCCACACCAAAGTTATATAATATTACCTTTTGCGAAAGTGGACACTATAAGGCAAATTCCGTGCAAAACTAATGGTACAGTTTGCTGAAAAGTAATGAGTTATAAATACTACTTAGAAAAAAACGCTGGAAAACATTTGGTATTTTCCGGGTGTTTTAACCTGTTTTTTAGTGTCGAATTTCACGAGTTAACACTATTGTTTTCAGGATTTTATGTTGGCAAATTTGTATTGTAAATTAACAATACCGACCTACAGATTTCACCAAAAGCCAAAGTCATGAAAACCCTAAGTCTAACCCTGGCCGCATTACTATTAGTCCCGGCAGCCCTTTTGGCATCGGGATTTGCCGGCGGAACCGGCACAGCCCGCGACCCATACCTGGTTGCCACTGCCCAGCATCTTAATCAGGTCAGGAATCATCGCAATGCCTGGTTTCTGCAAATAGAAGATATAGACCTTAATGTTGAACCTTTTAACAGAGGCGCCTATTGGATTCCCATTGGCGGAAGCAGAACCAATGACGATATCTATAATAATTTTACCGGTCATTACGATGGAAATGGATTTGAAATTAAAAATCTTATTATCGTTTTGCCAGGGAGTTGGAATATAGGCCTGTTTGGGCATATAGGCAAGGGCGACAATTGTTCGACCACGATAAAGAATGTAACTCTTCGCGATGTAATAATTATTGGGGGCCATGCTACCGGTTCGTTGGTGGGGAGGGTTACCGGAAATCAAAATACCCGGATTGAAAATTGTCAGGTAATAAATGGTTACGTCAGGGGTGATTCATCTACTGGCGGGCTGGTAGGTGCCAACAATAGCTTTATTGCCAATTCAGTGGCCGCCGAAGGCTTCAGGCCTGTTATTTACAAATGCAGCGCTAATGTCAGTGTTTTGCTGCGGTCTGATTTTTCGGAAGGAAAAACAAAATTTGGAGGACTGGTGGGTTGTAATCAAATGGGCATGGTTTCACATTCAATTTCAATGGGTGAAGTGATTGCCAACAATAATAAAGCATCAGCAGTTGGAGGGCTGGCTGGTTGTATAGACCTCAGGGGAATGGTGATCAACTCTTATTCAGTTACTTCTGTCTATGCAGAAACCGTTGTTAGTAAGGGAGGTTTTATTGGTTCAGTTGGTGCAGGCAGAAACAAAGGTATGGTGCATAATTGCTATTGGAATAGGGCTGTAAATTCTGAGAACATGCCTTCACTTGGGGTAGAGGGCCTGTCTAATCAGCAAATGAAGAAGACCGACTATTTTAAGGGATGGGATTTTAGCAATACCTGGCAAATAAATCCTTACATTAATTTTGGTTTTCCGTCCTTTTTGGTAAATACCAAAGCAAAAATTGAGAAATACTGGACCGGAAATAAATCATTTTTATGGGATGACCCAAATAACTGGGCCCCGGAAGGTGTTCCATCTGAAAATGAAAATATTACTATTTCGCCTGACGCAAAAAATCAGCCCGTTATTACCCGAAGAACTTCGGTTCGGGATATTACAATTCACGACTTTACATCTATTACTTTGCAAGGTGAAAAATCTTCCCTTGAAATAACCGGAGCCTTTTCAAGTGGCCCCGAATCGGTTGGTAGTGCTGTAATTAAAGGGGAAGGCACTTTGGTTATGAGCGGTACTTCTCTGCAATCCATCCCTTCAATTACTTTAAATAACCTGGTAATCAACAATCCCAGTAATGTTCAACTATCAGGTAACATAAGCATTACCAGCATGTTGAATATGCAGCAAGGTCTTCTCGATTTAAGGGGTTTTGACATAAATCTGGGAGAAAATGCGTTCATTAAAGAAACTGAAAATGAAAACAATTCCGCAAGAGTATATGGCTCATTGGGTGTGATAAGGGCTATAAGGGTGCTCGATGCCCCATTTGGAGAGATTGCAGGGTTAGGTTTGGAAATATATTCGGCGGCATATTTGGGCCGAACGATTTTTGAAAGAGGGCATAGCGCCTTGAATGGAGGTGATTATTCAAAAAGTATTCTTAGATGGTTTGATATAAAGCCAGAAGTAAATACCAACCTTAATGCTACTTTGGCTTTTCATTACTATATAAGTGAACTCAATGTAAATGGCGAAAACAGTAATTTCTCATTATTCAAAAAAATGCAAGGTGAGAAAGAATGGAACTGGATTCCATCTGAATTGAATCCGGAAAAAAGAATTATTACGGCCGTTGGAATTAATGAAATGGGGAAATGGACAGCAGGCAGCAGCGATAAACCCCTCCCGATAGTACTTTTTTCATGGGATGCAAAGGTTTCGGGCAATGCCATTCAACTCAGCTGGATTACGGCTGCTGAAATAAATAACGATTACTTCACAATCGAAAGAAGCCATGACGGACGGAGTTTTGAGACAATTGCAAACATTCAGGGAAAAGGAACAACCAGCCAGTCAACTTTCTACAATATAACCGATAATTCACCCCTTGAAGGTATTTCTTACTACCGGCTCAAGCAAACCGATTTCAATGGCGACTTTGAATATTCACGGGTGATTAGTGTGATGCTTGAAACCCAGGCTGAATCTCAGGTCAAAGTTTTCCCGAATCCAAGCAACGGACAGTTCAATCTGTTATATTCGGGGCAGCAAGTATCTACATTCAGGATGGTAGATATGCAGGGAAGAGTTGTAAAAAGTGGTATAGCAGAACCTGGAATAGCTTCGCACATCAACCTTTCACAATTAAAACAAGGCCTATATACAATAATATTTTCTGATTTTGATTCTACTACTGTAAAGGTACAAATCAACTAAGAAACATGATTTTTGGTTTTGGTGAACCATCCCCGCGCAGCTGCTGAGAAGCACCTGCGCGGATTTTTTATTTTCGTAAACGAAAAAAGACTTAGGTTTGCACTCTAATACAAACCTATGCAAACTGAACAGGAAAACACCGTAGTATCGAAGCAGGTTTTAGAAATGATTGCTGTTGCACACGAGTATTGCGTCTTTCTTGAAAAGGCAGAAAATGCCTCTGCAGACCAGATAGTCTCCTTTTTTCAAAAAATTGCTCCTCTGCTTTATCTTAAAGGGGCTATGCTCCCAACCGGCATTTTTACTGAACCTGAGCACATTGAGCGATTTGTAACAGAAGAACAATGGGAAGGTATTTTTAAGATACTGCGTGAAAAATTTGCCGGCATTGATCTTTATTTTGCCTTGGATGAAAATAACGATAGTCATCAATTTAGCCTTGCCGATAATATGGCTGATGTTTACCAGGATATGAAGGATTTTGTATTGCTTTTCCAAAAAGCACCCATGGCAAGCAAAACTGCTGCTGTGGCCGAACTTCAAAGGCTTTATGAAACCCATTGGGGAAAGATAATGCTCAGGGCTCTGGCTGCAATCCATTCAATTGTTTATAGAGAGAATGAAGGGCCTGCACCTGATGATGACTGGGATTTTTAAGTGTAAGAAGTTGAGTCTAATCATAAGCTGGAGCCCAATATAGGCAGCCCTGAAAAATTATAAAATTCCCTTGTGTGAAAAAAAAGTTTTTATACCTTTGCCCAACCTTTTGAAAAACGGTAAAACAAGCGCTCTTTGGCAGTTTTCAGAAGAAAATTTAATAAAATGCCCAGGTGGTGAAATTGGTAGACACGCTACTTTGAGGGGGTAGTGAGCGTAAGCTTGTGCAAGTTCGACTCTTGTCCTGGGCACCATTTGTTGATTGAATTATTATCCCCGAAACCAGCCCAGATGGCGGAATTGGTAGACGCGCTAGTTTCAGGGACTAGTGTTGGTAACAACGTGCAGGTTCGAGTCCTGTTCTGGGCACATAAATGTTTTAAACCACTGATTATCAGTGGTTTTTTTGTTTGATGCAGGTCGATGTGTATCAAATTAAGGCATTTTATGTATTTTTGTCTAAGCTTCCGGCATAGTGCGATTTGCTTAAATTGTAGCTGAAATGAAACCTTATATCCTTTCCCAAAATAATTGGTATTCAATCAGGGATAGCCGGTTCGAGCTGGCCATTTTGCCCTGGGGTGCCACAGAAGCACATAATTTCCATTTGCCCTATGGTACTGATAATTTTGAGGCTGATACCATTGCAGAAGAGTCGGCACGCCTGGCCTGGGAAAATGGGGCTAAAGTAGTAGTTCTTCCTACAATCCCCATCGGAGTCAACACCGGGCAAAGGGATATTTATCTGGATATTAGTATAAACCCAAGTACACAACTTTTAATTCTGAACGATGTAGTTGATGGGCTTTTTTATCAGGGAATTTCAAAGGTACTTATTCTAAACAGCCACGGAGGAAACGATTTTAAGCCAATAATAAGAGAGTTGGGTCTTAAATATCCCGGTATGTTTCTGGCAGTTTGTAATTGGTATCAGGCCTTGGACAAATCCCTGTATTTTGCTCAAAATGGAGACCATGCTGATGAAATGGAAACCAGTCTTATGCTTTACCTTAAGCCGGAACTGGTTTTACCAGATGAACACTGGGGAATGGGAGTGGAAAAAAGAAACAGGATAATAGCCTTTAATGAAGGATGGGCCTGGGCAGAACGCAAATGGCATAAAGTGTCTGCTGATACTGGCATCGGAAATCCAATGGAGGCATCAGCAGAAAAAGGGGAAAAATACTTTAAAGACCTTACTCTTAAGGTTTCAACATTGATATGTGATTTGTGTGCAGCCGATCCTGAAAACTTATATCATTAGCCCGGGAATTTAAAGCTCCCTGATATAAATATTGCGGAATTGCACCAGCGATGGGGCACTACGCCATTGTCCGTTTACCCAATGGCCATGGTGTTGAAGGCCAATGGCCCCCCGGGCTGGAACCCCTGGTAAACGTACATTATCTATAACGGTTTTGCCATTCAACACCACTGTCAACATATCACCTTTAACCGTTATCTCAAAGGTATTCCACTCGCCAATATGATTATCGGCAAGAAGGGTGGGGGTAACTCCGGCGCGAACCTCCGCAGGCATGTTTCTGTCCATACGATAGCCATAAACTTCGCCCGAACCGGTTGGCCAGGCCCAAATATTCACCTGAGCTTTTGTTGAACCCCGCAAATAGATACCAGAATCGCCATCCGGAACAACAATTTTAATTTCTTCGCCCTGAGCATTGCGTTTGTGAGTTCCGTCGGGCAGAATTATTGGTACATCAGAATTCATGAAGGGGGTATCCTTTAATCGCCAATCAAGCTTCAACACAAAATCCCGATACTCTTTGTTTGTCCACAAATCTTTACTCCCTACAGCCTCGCTCCTTGCATCGTAATCTATTATACCATCAATAATTTTCCAATGGCCGTTGTCGCCTTGTGGAACTATCCATCCCGAGAAATCTTTTCCATTGAAAAGCGCAATCCAATTATTTTCATCGGGGTTTGTGGCATTGGTTATGATTGCTGAAAAGGTTATAAGCCCGATTAAGAGTATAACAGTAAGTAATTGCCTTTTCAGTTGGATTTTGATGTTCATAACTACTTGGTTTAAATGAATTGCGGTTGCTAATTAGAGTAATACCGATTATTTGTTTAGATTCTGAAGCCTGTTTTCTATTTTTTGAAGTTCTTCGATAGAAATTCTTACATGCCGTGGTAATGCAATGGTTATGTGCTCGAGTGGGTACCCCATAACCTGGCTTAACCAGGGTGAATTCAATAATTGGGGAATCTCTTCCATTAATATTTCACGGGTTTGTTTCAATGCAAGTAATTCGGCCAAAAGAGTTTTACGTCCTGGGTTGAAGCCAGCAGCAAGCAGATTGCTTTCAGTGGGAATAGCCCAGGCAGGAAATTTACCAGCAGGATATGAAAATTTATAGGTGCCTGAGCCCAAATCTACCCATACACCATCATATTCAATTTTGAAACTGAAAGGGAAATGGGTTCGGGATATAACTTGTCCATTTATAGTAAGCAACCTGGCATCAGCCCATGGTAATTTCACCCGTGCATTTGTGTTGGCTGGGATTTCTATCGTTAAATCAAATTTTCCGTTATCAAATTTCCATGATGATAAAACTTTTCCGTAAGGTGTGTAAAGGAGTGCACGTGCAAAATGCATCCCTCCACCGGGCACGGGTTGAATGGTAAAGGATTTGTAACCAGGACTGGAATTTTTTATTCCTGCTGCTTCCTTAAATAGCCAATCGCCGACGGCCCCATAGGCATAATGGTTGAATGAATTCATCGATTTGCTTTGGAATGTACTGTCGGTTTTAATGCCATCCCAGCGCTCCCAGATAGTGGTAGCACCCATGGTAACAGGGTATAACCATGATGGGTATTGGGTGCGTAAAAGAAGTTTATAGGCATCTTCGTGGAAACCGAATTCACTCAAAGCATGATTGAGATGGGGTGTTCCCAGAAAACCTGTTGTTAAATGGCCTCTTTCGCGTAAATCTTTTGCCAGGTATCTGGCTGCGGATGTTCTAAGGTTATCTGGAAGAAGATTATAGCGCAATGCAAGCAAATAGGCAGTTTGGGTATCAGAGCTTAATCGTCCGTTGGGTGTAACAAACTCTTTTTGAAATGAACGGGTGATATTTTCAAGAAGCTGCTGGTAGAATTCTGCATCTTCGGTTTTGTTGAGAATTCTGGCAATTTGAGCCATTAAACCCGTGGATCGGGCAAAATAAGCAGTTGCTATTAAATCAGGATGAGTGTGGGCTCCTGGGTAATTGCGTTGATTAAGACTTGCAAATGATAGCCAATCGCCAAAGTGAAAATCACCTATCCATAAGTATGGGTCGCCCTGAAGTGATGCCCGCTCTTTCATATAATTAACCCATGCTTTCATTGAATTGTATTGCCGCTCAAGAATTCTTTTATCTCCAAAAGACTGATAGATAGACCAGGGGACAACGGTTGCGGCATCGCCCCACCCGGCAGCTCCACCCTCTCCAGGTCCCAGAACATTTGGTACTACAAAGGTTACGGAGCCATTGGGAAACTGGTCAGCTTCCAAATCGGCCAGCCAACGTGTAAGGAATGAGGCAGTATTCATATTTAGGTTGGCTGTGTTGGCAAAAACCTGAATATCGCCCGTCCAACCCATGCGTTCATCACGTTGCGGGCAGTCGGTGGGTACATCAAGGAAGTTTCCTTTTTGCCCCCATACAATGTTATGCTGAAGCCTGTTTACCAATGGGTTGGAGCAATCGAAATGTCCTGTGGGTATCATGTCGGAATGTACAACAATGGCAGTAAAAGCCTCAGGATTATAAATATCACCAGGAAAACCGTTAATGGCAACGTATCTGAATCCCTGAAAAGTAAATTTGGGTTCCCAGGTTTCAATGCCTTGACCTTTAAGAATATAAGTATTGGTCTGACTTGCAGATCTCAGGTTTTCTGTATAAAAGTTTCCGTGCTTGTCAATAATTTCCGCATGACGAATTGTAATTGCTTTGCCGGCTGTTCCTCGGGTTCTGATGCGCATGTGTCCTACGAGATTTTGTCCAAAATCAATTACTGTATCGCCCTGCGGGGTTATAAATACCGACATAGGTTTAAGCTCCTGTATAGCTTTTACTGGCGGGGCTTGTGGAGCTATGAGTTTAACGTTGGCGAAACTTGTTAATCTTACCCTTTGCCAGTCGCGGGCATTGTATCCAGGCACCGACCAGCTGTTTTTTTCAAGCCTGGCATCGTATTTTTCACCATTGTAGATGTCGGAATAAAGAATTGGGCCCGTTGATGCACGCCAGTTCTGGTCTGTAATAATGGTTTGTGTGGTACCATTGGTATAGACTATCTGTATTTGAGCAATAAAAGCCAGGGTTTCGCCGTAAAAATTACGTTGGTTTTTCCAGCCCAAAAAACCCCTGTACCATCCATCGCCCAGCACAACACCAATGGCATTATTGCCGCGTCTAAGCATATCAGTAATATCGTAGGTTTGGTATTGAACCCGATTACTGAAACTTGTCCAGCCCGGGGTAAACAACTGGTCGCCAACTTTTTGTCCGTTGATTTCAATTTCATACAGCCCCATGGCTGAGGCATAAATCCGTGCAGAAGCTATCTGTCTGTTTATCGCAAATTCGGATCGTAACATGGGCGAGGGTGGCGATGTGGTTTTATCTTCGTTCCAAGGCACCTGAATCCATCGTGCCTTCCAGTCGCCTGGATTTAGTAAGCCCGTTTCGAACCATGCTGTTTCGCTCCAGCCCGAATTGTTACCATGATTATCAGCTATTGAAACCCGCCAATAATAACGTGTGGTTGATTGGAGTGGTTTTCCTCTGTATTCTACCAGAACAGATTGATCATTTTCTACGATACCACTATTCCACATTAATGAGGCTACAGTGTTAAATGACTTGTCGCGCGATACCTGAATATGCCATGTTTTCTGCATAGTAGCTGGAACCTGTGTTTTTAAAATCCACGAAAAGCGGGGTTCCACCTGGTCAATACCCAGTGGATTTTCAAAATGCTCCGTAGTAAGTCCCACAACCTGCAATTGATCAGATGCTTTAATAGCATTTGTGCTTAGCAATAGCATCCCCATTGCTAATAATGAGCTAAGAAGAAATTGAATATAAATTTTCATGTTTTTGTTTTTGGTTTGTAGCAATAGGATTGAAAAAAAGCCCCACAATCCGGAGCTTTTATATTTTTATATACTAGGTTTGTCCACCAATATCAAAATAGATCGTTTAGGTATGGTTGTTTTGGCTTTTTGCGGGATGTTGTATCCTTGCATCGTTAAGCCTGTTTCTTTTATACCATATTTATTGGCAACAATTATCCATTCACCCTGAGGTAGGTCCACTTTAATGTCGGTAGGATTTGCATTGTAAAAAACAAGAATATCTCTCCATTTATCCCCGTTTGCATTGCCTGAGATATGGTATCCCACCACAAGAGGAGTATTGATGTCGAAAAATCTGATGTGGTTTTGCACCATTTCGGTTGTGGGCATCCGAAAGGCTGGGTGGTTCTTTCGCAGGGCTATCATGTCTTTGTAATAATCGAACACTTCGCGATAGGAGTGTTTGTTGTGCCAAACAAGCTGGTTTATAGAATCGGGGAGATTATAGCTGTTGTGTTCGCCATATTTGGTGCGAACGAGCTCTTCGCCGGCATGTAAAAACGATACTCCCTGCGAAGTTAGAACAATGGCATTGGCAAATTTCTGCAGATCGAGTTTATCGTCTTTGTTGCAATTGATACAGGTTTCCAGAATCTTATCCCACAAGCAAGGGTTGTCGTGACAGGTAACATAGGTAATTACCTGCAGCGGATTATCAGCATAGGGGGCATTGGAATAATTTACCTTATCGTATTGAATCTGTGGGTGCTGTGTGGCAGCAACAACACCAAACCTTATACTTTCTTCTAAGCCGGGTTTGCCAGCCATGTATCCTGGTGCTTTTCCATCCCACCAGGGGCCGCGTATTGCATCACGAATATCGTCGCTGAAAACAGCAATCCCATTTAGTTGAGATGCGTTGATTTTGGTAGCTCTCTGGTTTTCTGGCAGGGGAGTATCTCCGGCAGTCCAGCCTTCTCCATAAAGAATAATAGTGGGGTCGATTGCGTGCAATTCTTCCCTGATTAGGTTCATGGTTTCGATGTCGTGCAAACCCATCAAATCGAACCTGAAACCATCTATCCGGTATTCTGTTGCCCAGTATTTGAGTGATTCAATCATGAATTTACGCATCATAGCCCTTTCAGATGCTGTTTCATTTCCACAGCCGGCACCGTCGCTGTAGGTACCATCTTCGCGCATTCTGAAATAATAACCTGGCACCAGGTTTTCAAATAATGATTTTCCGGCATCATACATGTGGTTGTAAACTACATCCATAATCACCCTAATGCCGTTGTTGTGAAGGGCTTGTACCATTTGCTTGAATTCTTTAATTCTCACATTGCCATCGTGAGGGTTTGTAGCATAGGAGCCATCGGGGGCATTATAGTTTTTCGGGTCGTAGCCCCAGTTAAACTGAGGTTCGTCCAGGCGGGTTTCGTCGATTGTATAAAAGTCGAAAACAGGCAAAAGGTGCACATGAGTAATTCCCAGTTCAACCAGATGATCAATTCCGGTTTTGTGTCCTTGTGGGCTTAAAGTTCCCGTTTCTGTAAAGGCCAGATATTTGCCCCTGTTCATTATCCCTGAACTGGGGTGAATGGAGAAATCTCTGACATGAATCTCCCAGATTACAATATCGGCAGGGCTATTAAGGGGAGGGCGGTTTACAGTTTCCCAACCGGGAGGGTTGGTTGATGGAAGATCGACAATCATACCACGGTTGCCATTTACACCAACGGCTCTTGCATAAGGATCGGGAACCTCGAGTAATGTTTTCCCATTCACCACTGCCTGATAAGTATAGTAACGGTTTTTCCAGTCACCATTGATGGAAAGCAGCCACGTTCCTTCACGGTCTTTTTTCATTTTGTGTGTTTCGAGCAATGTGCCATCATGTCCCTGGTCAAAAATCCTCACTGTTATTGATTGTGCTGATGGCGCCCACACCCGGAAGGTGGTTTTTTCAGGGGTGTAGTGAACCCCAAGATCTTCGCCTTGATATACCGGATAACCTTCTGTAAGGTCTCCTTTGCCGGCTAACTTGCAACTAACCACGCTCATACTTAAAATTGCTGTTATTAAGGTTATTGTTGTTCTCTTAACGATATTCATTGTGTTTGTGTTTTGAATATGATGAAGTTTGTAAAGATAACGTATTTTTTTTCTTTCCGCTGTATATCCGATAGATGCAAAAAGTTGTCTTGAACGGTGTTTTCTGAATACTTACCAAATCAAAAAAAGCCCGGAAATATAATTTACTAACGGGCTTTTGCTGGGGATGGTGCGATAATACCTTATATCCTATTTCTGCAAATCATAGAAACAACGAACGGGTGAATAAAGTATGCCTTCATCCTTTAGTTTTTTAATCCATTTTTCGGCATCTTTTTTTTCTATTCCTGCAAGTTCGGCTACTTCGCCTGGTTTCATCATTTTTCCTGCACTTTCAAAAGCTTTAATGATTTTTTCTTTTGCTTCCATTGTGTTGATTTTAATAACGTTAGAGATTGATATGTAAAATTGTAGTATAACTATTTAAATTCATGATTATTAAATGATCTGTTAGAATATTAATGGCTCAAAGCCCGGCCTATTGGCAATTTTTACAAGGCCTTCACCTGCATTTTTAATTACAAATAAACCCTTGCGATAGGCGTATTTGTCGGAATTTTCATGGTAAGCAATTGTTGCTACTCCACCGATTATCGTTTTCCGGGAAAAATCGGGGAAATATTCCCTTATACGGGCCATTTTAGAAAGGAAATAATCTACATCTTCCACCTTGCAATTGGTTTTTACCTCGATCACCACAACATGATCACCATTGGCCAGTACAATATCGAATTCTCCTTCAAGCTCGGGAGTTTCTATTTTAATATTGGTATAAGTTCGGTGGATGTCAAATCCTCTTTCCTTGAATAATCTGAGACATGATGGACTGATAAGAGCTTCCATTAGTCTGCCCCAGTTCGATGTAAGCATTGTTGTCAATTGTTTTATCCTTCGGTCGGTTTCTTTAAACTGACGGTCGGTTTCCTGGAACATCAGCCATACCTTTTCAAAGGTAAGATGCTCGCTGCCATACGGTTGCAGTGGTTCTTCAACAACAGGTACTTCAGCCTTTTTCTTTCTTGTACTCATGTTTCAATCCTTTTTACAAAGATAATGTAAAACAAATAACACGGGGGAAGCGTTGAATTTTGCTACCAGCCCGCAGCCTGTCCGTCTTTTCGTGATTCAGATGCCCCATAATAAACCTTGTTCACCTTATTCCATTTAATGGCCTGGTAACCACCGTAGGGGCCATCTGCCCATTGCAC
Source organism: Bacteroidota bacterium (assembly GCA_037441525.1). Lineage (GTDB taxonomy): Bacteria > Bacteroidota > Bacteroidia > Bacteroidales > UBA7960 > SKVR01. The sequence continues at coordinate 51,066 of JBBISA010000002.1, forward strand.
AGTATGACCCTTTTGCATAAGTGCTCGGATTGTTTCATAAGGAAATCCTGATTCAAGGTTCAGAATACCTCCATTGGTCATTTGTTCGCCTGTAGGTTCAGAAGAGCCGGTATGATAAATTCGTGGTGCATCGCCAGCCTCCTGAAGGTTCATTCCAAAATCAATAAGGTTTACAACAATTTGCACATGCCCCTGTGGCTGCATATCGCCTCCCATTACCCCAAAACTTATTAATGGCTCACCATCCTTGGTAATAAAACCAGGTATAATTGTGTGAAAGGGGCGTTTGCGTGGTTCGTAGGTGTTAGGACGACCGGGTTGAAGGGTGAAACTTTCGCCCCGGTTTTGCAGCATAAAACCAAGCCCGGTGGGTGTCATTCCGCTGCCCATACCACGATAATTACTCTGAATGAGCGATACCATGTTTCCATCCTTGTCGGCTACGGTAAGGTAAATGGTGTTTGGACCGGCATTTATGCCTGACTCAACGGTTCTTGCTGCTTTGTTTGGATTGATTAATTCACGCCGCCGTGCTGCATATTCTTTTGAAATTAGTTTCTGTACCGGAACTTCAAAAAAGTCCATGTCGGCATAGAGCTCAGCCCTGTCTTCGTAGGCAAGTTTTTTAGCCTCGGTAAAAAGGTGAATATACTCAGGGCTGTATAAACCCATTGAAGCCAGGTCGTAGCCTTCAAGAATATTCAGCATTTGCAAGGCAGCAATGCCCTGCCCGTTGGGTGGTAGTTCCCAAACATCATAGCCCCTGTAATTTGCCGAAACCGGGTTAATCCAGGTGCTTGTGTGGGCCGACAAATCGTCGTAGCTCAGAAAACCGCCATTCTGACTAATATAGGCCGCAATATCCCTGGCAATTCTCCCTTTATAAAAGGCGTTTCGCCCCTCCTGTGCAAGGGTAGTGTAGGTTCGGGCTAGGTCGGGGTTACGGAATATTTCTCCCTTAGCCGGGGTTTTTCCGCTGGGCATGTATGTTTGCCTGAAATTTGGGTATTGTATATAGCGTGCAGCAGAGCGCTCAAGGTAATAGGCTATCAGTTCGGTAACAGGAAAACCTTTGGTGGCATAGTCGATGGCAGGCTGTAGAACCATCTGCATGGTTAACCTACCAAATTTTTTATGCATTTCGAACCATCCGTCAACGGCTCCGGGTACCGAAACTGAGAGTGGCCCGAAGGATGGAATCATGGTGTAGCCATTTTCAATAAAATAATCACGGGTTAGTTTTCCGGGTGAACGACCGCTGGCATTTAGTCCATGCAGTTTTTTAGTTTTTGAATCCCAGATAATGGCAAATAAATCGCCGCCAATACCACATCCGGTGGGTTCCATTAGTCCGAGCACAGCATTGGCGGCAATGGCAGCATCTACCGCCGTTCCACCTTTTTTTAGTATATCGATGGCTGCCTGGGTTGCAAGGGGATGACTTGTTGCGGCCAACCCGTTTTGTGCTATCACTTCTGAACGGGTGGCAAAATTATACCCTGTAATTCTATCCTGTGAAAGGGCGACAAAAGTTGTTATCATCAGAAAGATAACAGCAGATAACTTTTGGTTCATATCAATAAGGTTTGAGTTGATGTTATTATGTTTAGTGTTTTGCTGAATATTTGTCATCTGACAATAAAATAGTAAAGGCGATTAGCCATTAGGTAATGGCACTTGTAAGCATCAACTTCTATTCGCGGAAGTTTTATTCAAATAAGAGTGCATTTTGAGTACCCGGATGTTTGCCTTGCCTGTTTCATCTATTATTGTGATAGTATTGAAATGCCATGCTCTATAAAGATTCAAATATAGGGGAAATATACAGTTTTTGTGCTATTTTTGGCCACTATTTACTAAAGTTCAACCGGTAAGCATTGCACACTCCATTTATCAATATTCACAGCCACAATCCTTCTTCCTCAGGCGAAATTACTATTCAGAATTTTATTAGTAGCAGAGACAGGATTCTGGTCGATGAGTTTCAGGATTATTTTTCTGTTGGTTTGCATCCCTGGTTTCTTGAATCTGAAGAGTATGTCAGGAATGGGATTACGGCCATTGAAATTTTTGCCTTGCAGAAAAATTGCCTGGCAATTGGAGAGGCAGGGCTTGACAAAGTATGCAATACTCCAGGCCAATTGCAGTATTATGCTTTTAGGTGTCAGGTTGAATTATCCGAACGCTTACACAAACCGATGATAATTCATCAGGTAAGGTCACCGAATGAAGTAATAAAATTAAGGAAAGCTCTTAGGTGCACTCAACCCTGGGTAATACATGGTTTTCAAGGTAGTTTTGAGCAGGCGAATCAAATTATTGAAAACGGATGTTACATTTCACTTGGAAAAAGCTTGTTAAAACCCACTTTGAAACTGCTTAAGATTGGTGAACAACTTAGTTGCGATTATTTTTTTTTGGAGACAGATAATTCGGATTATTCAATTGGACAGATTTATGCAGCTGCCTCAACCCTTTTCAAAGTTTCTTCAGAAGTCCTGAAGGAAAAACAGTATGATAATTTTCTAAGAGTTTTTCACCCATTTTAATTTACCAATATGGAGATACCCAACTGGCAGGAGCGTACCATGCTTTTGTTTGATGAGGAAAAAGTAATAAAGCTTAACCGGTCGCATGTGCTGGTGGCAGGTTTAGGTGGAGTAGGGGGTTATGCGGCCGAAATGCTCTGTCGTGCCGGAATTGGTGAAATGACTATCATTGATGGCGACAAGGTGCAGGACTCTAACCGAAACCGCCAGCTTCTGGCATTGTCGGGTACTTTGGGGCACCGCAAAGCTCATTTGATGCGGCAAAGGCTATTAGATATTAATCCTGAGCTGAAACTCCATGTTATTGACGAATTTATCCGCGATGAACGCACCAATGAAATACTCGAAACTCCTTTTGATTACGTAGTTGATGCCATTGACACTCTGTCACCCAAAATATTTCTTATCAAACAGGTTCTCTTTAAAGGCTATCCGCTTGTAAGCAGCATGGGGGCCGGGGGCAAAACAGATCCCACACAAATTAAGGTGGCCGACTTTTCCGAAACTTACCAATGCAATCTTGCCCGGATGCTGAGGAAAAGATTGAAAAACCTTTGTGTAAGAGCAGGTTTCAAAACTGTTTTCTCGCCTGAGATAAGCGACGATGAAGCCTTGATAATGGTTGAAAACGAACCCAATAAAAAAACTACTGTAGGTACGGTAAGTTACATGCCGGCAGTATTTGGTTGTGTTCTGGCATCTGTGGCTATCCGTGACCTTCTTCAAATCCCTGTGGAACTTGCCAAACGACCCTGCCGAAAAACAAAGGGAAACAACTAACCGAATCGCATCATTATTAACACATCCCTTTTATCGCCCCCTTTTTCGCAAACCTTTCCTTATCTTTGCACCTGAATTTTAACAACAAAATAATGCTGATATGAGCGACGATAAGAAGATAATTTTCTCAATGGTAGGGGTTAGTAAAGTATTTCCCCCATCAAAACAAGTACTCAAAGATATTTACCTGTCATTTTTTTACGGAGCCAAAATAGGCATCATTGGGCTAAATGGTTCTGGTAAATCAACTCTGATGCGCATTATTGCCGGAGTTGAAAAATCATTTCAAGGCAATGTGGTATTTTCACCGGGATATTCAGTAGGATACCTCGAACAGGATCCACAACTGGATAACACCAAAACTGTAAGGCAGATTGTTGAGGAAGGGGTTCAGCATGTGGTGGATGTGCTCAAGGAATACGAGGCGATTAATATGAAATTTGCCGAGCCCATGAGCGATGACGAAATGACTAAACTTATTGAAAGACAAGGCGAAGTTTCTGATCTGATAGTTCAATACAACGGATGGGAGCTTGATAGCAGACTCGAGAGGGCAATGGACGCACTTAGGTGTCCTGACCAGGATGAGAACGTTGCTCATCTTAGCGGGGGTGAACGTCGCAGGGTTGCATTGTGCAGGCTCTTGTTGCAGGAACCCGATATCCTTTTGCTCGACGAACCTACCAACCACCTTGATGCTGAATCGGTAGAATGGCTCGAAGTGCACCTGAAACAATACAAAGGAACCGTTATTGCCATTACGCACGACCGTTACTTTTTGGATAATGTTGCCGGCTGGATACTTGAACTTGACCGTGGCGAGGGAATTCCGTGGAAGGGTAATTACAGCAGCTGGCTCGACCAGAAATCGAAGCGCCTGGCTCAGGAAGAAAAAACCGAAAGCAAGCGTCGCAAAACCCTTGAGCGGGAGCTTGAATGGGTTCGTATGAACCCCAAAGGACGGCAGGCCAAAGCCAAGGCAAGACTTAACTCCTACGACCGTATGCTCAACGAAGATGTAAAACAAAAGGAAGAACGGCTGGAAATATTCATACCCAATGGACCACGTCTTGGTTCTCAGGTAGTTGAAGCATCGGGGATTTCCAAATCATTCAGTGATAAAATATTGTTCGAAAACTTTAGTTTCTCTCTTCCACCCGCTGGAATCGTTGGAATTATTGGGCCCAACGGTGCAGGTAAAACTACTCTCTTCCGAATGATTATGGGGCAGGAGAGAGCAGATAACGGCACGTTTACCATTGGCGAAACGGTTAAACTTGGGTATGTAGACCAGGCTCACACTGCAATTGACCCCAATAAATCAGTTTGGGAAGTGGTTTCAGAAGGAAATGAGTTGATTAACCTAAGCGGCCGTCAGATCAACAGCAGGGCCTATGTGTCACGATTCAACTTTAGTGGTGCAGACCAAGGCAAAAAATGTGGAGTTCTCTCCGGCGGAGAACGAAACAGATTGCACCTTGCCCTTACCCTTAAAAGTGAAGCCAATGTTTTACTCCTCGATGAGCCAACCAACGATATTGACGTTAATACGCTCAGAGCCCTGGAAGAAGGTCTGGAAAGCTTTGCCGGCTGCGCAGTAATCATTACTCACGACCGTTGGTTCCTCGATAGGGTTGCCACCCATATTATCGCTTTTGAAGGAAACTCTGAAGTGGTATTTTTCGAAGGATCGTATTCTGAATATGAGGAAAACAAAAAGAAACGCATCGGTGATACTGCTCCCAAGCGCATCAGGTATAAAAAACTAACTGCCTGACAACTATGATTGCTCCGGCAAATTCCATCCAGGAACATCGCGACAGAGTCAGGGCCTCGCATAAGCGGAGCCTTGATTTTGGCGTTGAGCGCGAAAGGGTAATCCCTGACCGTGCCCTTAAAGGTGTTGATCTGGAGCAATGCCTCGATAAAAACTCCCGGTTGCTCAGCCTTGCCCGACCATTCATTCACCTGTTAAGCGAGTTTCTGGCTACCAGCGGCTTCATCATTATTCTAACGGATGAGCAATGTTGCATACTCGAAATGGACGGCGACGAATCGGTACTTCGCGAAACCCAAACCTGGGGCTTGGTAAAAGGGGTTTTTATAAGTGAACAAAGTATTGGAACAAACGCAATAAGCATAGCCTTATATGAGAATAGCCCTGTGCAGATTACCGGGCAGGAGCATTTTGCCAGGGTGTTTCATCAATGGACCTGTTCAGCTGCTCCCATTCACGATGAAAAAGGAACCACAATAGGTTGTATAAATCTGAGTGGGCATTTAGATAAAGATTACCCACACATTCTTGGGCTTGTTGTGGCTTCAGCAAAAGCTATCGAGTACCAGTTGCGGAGTTCATTCTCTGAAATGAGGGTAAAGGAAGCCTATCATTTTGTATCTCAGATACTCAATACTCTTGAGTTTGGTGTAATGGCAACCGACATAAACGGCAGGATTAGAAGGGCTAACAACCTTACTGCTGGTTTGCTGCGTGTCCCAATTGAGATGATTGAACATAGGTTTATGGAAGATTTTATCCCATCATGGCCAGGTTTGATCAAGCAGATAAAAAACCACGAAATCATTATAGACGAGGAAGTGCAGATAATTCGCGGAGCGGGAAAAGATGCCTTCAACCTCAATGTTTATCCATTAACCGACGGCGATGGCACCATAAGCGGTACCGTGGTTACCATTCGCGATATGAAGCGGGTATATAAAATGGTAAACAAATATACCGGCATGGAAGCACGTTATAACTTCGATGACCTGATTGGCGAAAGTGATGAAATGAAGCGGATAATTGAATATTGCCGCAATATTGCCAGTAGCCCAAGCACGGTTCTTATTCAGGGCGAAAGCGGAACAGGGAAAGAGGTTCTTGCGCAATCTATTCACAACTACAGTACACGCCGCGAAGGAGGATTTGTAGCCCTTAACTGTGGCGCCATTCCAGAAACCCTTATTGAAAGCGAGCTCTTTGGATATAGCGAAGGTGCTTTTACCAGCGCTAAAAAAGGAGGCAAGCCAGGCAAGTTTGAACTGGCCAATGGTGGCACCCTTTTTCTTGATGAAATCGGAGAAATGGCTCTCGATATGCAGGTGAAGCTGCTCAGAGCATTGCAGGAGCGAACCATTACCAGGGTGGGCGGAGACAAGACCATTCCCGTTGATGTCCGCATTATTGCTGCTACCAACCGCAATCTTATTGATCTGGTTAAGGAAGGGAAGTTTCGTCAGGATTTGTACTACAGGCTCAGCGTAATTCCGGTTTACATTCCTCCCTTACGAAACCGACGCGAAGATATACCCATGCTCATCAGTTTCTTTCTTAGTCTTAAATCGGTTAAGCTGAGAAAAAGGATGCCCGATATGGACAATAAACTTTTTAAGAAACTTGTGCATTACGACTGGCCGGGCAACGTACGCGAACTGGAGAATTTCATAGAAAAATATGTAAACTTTGATGGCAAAGTGCAATGGGCCGATGATTTAATAAATATGCAAGGATTTCGCGAAAAACCTGTCTCAACAGCATCGCTAAGTATTGCAGATACTGCTTTACCCAAACAATCCGATGATGATCCCCCTAAGGTTATTTCACTTGAAGAAATGGAAAAAAATGCTATCATCGATGCCATCTCAGTGTTTGATCACAATATGACCCGTGTGGCGTCAGCACTGGGGATAAGCCGAAATGCCCTATATCAGAAAATGAAAAGACACGAAATAAAGGGAAGATAATTATCCGCCCGCTTTTTTTGCCTTATAACCGGTTTTAAGCAAAATATCCAGCACCTTGTCCCTTAAATCACCCTGGAGCAGAATTTCCCCATCCTTTACCGAACCTCCTACACCACATTTATTTTTAAGCAATTTGCCCAATTGTTCCAGGTCGGCATCGGTGCCTGTAAACCCTTCAATAAGAGTAACAGTTTTGCCTCCACGTCCTTTTTTACTGAGCATTATTTTCAGGTTTTGCTTGTCCACCGGAAGTGTTGCCTGCCCTTCAGTTGGTTTTGAAAAATCAAAGTCTTTATTAGTGGAATAAACGATATTTCCTTTGGATTGGATTTCTTTTTTTGTCATGAGGATAAGTATAAACATTAAACCAATACGGCCAAAGATAAGGGGTTTATTTTTACTTCCACCACCTTTTCCGGGGGCAAAGGGTCACCATCGATATGAATCTCTGTGGGTCGGGATGCGGTAATTATAGCTGACTGTGCTGCAATATAACTTATGAAACCAGTTCTGTTGGCTCTGTTTGTAAGCAAGGCAATGGCAAATACAGGGGCATACCACAAGAGAAATGGTTTTACGATGCAAATATCAAGGATGGAATCGTCAGGTTTTGCATGGGGGGCAATTACTGCCCTGTTGCCAAACTGATTGGAATTAGCAATGCTTATCAGGAAGGCATCCGTTTCAATTTTTACATTGCCTGATAAAATACTAAACCGCACCGGTTTATATTTTGGAAAGTTTATTAATGCTGTTTTTACGTATGAAAAAAAACCGCGCCTTTTTTCTCGCGCAAATTCGTTGGCAACCTTCGCATCGAAACCTATCCCGGCAAGGTTGCAGCCAAAATGACCATTAAGTATATAGGTGTCTATTTTTTTGGGAGAAAACCGGTTAATAATAACCATACTCTTTGCCGCATCAAGGGGAATTCCCAGATGCCTGGCCAAACCATTCCCTGAGCCATTGGGTATAATACCAAGTTTTACCGGGGTATTAACAAGGGCTGAGGCAACTTCATTTACTGAGCCATCGCCCCCGGCAATTATTACGGCATCAAGGTTTTCTTCAACTGCTGTGCGCGAAAGTTCAAAGGCATGACGGGGATATTTGGTAAATACAATTTCATATTCGCACCCCGAAGTGCAAACATGTTTCTCAATAATTTTTCGTGTTTTGTTTTTATCGTTTATACCCGAAATGGGATTGATAATAAACAGCAGTTTTCTTTTCAAGTTAGGATGTGTTTGCCATAAAATAAAACCGGGATGTTGTAATCAAATCCCGGTTTTTTGAGTTTAGCCATTGATGCGATAAACTTATTTATTCAGTTTCAGAGGCTTCTGCAGCCCTGAGGGTCATTATGTCCCTGTCGAACTGGTAAAGGCTGCCATCGCCCGCCAGACTCAACTTATCAAGTATTTTCTGCACTGAAGATTCTTCCTCGAGCTGCTCATTTACAAACCATTGCACCCAGCTGTGGGTAGTAAAATCCTTTTCTTCAATGGCTACAGCAACAATATTGTTGATGGATAGTGTAACCATTTGTTCGTGCTCCAGTGCGCCTTCAAAGGCAGCTTTTATACTGGGAAAGTCTGTTGGAGGCTGTTTTACCGGAGGCACAATTGCTTTGCCACCTCTTTCATTCACGTACTTAATAAATTTTAGCATGTGCAATATTTCTTCCTGGTGCTGGGCATAAAACCAGTTGGATATTCCTTCCAGACCTTTGGTTTCGGCCCATGATGCCATTGAAAGATAAAGTTGTGCGGCATAAGCTTCCTTTTCTACCTGGCTATTCAGAATTTCTTCAATCTTTTTCTTTAACATATCCTACGCTTTTAATGGTTAATAATCCTGATTTTGCAGGTTCAAAGTTAACAAATAAAAACCCGGAAACATAATGGCTGTTGGCGAATTGTGCTCCCAGGCATTCATAAAAACATCTAAATATTATGCGTTGAGAGCATCGGCGCCACCCACTATTTCCACAATTTCGTTGGTAATGGATGCCTGACGCACCTTATTATATGTAATGGTCAGATTTTTCAGTAATTCGGTTGCATTGTCAGTTGCCTTGTGCATGGCTGTCATTCGGGCTCCCTGTTCACTCGCATAGGAATCAAGCAATATACGGTACACGCAGGTTTGAATAACCTTCGGAACCAACTCTTCCAGAATCTCCTTTTTCGAAGGTTCGAGTATGTATTCTACTTCTTCACGCGGATTCAGAGGCCCATTTGCAGATTTGGTTTCCAGGGTTAAAGGCAATATTTTTTCAATTTCGAGCTCATAGCGGGCTGCGTTTACGAAACGGTTGTAAATAAAGTCTACACGCTGGTATTGGCCACTTTCGATGGTAGACATCGCCTTACGGGCAAATTCAAACGCACTCTCGAACGATATTTTCTCAATAATATCATGAAAGGTAAACTCCGTTTCATATTTGCTTTTTCTTAAAACGTCTTCACCTTTTTTCCCTACCATCCACAATTTTATTTTAAGGCCTTGCTCACGGAGCTCGTGCAAATGGTTTACGGCTTTTTTTAATAGATTAGAATTAAAAGTTCCACACAATCCCTTATTCGCAGTAATAACCACCACAAGCACATTGGTTACAGGTTTGGCAACACACAACACATTTTTGTCTTCTTCCCTAAGCCCTTTGTTCAGGTTGTTAAGAATGGAGCGCAGGTGTTCTTCATAGGGTCTGAGGTTCTGAATGGCATTCTGGCCTTTCCGCAACTTCGATGCCGATACCATTTTCATTGCACTGGTTATCTGGCGGGTAGACTTAATGGATGCAATTCTTACTCTTACTTCCTTTAAATTGGCCATGTGTTGTATGAATTGATAATTTATTAGCTATGAGATAATTTCTCTACAATCATTGAGGCAGTATCTTCAAGTACCATGGCAATATCGTCATTGAAAACTCCTTTTCTAAGTTCATCAAGTGTAGAACGGTGATTATTGTCGAGGTAATCGAGGTACATTTCTTCAAACTTTGCCACCTTTCTGATTTCGAGTTTTCTGAGAAGGCCTTTGGTACCACAGTAAACAATGCTGATTTGCTTTTCAACAGGCACAGGTTTGTATTGGCTTTGCTTTAATATTTCAACGTTGCGGGCGCCTTTGTCAAGTACAGATTGTGTTGCGGCATCGAGGTCAGAACCAAATTTTGAGAAAGCTTCGAGTTCACGGTACTGTGCCTGGTCGAGTTTTAGTGTTCCGGCAATTTTCTTCATGGGTTTAATCTGGGCGTTTCCACCCACCCTTGATACAGAAATTCCCACATTGATGGCTGGCCTTATGCCGGCGTTGAACAGGTTCGATTCGAGGAATATTTGCCCGTCGGTAATGGAAATTACGTTGGTAGGGATGTATGCAGAAACATCGCCTGCCTGTGTTTCAATAATTGGAAGGGCGGTTAAAGATCCGCCTCCCTTAATACGTCCTTTAAGCGATTCCGGAACGTCGTTCATTTGCTGTGCAATTTCATCAGAATTGATGATTTTGGCAGCTCTTTCGAGCAAGCGGCTGTGGAGGTAAAAAACATCTCCAGGGTATGCTTCACGACCTGGTGGTCTTCGCAACAACAACGATACTTCCCTGTAAGATACAGCCTGTTTGGAAAGGTCGTCGTAAATAACCAGTGCCGGCCTGCCGGTATCTCTGAAATACTCTCCGATGGCCGCTCCGGCAAATGGAGCATAAAACTGCATGGCTGCGGGGTCGCTGGCATTGGCAGAAACAATGGTAGTATATTGCATTGCACCATGTTTTTCGAGTGTGCTCATAATGTTTGCCACAGTTGATCCCTTCTGGCCTACGGCAACATAAATGCAATAAACTGGTTCTCCTTTTTCGAAGAACTCTTTTTGATTGATAATGGTATCTATGGCAATGGCGCTTTTTCCAGTCTGACGGTCACCAATGATGAGTTCCCTCTGTCCCCGACCTATTGGAATCATTGAGTCGATGGCCTTAATTCCTGTTTGCAGCGGTTCATTAACAGGTTGCCTGAATATTACCCCGGGGGCTTTGCGCTCGAGAGGCATTTCGAAGAGTTCACCATCAAGCAGACCTTTGCCATCAATAGGCATTCCAAGGGTGTTGATTACCCTGCCAAGCAACCCTTCGCCCACTTTAATGGATGCGATTTTCTTAGTTCGCTTCACAAGGTGTCCTTCTTTTACATTCAGTGCTTCGCCCAAAAGAACAACTCCAACATTATCCTCCTCAAGGTTTAGCACTACACCCTGAAGTTCTGAGTCGTCAAACTCGATCAATTCTCCACTTTTAACCTTCGAAAGGCCATAAATTCTGGCAATTCCATCACCGATCTGAAGCACTGTACCTGTTTCTTCCAGTTCGGTCTGCATCTGGAAACCAGACATTTCCTTACGCAATATTGCAGATATTTCTGCCGGTTTTATTTCTGCCATAGTAATTTGTCTTTTTTTACTCTCTTCTTTTTGAACTGTATTATTCCCGCAGGCATTTCAGTGTTCAAGTAACTTTTTCTTCATAATGGCCAGTTTCCTTTTCACATTGGCATCATATTGAAGGTCACCAATCCGTAATACAAAGCCTCCAATAATCCCCGGATCTTTCACCTGAACGAATTCAATCTTTGATTTAGGAGATAGTTTCAGGGCTATTTCTTTCGCTTTAGCCTGCAACATTGTGTCAATTTCGTCTGCAGTTATTAAGGTAGCCATATCCATGTCGAGGTTATCGCGATGAATGGCCATGTATTCATGGGCCATGCCTCTAATAAGGGAAGCTCTTTTCTTTCGGGCAATTACATTTAAATAATGCATACTCACCGGATGAATCTTGCCTTCAAATAAAGCTTTCAGTATATTTAGCTTCTTTCCCACCCTTACAATCGGACTTCTTAGAATAGTTTGTAATTCTTTACTTGATTCCAGGGTGTTGAATACCAGCATCATATCATCAAAAGCCTGTCCCGAAAAACTATTTTCTTCCGCAAGACCCAGAAGAGCTTTTGCATACCTGTTTGCTACACGCAGATTTTTCACTGTTCAGTGTTTATTGATTGTATAATCTCTTTAAATAAAGATTAATTGAGCTGGATGTCTTCGAGAAGCTTTCCGATGTATTCATTTTTCTTATGAACATCCTGAAATTCTTCTCTAATTACCTTTTGAGCCAGGTCTAATGAGAGCATGATTATCTGTTGCCTGATCTCCTTTTCTGCTGCCCTTCTTTCGGCCAAAATGCTGCTTTTCGCAGATTCTATTATTTGATCGGCCTCCTTCCGGGCTGCTTGCTGAGCTTTCTGAATGATCTCTTCGCCTTCCAATTTCGCCTGCTTGATCATTTCATCGGCCCTATCCCTGGCCTGGTTCAGCAATTTTTCCTTGGTCTGGTCCAGTTCCTGCAATTCGCGATGAATTTTTTTACTATGCCGAATGGAATTGGCAATGTAATTTTCACGCTCCTTTATGGTTGACAGGATGGGTTTCCAGGCAAATTTTCGCAGGATAAATAAAACCAAACCGAACGACAGGGTCATCCAAAAAACGAATCCGATACCGGGGGATACAAGTTCCATAAAATTTGTTTTTAATCGCAGTTAATGCCCTCTTTTTAACTATAAAAAATTGGATATGTGTAGTTTATCCAATGGAAGTTGATTTCAAAGGGTTTACAATACTGACTTTTTTTATACAAACAATACCAGCAGACACACTACAATGGCAAAGAAGGTAGCACCTTCGATAAGGGCCGAAGCAACGATCATCGATGACCTGAGGTCGTTGGCTGCTTCGGGTTGGCGGGCAATTGATTCAAGAGCGCTGCAACCGATTCTTGATATTCCAAATGCTGCGCCAATAACCGCAATTGAAGCCGCAAGGGCTGCACCCATCTTCATATAATTGGCTGCCATTTCAGCAGCTTCGAACTGTAACATTACAAATAAATCTAACATGGTTCTAAGTTTTAAATTAATGGATTAAAATTGAATTGCTTTATTTGTTATTTAATGATGTTCTTCGGGAACAGCCATACCAAAAAATATGGCACTGAAAAATGTAAATACATAGGCCTGGATAAAGGCCACCAGTAATTCAAGGAAATTCATGAAAATTACAAAAATAACAGACAAGGGTGAAATTGCCAGCCCAATAATTGCGTTTGCAGCCCCCATAACGAAAATAAGACTAACAAACCCCAGTATAATCATGTGCCCTGCTGTAATATTGGCAAAAAGCCTTAGGGTAAGCACAACAGGTTTCACAATAACACCCAGTATTTCAATAATTGGCATCAAGGGAATGGGAAACTTAAGCCATATCGGTACGCCGGGGGTGTTGAAAATATGCTTCCAGTATTCTTTGTTGGCGAAAAAGTGAAGTGTGAAAAAGGTAAACAAAGCCAGGGTGGCAGTTACACTGATGTTGCCCGTTACGTTGGCACCTCCCGGGAAAAAGGGTATCAATCCAAGAAGGTTGTTGAAAAATATGAAAGAGAATAATGTTAATAAATAGGGCAAAAACCTGTCAACCTTATGCTCAGGAATAGTAGCGCGAGCAATATCATCCCTGACAAAAAGAATCAATGGTTCGAGAAAAGCTGAGAGCCCTCTGGGAGCACGTTTAAATCCGCAGTGAACATAGCTTTTGGCTACTCTGATAAGGAGTATGCAAAGAGCTATGGATGCCATCAGCAGAGAGAGAACGTTTTTTGTGATGGAAAGGTCGAGTAGAAAGGTTGCATTGGGGTCAGAAGTAATCCCATCATCCAAAACTCTGATGATTTTTCCCTTTTTTGGGCCTTCGGAAGCTATTCTAAAACCTTTGTAGGCATCATGACCGTGGTGGAATTTGCTTGAAAGAAAAAATGACCATTCGCCCTGATAATAAAGGATTACGGGGAGCGGTATGGTAATATGAATATCACCATAATTAGCTATATGCCAGTCGTAGGCATCTAATACATGGTCAATTATTACCTTTCCTGCATCGAATTTTTTCTCATGCTTTTCACCCTCATTTTGTGTAGGCGATCCGGCAGCATACAAACTGCTGGAGAAAAGAAACGCAAGGAAAATTATGCTAAATGTCGAAATCTTTTTTCTCAGGAAACCCAAACACATAAAATATTTTCAGTTAAAGCCCGTCATTCAGTTTTGGTTTTAAAGGTGCAATTTAGGAATTATTTTGCTTTAATAATTCCGTGCTGATACTGTTATTTGGTATTTTTTTAAAACTGTTATTTGTTATAAATGAAAAGTCAATGTATTTAAATACAATTATTTATGCCCATGTCAAACATTCATGGGCATCTGTTGGAAGTAATTACATTTTTCGAAGGTGTAATTTTATTTCGAGAAAAGAAAAAAGAACATAGAAAAACAGAAAACTTATAAAAAATGGAACTACATCATCTCTGAAAAGAAGACCATAGGTTAAAAGGATGGCAATGTAGATTCCAAGTTTTACTCCCGATGCTTTGAGGTAAAATAAACCTTTGTTGACCTTTTGTTTTTTTTCCAGCCGAAGAAAAATTAAATGCGACAAAATGCTTACCAGGTAAAAGAAGGGTGTAATGAATAAAAGACTTCTGCTTACTAAATGCTCTGGTGCTTTGAAATAAAAGATAAGCGTTGCAAGAAAGATTGCCAGATATATTAACGAAAGCCTTATGAAAGGTGTTTTTGCCATTTAAGACTGCTAAATTTCAACAAATAGGTTTGCGAAATATTCGGTTTTTTAAAAATCCCGAAGAAATGTTGTAAAAAATAACCGGAACTGTTTTTGGTTCCGGTTGGGGGTAAATTGTTTTATTTTGGACTGGCTTCGTTTTTAAGTTCGGGTTTTTGTGCAGCTGGTTGCTCTTTTTCCATTGTGCATGATCCGGTGAAACGTGCACCGGGTTCGATGGCCAGTTTGCTGGTAACAATCTCTCCTTTGAGCCGTGATGAGGCTTTCAAACTTAGCAATTCAGAAACTTCTACTTTTGCGGTAATATTGCCGGAAAAATCTGCATTCTGACAATAAATCTCACCTTCAATTACGCCGGTGTTACCAACAACGATTTTTCCTTTTGAAAAAACCTGACCGATGAGGGTGCCATCAATGCGTATATCTCCATTGCTTTTTATCTCACCTTTAATGGTTGTTCCATTGCCAATGAGGTTAATTGATGTGTGTTCTGTTTCGTTACTTTTAGCCATTTTGAGAAAGTATTAACGTGGTAAAACTTAAATAACTTGTATGCTCCTGCTTCACCATTACCTTTTATTACTTAGGTTTATTTGAAGTTACAGGTTTTTTTTCAGGTAACGAGCAAAAGTAAAATAAAATTCCTGTAATCAAAATATTTTTTGTGGTTAGTTGTCAATACCAGAACCTGAAAAATTCGAGGTAATCGTCGAGTTTTCGTTCCTGATAAAAGACCGGGTAATTGTCAACACTAATGGCAAAGCTTTCATAAGCTGAGGGGTCAAAGTCTTTATCGAGAAGCAGCGCATTTAATCTCGCGCCATAGTCCATCGCCTTGGCGGCATCGGGGAAATTGGTTATGGTTAATAGTTGCCTGTTTTGATCAAAAAATAGGGTGCTCATATTTAAACTGTTATCAGCAAAGGCATCACGGTTAAAAGTATTTATTTCGTTGCGAATAACCCTCAATTGCACGTTTCTGGTATTTACTACAAAAACATAGAAATGGACTGAGTTGGGTTTATTGCTGAATACAGCTGCACCAGGAGGGAGAGTAACAGGTCTGGCAGCTGCACCATTCAATTGTTGTTGGCCATTTACCGAAGCAATATTTGAAGCGGTCAACATGCCTGAAGTGCCAAGGAAAGCAAGCAGATTCATGGCAGGTTGATGAACTTCAGTTTCCTTATAATTATCCCTGATGAGTGTGAGTTGGTTTATCAGTGCCTCATTCTGATTGGTGCGTGCAAAAATTAGGGCTTTCAGAAATTTAAACCTTGCGGCAAGGTTGCGATTTAAATCTGTAGTATCGGTTAATCCCTGATTGATAAGATTTGAAGCCTTATTATAATCACCCGATGAAAAGGCAAGATAGGCGCTTGAGTAAATTGACTGAAATCGGTTTTCACGTTCGGCAATTTTTTGCCGGTAGCTGGGGTCTGAAAGTATTAGGGCAAAATCTGTTTCAGGAAATTCACGGATAATCAGATTTTTATAGATATCGGCCCTTGGAATATTGTTCGACTGCTGGTGTAATAAGTATAAAAAGTATGCGCCAAGCAGCCTGTTGTGATGCGAAGGGTGGTTATTGATAAGAGTCTCAAAACTGGAAATTGCCGATGATGGGTCGTTGAACCGATCTTTGAAGATAACGCCAATATTGTAATGGGAAAGGGCAACCTTTTCTTTAGATTCCTCCATTTTTTCGGGGGTTGTGGGAATATTCTGTATTAGGCTTGCCCTCGAAACCTTGCCATCTGAGTTCTCTGACATGCTTTGTTCTTGGCCTGATGTAGCCGTTTCTCCAAAGCTAATTATCCTCTTGTTGCTGATTCTCCATAGGTCCTGCAATTCTCTTTCGCCCCATTTGGCATAAAACTCATTTCTGCCAAAACTGATTGCCGATGGGTTGTAAAAGTACCATCCACCCTCCCCTCCGGCACCCATGGCCTGATTGCGCCCCGAACGCATCATCTGTTGCCGCATAAGGGTCCTTTCCTGTTCGCGTTGCTTTTCAAGCCGCTCTTCTTCTTCAATTTTTTCAATGATTTGATCAAGAACTGCATTTCTTTGCTCGGGGGGCATCAGAGCTAAGCGCTGTAATGAATCTTCACGTTGAATCCGACGCATATTTAACGCAAGGTCTTTTAAAATAGAATGTTGGTTGCTGGCTTGTGTGTAGGCGGGATATTCTCTCGAAAGATAGAGCATTGTGCTGTCGAGCTGGTCAGCTGCGTTTAAGTATTGTTTGTTGTTGAGAGAGATTTCGGCCATTCGCAGAAACAAAATTCCTCTTTGTGACTTGTTGCCTTTGAAATTTTCGAGCCCTGTCGTGTAATACTCAATTGCTTTTGACTCATTATTCTGGCGCATGGAAAACTGTCCGAGTGCATAATATATTTGGTCACGAAATTCTTTGTTGTGATTATTTCTGAGCATCCCCTGCAATTCAGACAAAATAAAATTACTGTCGCCGGTTGCCGGGTCGAATGCCATTGCCATATTAATTCTTGTCTGGAATGCCATCTGATAATCGGGCCTGAGCTTCAAAACCCTGGCATAGGTTTGCTGAGCCATTCTGAAGTTTTGATCCTGCTGATAGGATTGGGCAAGAATATATATTAGCCTTGTTCGAAGTTTTTTGTTGGGAGCAAGTTCGGCAGCTTTGGTAAGATATGGGGCAGCCTGCCTATAATTCTTCTGTTGCAGAAACAAATCGGCATACACCATATTGTAAAACAACCTTGCTTCAGTTGTAAAATTTCCATTGCCTAAATCCCTGCTAAGTCGTTCGAGAGTTTGCTGAGCATTAAAATAATCACCTGCTCTAACCTGCGCCTTGGCAATCCATATCATCGAAAGGTATTTCAGTGGCGATTCGTATTGCCTGATGATATATTGGAAAGTTAATATAGCCAGGTTGTAATCACCTTTAAAATAATGGCTTCCTGCAATCAAAAAATAGGAGTCGTCAATCCATCTGTTATATTCAACACCCTTTATGTTCATCGAGTGCCTGCGTATGGCGGTACTGGCTTTCTGATAGGCAGTTTCCATATCGCCGGCCACGGAAGAAGCTTGTTGTTTGCTTCCATACCTGAAAATGCTCAGTACATCTTCAAAATTGTCTTCATGCAACTGTTCAAGCTTTTTAACTCCGGCATTGTAGCTCTCCCGGGCATTGAAAAAACCGTTATACTTGGTAGTAATACTGTGAAAATTTCGGTTAACAATGGTGTTTTTCTTAGTGGAGCAAGAAACACCCAGGGTTATAAAGGTGCCAATAAGTAATAGACGAAGGATAATTCTTTTCACCTGAATAGATTGGGTTGAATGTATTTGTGCTTTCTGACGGTAAAACTCAGAAAATGCAAATTTATTTCAATTTGGTATGCCCTTCAAAAAATTTTTGAAAGCAAACACTCTGATTTATCTTAAGTAAAATAATCAACATACGAATTAAAATTGCGATATTTGCACTTTAATTTCACTTCAGAAATAAACATAAATCATAGAAAAACAAGTTTTTATCCATCAATGTCAGAAAATCGGATAAGGGAAAAGGGGTTCTTTTCAAAGCTACATGACAAATACCGGTTGGTATTGATGAATGACGATACCTTCGAAGAAAAGATTTCGTTCAGACTTACTCGTTTCAATGTATTTGTCTTTTTTGGTACCCTGGTAATTTTTCTGGTGGTTGCAACTACTTATATTATTGCATTTACTCCCCTTAAGGAATATATACCTGGTTATGCCGATTTTAATACCCGCAAGGTATTCAGGGAATTGAACCTTAAGGCCGATTCGCTGCAGGCTGAGTTGAGACGCAAAGACCTATATATTATTAGTATTCGCAATATTGTCGAAGGGCGCGATCTGGTTGAACAATTACCTGATTCGCTTGGCGGTGGCGGCTTTTTTGAGATATCTGAACTGACACGCTCAAGGGAAGACTCTATTTTAAGGGCACAGATAGAAAGTGAAATAAAGTTTTCGGAATGGGGAGCTGAAGAAATGGTAGTTACTGAAACCCGCGGAGTATCGCAATTCTTTTTCTTTCCTCCACTGCAGGGCATTATTACAAATCATTTTAATGCCGGCCAGAAGCATTTTGGTATCGATATCGTTGCCGACAAAGGCTCACCTGTAAAGGCAACACTTGATGGGACAATAATATTTTCGACCTGGACGCTTGGTACCGGTTATACTCTGGGAATCCAACATTCCAATAACCTGATTTCGGTTTACAAACACAACGATGTTTTGCTTAAGCAAGAGGGTACCTACGTTAGGGCAGGGGAGGTAATCGCAATTATTGGCAACACAGGGGCTTTGTCAACCGGTACACACCTGCATTTCGAACTATGGTTCAATGGCAACCCTGTCAATCCCACAGATTTTATAGTGTTTTAAACCCTGATTAAACTCTGGTCGTAAAAAACAAATAACAACCACAATTACTATGCGAAGAGTAGCCATTCTGGGTTCAACGGGTTCAATAGGTACGCAGGCAATCGATGTTATCAGAGCCAACCCCGATTCTTTTTCGGTTGAGGTTCTTACCGCCCAGAATAATGCAGGTTTACTAATTAAGCAGGCATCAGAATTAAGGCCAAACGCAGTGGTAATAGGCAATAAGGATTTGTATGAACGGGTTAGTTTGGAACTTGAACCTCTAAACATAAAGGTTTTTTGTGGTGAAGAATCGCTGGAGCAAATAGTAGAATTTGAATCGATTGATATTGTTCTTACGGCGATGGTAGGGTTTGCCGGGTTAAAACCCACCATAAGCGCTATCAGGGCAGGAAAGCAGATTGCACTGGCCAACAAGGAAACACTGGTGGTTGCCGGAGATATCATCACAACCATTGCCAGACAGTTTGGTGTAAATATTTATCCTGTCGATTCAGAACATTCAGCAATTTTTCAATGCCTGGCAGGTGAATTCTATAATCCTATTGAAAAAATTTACCTTACTGCCTCTGGTGGCCCTTTTAGAGGAAAGGATCGTGATTATCTTAAAAATGTAAAAAAAGAGGCAGCCCTGAAACATCCAAACTGGGAAATGGGTTGTAAAATTACCATAGATTCAGCCACATTAATGAACAAAGGGCTGGAAGTAATTGAAGCTAAGTGGCTTTTTGCCCTCCAACCCGAACAAATAAAAGTAATAGTGCATCCACAATCCATTATACACTCTATAGTGCAATTCGAAGATGGCTCAATGAAGGCCCAGATGGGGCTACCCGATATGAAACTACCCATTCAGTATGCACTTGCATATCCGGTAAGAGTTAAATCAGACTACGAAAGATTTAATTTTTTAGATTATCCCAATCTTACCTTCGAACAGCCCGATACGGAAGCTTTTCCAAATCTTGCCCTTGCTTACAGAGCAATGCAAGCCGATGGCAATATGCCTTGCATCCTTAATGCTGCCAATGAAGTAGCTGTAGCGGCATTCCTTAAAGACCAGGTTGGCTTTTTAAGAATGCCTGAAATTATTGAGAAATGCATGAACCAGGTTCCTTTTGACCCTAATCCAGACTTCAAGGTATTATTTGATTCTGACAAGGAAGCCCGACAATTAGCCCGGGAGTTAATTTATGGTCCAAAGCATCCTTCTCCCTGTTAATTTCACCAATTCGTAAAATCAAACAAAATTCAATATTATTAACTTCTCATGGAAATAGCAATTAAAGTAGTACAGTTTATCCTAAGTCTGTCAATCCTCATTATTATTCACGAACTTGGCCATTTTCTGACTGCCCGGTATTTTAAAACCCGGGTAGAAAAGTTCTATCTTTTTTTTAATCCCTGGTTTTCCATTTTTAAGAAAAAAGTGGGCGAAACTGAATATGGAATTGGGTGGTTGCCGCTGGGTGGTTATGTGAAAATTTCCGGAATGATAGATGAGTCAATGGACAAGGAACAGATGAAGCAACCACCCAAAGACTGGGAATTCAGATCGAAACCAGCCTGGCAAAGGCTTATTATCATGCTTGGAGGGGTAACCTTCAATGTTATCCTTGCCATACTTATTTATATTGTAATGCTTGCAGTGGTGGGCGAACAGTATCTGCCTGCAAAAAATGTAAAGTACGGAATCGTTGCCAATGACCTTGCAAGGGAAATTGGACTTGAAACAGGCGATAAAATACTGAAAATTAACGAAAAAGATGTTGACGATTTTGCAGATGTACCTCGCGAATTCATTATGGGGGCAGTAAAAACCGTTACGGTTGAACGTGCTGGAAAACTGGTTGATATCTCTGTGCCGGAAGATTTTTTTGCCAGAATTATTGCCAATCGCGGAGCAAATTTCATGAGTATCCGATTTCCATTTATTGCTGACGGATTTCTTGATGGCTCAGCAGCCCGCGAAGCAGGTGTTGAACCCGGAGATCATATTTTAGGGATCAATGATATGGAAACATGGTCGTTTGATGAGTTCAGATCGCAGATTGGAAATTTTAAAGGACAAGTAATTCAATTGCAGGTACTAAGGAATGGGGAACAGATATCCTTTCCTTTAAATGTTCCTGAGTCTGGATTGATTGGAGTTTATATTAAACCCATGAATCAATTGTTCCAGTTTGAAAAAAGGGAATATTCAGTTTTGGCTGCAATCCCTGCAGGAGCTGTAAAAGCATGGCAAACATCTGTAAATTATTTACGCGAATTGAGGTTGTTGTTCAGACCTGAAGTGAAAGCACATGAAAGTCTTGGTGGTTTTATTGCAATAGGAAGCATTTTTGCTCCCACCTGGGATTGGGTTCACTTCTGGACCATTACCGCCTTCCTTTCTATAATTCTGGCTATTATGAATGTTCTTCCAATACCTGCCTTGGATGGTGGTCATGTAATGTTTCTTTTCTACGAAATCATTGCCCGCCGAAAACCATCAGATAAGTTTATGGAATATGCCCAAACCGTGGGAATGGTTCTTTTAATTGGATTAATTCTGTTTGCACAATACAATGATATCATGCGCTTATTGAAGTAATTGGAATGTCGGATAAATAATTATTTATTTATCAAACCTACTGCCCTTTAATTAGCTTCTAATTTTCAATACAACAAAAAAAAACTTCTCCTGGCAACAAGAGAAGTTTTTTTGCATTGGTAGAATTGGTTGTCGGATACTCGCAGCTAAATTACCTGCAATATTTTTTAATAATGAACTATCAAACTATTTCACCACATTAATTTGAACAACACCTTCGGTAACAAAACGGGTATTTGGCAACTGGTTGGGATTGTCTTTTACTACCAGAATAATATCATTAAAGTCTTTGTCGCCGCTGGTAATACGGATATCTTCAAAAGCAAGAACGAGATCCTGGCAACCATTTTCCTGAAACAGCACATGCTGCTGAAAGTTGCTCGGATTAAACTTACGGCTGGTATAGTGGGTGTAAGTGCCTTTAACCATCTGACCATTTGCCCATCCCTGTGCAACCAGATAAAAACCAATTACTGTATTGGCAGGAAAAGTGCCTGTTCCTAATTGTACCATGTCGCCAGGTTCCAAACCTCCACCTTCATTAACCAGCGACACATTCGGGAAAACCACATATCTTTCAAGTTCCTGAACGTTGGCTGGGGGATTATCGGCCGGGTAGGCATAGTAGCCAAAGGTGTTTTTCCATCCGGCTCCTTCATGAATAAATACTATGTAAACCTGGGTCTCCTGAGTAGTTACAATATTCAGAGTATTTAACGGATCAAACAATTGTGGGGTGTGAACCATTGCGTTCCTTTGTTCGGGCAGGTAAGCCCTGATTGCTTTTAAAAGGGTAGGGCAGGGTTGAGTTGGGATAACATCGTCGGGCACCCCCTGATCAATGCTGATGGATAAAATTTTAAGACCACCCAAACCTGTTGCAACAAAAACCACACTATCCTTAGATTGAACAAAGTTGGATGAGTTCATATCCTGGAAAACCATTTGTCCCAGCATTACAGCCTGATCGTTTAGTTTAGGAATGATTTCAGCAACTGTAATGCCCGATTCACCGTTGGCCATAAAGAGTAAGTTGTAATTGATTGACGCACTGTTGGTCACATGATTTTCATCTTTAGCTCCTTTAGGTGTTTCGGGTCTGGGTATATGTTGCTTTAGGGTTCCGTTTTGGTTGAATATTTTTACACCTTCCTCGTTAAGAGCTGCAAAAACATATTTATCTGTAGCTGATATCTCTGATTTTGAATGGGGTGTGTTGGCTCCACCTGTCTGAAACTGTTGAGTGAAATTACCGGAAAAAACATCGAAAACATTTATTTTTCCTGGTTGCCCTGAAAGAACAAATACGTTTTGGCTTGTAATAGTTACTGACCTGGCATCGGCAATGATTTCCTGTCTTAGTTTGTCCAGATTATGGCCAAGTATGGTAAGCCCGCCATTGTCGCCCGAAGTAATGTATACCTTATCATTGGTAACCCTTATACCATTGGCAGAAAAAGAGGGTATATCCACCAGAGTGTCGAGCTTAAGAATTTCCATCTTGTTGTTTACGCTTATTCTTGCTGCAAATGCAGGAGAGGAGAATTCCATTTTTTCGTATTCACCCGTGGCGCCAACAATAAAAATTTTATTGTCTATAAAATCAACAGCATTAATATCTGCATTGGGAAACAAGGCTTGTGAAACAATTTTTGGATAGGTTGGAACAGAAACATCGAAGATTTCAACGGCTCCGCCAAAATATTCCCCCCTGAGATTATAGGCAACAATTGCAAATTTGTTTTTGATAGCCACATGTGTTGCCATTAAGGTTTTTTCATCCAGAATTGGTGCTGCAACATTGGCCCGTAATTTAAATGCGAAGTTCTTTGTATGACTTTTCAATGCCTCACCATCCGATTTAAGGTCGCCAAGGTATTCAGGAATCATCTCAACCACCTCATTCTTTCTGACTATTCTTGATGTAAGCTGATTTAAGTTATTGGTAATTATTATTTTTTGAAATTCTACCGGATTGGTTGGTTTATCACCAGATTCTTCTTTGTTGCATGCTGAACCAGCCAAAAGGGCAATGCTCATCAGCATCATAAAAATGTTTTTTAGTTTCATGTCAATGTTGTTTAAATGTGTTCATCTGTAAGTTATTTGTTCTATTGGTCGGATTAGGTGTAAGGTTTAATACTGAAAAACTCAATTTTTACAATTTCATTGGTATTTACTTTTCTGAGATTGCAATCACGGTTGTTCTTTCTTACAAACCTGTTTGTTTTATCCTGAAGGTCAGCAAAACAAATTCAGTTTTGAGATTCCCGCGAGAAAAATTCAGATTAATCCGATTTGAATTAACAAAACTAAATATTGCTAATAAGTATAGCATCACAGTAAAAACCTGATTTTAATGGGTAAAATCTTCGGTTTAAACTAAAAAAGTTATAGTTGGGATTCAGCCTTTGATAACTGCCAGAGGAGATAATTCGACCAAAATATCAACCAGGTCTTGTTGGTTTTTCATAACAGCATCAATGTCCTTATAAGCACCCGATGCCTCATCGAGGTCGTTTTGAGTTCTTATGCCATGAATAATGCCCTGCTTATCCAATTTCTTTATTTCGTCTGTTAGGTTTAAGTGGCGTTGCGCCTGCTTTCTGCCCATTAACCTGCCAGCCCCGTGTGAACAACTATTGAAACTTTCGGGATTTCCTTTGCCAGCCACAATATAACTTTTGGTCCCCTGGCTTCCAGGGATAATGCCGGTGGTACCTTTTTCTGCAAGGGTTGCCCCTTTGCGGTGAATAACCAGTGTTTCTCCGAAATGAACCTCCTTTGAAGCGTAATTATGCGCAATATTTATGAGCTCCCCGGCTGAAAATCCTGAACCAAAAACACTCTCAAAAACATGCTGAATTCTCCACATCATCAGCTTACGGTTGCTGAAGGCAAATTCAATACAATACCTCATTTCCTGCCAATACATTTTACCCTGGACCGAATCAGCTGGAAGCCAGGCAAGCTGAGCTTTTGCCGCAATTTCACTTTTCCAGCTGGCATTTAAATCTATCGCAATTCGGTTGTAATAATCGGCAACCTGTTTTCCAATATTACGGCTGCCCGAATGAATCATAATCCAGATAAACCCATCACTTCCCTTTTGAATTTCAACAAAGTGGTTGCCTCCACCCAGAGTACCTACCTGGTAGCGGGCATTTTCGTACTCTTTAGCTACCACAGGCATATTATCAGGTTCAATCTCCATTGCAGGCATCAGTGAAGGCTCCTGAATGTTGGTGTGGTGTTTGAATCCAACAGGAATAATCTCTCTGATGCGACTCATAATGGTTTTTAGGGCAGGAGTATCGATATTTTCAAGGGATGTTTTCAACGCACACATCCCGCAGCCTATATCAACACCAACAGCATTGGGTATCACCACGTTTTTTAGTCCTGCCACACCCCCAATTGGCATCCCAAATCCCTGATGACAATCAGGCATAAGTGCCACATGACTATGGATGAAAGGAAGATTTGCTAGATTAACAGCCTGCTCAAGCGCGCCAGGCTCCAAATCAGAAAGCCAGGCCTTTATGGGTACTCTGCCGGCATTTATTTCCCTGATCATAAAAATTCTGGTTTGATTATGAATACTTAACGGGAAAAAAAGCAGCGGGTTTTACAAACGGGCAAGAATTTTCTGGTAATCGGAGTCTATATCGAGAGATGATTGAGTGTTTTGTATAATAACGCCTTCATAATCAGGTATAATAGTCGGTGTGAAATTCCAAACTACAGGCACGCCGGCGCTAATTACCTCCTGTACGGCCTGAAAAGCATTTTCCGGAGTAGTTGCGATCATTGCCATTTTAAGATGCATTTGTCTGACAAAAACAGCCAGCTTGTCCATGTTTTGAACTTTTATACCCCATAGTATCTTTCCAACTTTCTCAGGGTCAATGTCAAAGGCTGCTACAATTTTTAACCCACTCCCGGCGATTACTTCATTTTTTAGCAGTGAGGTACCCAATCTTCCCACTCCTACCAATAAAACTTCCTTAAACTCTTTTTCGCCAAGCAAAATGTCAATGCAATCTATAAGTGAATCGATTTCAATATTTGAATCGCGCGATTGATGCCACATAGGGCAGTGTGAAAAATCATCAAAAATTATCTGCTGATCAATGTCAAGGAATTCTGAAATTCTTGAAATGGTAAGTGTGTTTTTTTGTTTGTATTTCCATAGCCTGAGCACAGGCTGGTAAAGACGAAATCGGGCAATGGTTTCTTCGGGCAATATAACTTGATGGGTAGAATTATCTTTCATCGGTTTATTATTGGTCATAGATCCAGTTTGCTCATATAAATGGTATCGGTTCCCCAAAAAAAGGTTTAAAAAAACCGGTAGTCGAGATTTTCCTGAAATCAAGACTACCGGAAACCAAAACCAAAAACACACATGAAGAGAAGGGGATATTTGAAGAGTGTTGTTTGTAACAACTTTGCCGGCAGGAGGAATGATGATTGAGTATCATCGTCTTCAAAAACCTTTTTCTTCTGTTAAAGAACATTACATCCGGCATTTGTAAGACAACCAAAGCGTATGCCATAATTGTAAAGTGCCACAAATACAAGTTGTTATTTAATATTTTCAAGACAACAAACATTAAACAGACTTTTGTTTGTCATTAAAAAGTACACATTGTTTGTAATTAATAATTACACTGTAATAATTGATTACAGTTGGCTTAGGGTTTACTTTTTATGGCAGAGGTAAGGTTTTTCACAAAAATGTCTGAAAATCATCATTTATCATATAACCTGGGGGCGAAAACCGACGTATACACCCCTGAATAATCCGGAATTTATTCGTATTGCATTACCAGGAAGGTATCGATTCCTCTCCTGAATAATTACTATTGCCCAAAACAAACAATTAAATCACTAAAAAAACGAACCTACAAACAAATAGCATTTATGAGAAATTGGGATGTATTTTTTATCGTTACCACTTTTATAATAGCTCTTGCGCTGTTTTCCAGTGGCAGAATAGGTTTTGAGAATATGCTCAACGACCTAAAACCGGCAGAAACAATAATTGTGCTCGCAAAAACCATTGCTGTGGTGGTTGTTGGCACTTTATCCATTGCTATTATGATATTGCTGGTGTTGTTCGACATTGCCATCACACTGTTTTCTGGTGTGGAATTTCCTGTTTTAAGATTTTTCTACGATATTGTTTACAGACAGTATTTTCAAGGGTTTTATTGGGATGCACATAGTGGCAGTCATATTTTTCTGGCCTGTATAATTCTTTTTGGAATTGGTATAATCAATACCTATATGGGTCCGGTACATAGGAAAAAGACATTTGTTTATCATAAAACAAAGGAAACCAACTACATAAACCACCGGAATTAAACTTGCTGATAGTCCAGCTTTTCCTGGGTCAGGGTAAAATGTTGAGATTATTTCTTTTAGGTGAGGAAATGATCAGGATTTTTCGTTGGTGTTTTCGCGATTTCTGAAATGCCTGGAATCACCCCATTCACCGTAACCGATAGTTCCTCCGGCCATGTGAATCCTTGCTTCCAGGCATCTTTTACACTCGTCGGCATCTTCGTCGATGCATGGTTTATCTTCATACAACAGATAATCTTCACGATACTTAACAGGGGTTAAGTTGGGCATAATGATGTTTGCCCCCACCTTTATGGCTTTTTCTCTTCCCATCGCATCAATTGCCTGCATGGCTGTTGTGGCTGCAATATTAATGTCTTTCATCATAATACGCAGAATGGCAACCATTTTCAGGCTGAGGTAAAATCTTTCAATTTTGGGTAAAAGCATTTCCTTATATTGATACATTGGGGTATCTTCATGTTCAATATAAGGACCCATGCCAACCATATCGATATCAAAATCGCGAAAAAAGATAAGATCGTCGGCCAAATCGGCAAGGGTTTGAAATGGCAGGCCAATCATTACCCCAGTACCTACCTGAAAACCAACCTTGCGAAGCAAATGTAGGCTCTCAACACGGGTATTGTAATCGTGTTTTTTATCGTTGGGATGATACCGTGAGTAAAGCTCGGGATTAGAAACCTCAATTCTGAGCAGGTAGCGGTGAGCGCCGCTTTCGTACCACAGGCGAAAGGTATCTTCAGTTTGTTCGCCCAAAGAAAGAGTAATGCCCAGTTTCCCGCTGCTCATATCTTTTATTTTTGAAATGATGGTGGCCATGCGGGTTATAAAACTCTTGTCTGTTCGTTCACCGGCCTGAATTACTATGCTTCCAAACTGATTCTCCCAGGCATAACGGGCAGCTTCAAGAATTTCTTCTTCAGTTACTTCGTATCGGTTAGTATCCTTGTTTCCAGCCCTTATACCACAATAGAAGCAATTTTTTCCACACAGATTTGAAAACTCAATCAGGCCACGGTAGTACACCTTGTTGCCAACATATTGCTCCTTTATCTGGGATGATTTGGCAAATAGTTGCTGGCGCTCTTCACCCTCGGTTTGCAAAAGGTAAATAAGGTCTTCTTTGCTGAAATCAGCCTGTTCAAGTATATCTGAAATTGATTCCGACATTATTTCATTGAATTGATTTCTGCCGGCAAAGTTACAAATAATCGTTGGTATTAGCCCCAAACTGAACAAATGGAGCCACGGCCCGGTTGAAGATGCCATGCATCCAGGCTATGGCCATTCCGTAATTGGTAACGGGTACATGAGCATCCTTAGCTGGTTTGAGCCTGTTTTTTATTTGTTTCGGGGTAATCATGCACCCACCGCATTGTATCACAAGCGAATACTCTTTAATGGGTTTAGGTAAATTATTAAAACCGGCCACCACATCATAGTTGAGCTTTTTGCCTGTATAGCTATTCATCCAGCGAGGTATTTTAACCCTTCCAATATCATCGCAGGCTATATGGTGTGTGCAGCTTTCAAGCAGCAAAATATTGTCGCCATCCTTAAGTTCTGATATTTTAGGAGCCCCCTTTATATAGCTTTCAAAATCCCCTTTATGGCGAGCCAGCATAATGCTGAAACTGGTAAGAGGAATGTCTTTGGGAATGGCAGCATCGGCTTTGAGAAAAACCTGGCTATCGGTTATCACCAGGCTTGGTCGGGGTTGTAAAACATTGATAAGCCAGTCAATTTCACGCTCCTTGGCCACCACACATACACAATCATTGTCAAGTATGTCTCTTATGGCCTGAACCTGGGGTAGAATCAGCCTGCCTTCAGGGGCTTCAATATCGATGGGGGTAATAAGCAGAACCACATCCCCATACGAAAGCAAATCGCCAAGTAAGCTGTTTTTCTTCCAGGCACCGGGGGGTATGGTATCTCTTATAATCTGGATAATCTCTTCAAGATTAATCAGTTTTAGTGACGAAAATTCACAAATAGCGCCTGAAGGAAATTTTGCACCGATTTCGGCCTTTAAATCTTTACTCAGGGTTTGTTCATCAGCTTTATTATGGACAATGATAAATGGAATGTCGTTTTCATTGAATTTTTCAATCAGTTCTTCTTCAGGTTTGCCAAAACTATTACCGGCAATTATTAGTATTGCCAAATCTACCTGACTGAGAATGCCCAGTGTTTTGGAAACCCTTTTTTCGCCGAGTTCGCCGGTATCGTCAATACCAGCGGTATCAATGAGTATAACAGGACCGATTCCATTAATTTCCATCGATTTTTTTACCGGGTCGGTGGTGGTGCCTGCAAAGTTTGACACAATGGCCGTTTCCTGCTGGGTTATGGCATTGATAAAGGAGCTTTTACCGTTGTTTCTGCGTCCGAATATTCCAATGTGGGGTTTTGCCTCTTTAGCCATTTTGGGTAAAAGTTATATTTATTTGATTAGAATGGATTAATACTGTTTGTAACTAAATGTCATTTAGCGAGTACCCCAGTTTAAGCAGGTTTTCGGGCGAAAGTATATTGTTAAGTTGACTTTCATCAAGTAATTTCAGTCTCTGGTTAGCCTGGAAAATATTAAGCTTTTCTTTTTTCATCAAGAATGACAATTCAGAAGCTTTGTTATAGCCGAGCAAAGGAATGAGGGCAGTGGTGATGGTGGGGCTCGAAAACAACTTTTGCAGCGCGGCATGGGGGTGTACTGTCAGGCCGGTTATCATATAGTTGAGCATGGAATCATTGGCCTTAATGAGAAGGTGAAGACTTTCAAGCATAGCATGGCCTATAACCGGAAGATAGGCATTCAGTTCAAGGCATCCCTGGCCGGCCAGATTACTCACCAATATATCATTGGCATATACCTTTTGAGCACAACCAATCACAAATTCATTGATAACAGGGTTTACCTTTCCGGGTATAATACTGCTGCCTGTTTGCCTTTCGGGAAGACTGATATCCGGATTGCCCCACATATCAGATGCCAGCAGCCTAAGGTCGGATGCTATTTTCTCAAGATTAACGGCGTGTGCTTTCAAAATAGCATGGGCTTCTACAAGCGAATCAAGATTTTGCGTAGAATCGGTGTGGTTTTCACTTCGGGCAAGGGGCAATTGTGTTTGGTTGCGCAACTGGTTGGTAACCTCCATAATAAAATAACGCGGAATGGCCATACCTGTTCCGGTTGCACCTCCTCCGAGATTTACGGTTTTTATACGTTCGAAGCACTTGGAAACCCTCCACCAGTCGCGCGAGAGTGCATCGGCCCATGAACTGAACATCAATCCAAACGACGATGGGATGGATTGTTGCATTTGCGTATAGGCCAGCCTTAACTGCCCGCGCGACTCTTTTTCGTGTGTTTCGAAGGCCGACCGATGCTGATTTATGGTGGTTTCAAGAACCAGCAATTGTTTCATTATTGCAACCCTCAGGGCCGTTGGAATTACATCGTTGGTTGACTGAAATACATTGGCGTGAATAAATGGGTCGATAATATGATAATCACCTGGATGGTGACCCGATTTCTGAAGGGTGGCATTGGCTATAATCTCGTTGATATTCATATTGATAGCAGTACCAGCCCCTCCCTGTATGGCCGGAACAATAAACTGGTCGAAGTATTTGCCATCGGCAACTTCTGCTGCAGTTTCGGCCAGTTTTTCCATTAATCCCTGGTCGTCAGCCCCTGCCGGAAGTTTTTTGCCGGGGTATTTTTCTGTGGCTGCCACAATGAAATTGTATGCTGTTGTATAACAAGCCTGTTTCACCACACCTACAGCTTTGAACCATTCGAGCGAAAAACGGGTTTGGTTGGTGAAATTCACTGATGCTCTCCATGAATTTATCCCATACAATACTTCGGATGGCAATTGTACTTCTCCCAAAAAATCTTTTTCAATGCGCATATACCATAGGAAATTGGTTAAGAATGGTAAAATTATTCAATTATTGCAAACTATGCTTTGGTGCGCCTATAATTGTAAATTTGCCGTTGATTTGCTTCAGGAAATCTTAAGATTATATGAGTTTTGAATTGTCACTGGCACCTGTTAAAGGAATTACCGAACGGCTCTACAGAGATGCCTTTATGGGAAATTTTCCGGGGTTCGATAAAGTGTATGCCCCGTTTATTTCGGGTGTTAACTACGCAAAGGTGAATCTTTCAAAATTTTCAGATGTGATACCAGCCGGTAATTTACCCTATGAAACAATACCTCAGGTGGTAAGCATCGATGCCGATGAAATTGTTGCTGTTTGTAATGTTCTGTCAAATTACGGTTATACTCAGGTAAACTGGAACCTTGGTTGCCCCTTCGCTCAGCTTGCCGAAAAAATGAAGGGTTGCGGCATTTTACCTTATCCTGAAAAAATCAGAACCATACTCGATAGAGTAATACCCCGGCTCAAGGTGAAACTGTCAGTGAAAACCCGCCTGGGCTACTACGATTGCTATGAACTGGAGCCAGTGATTGAAATTTTCAATCATTACCCTTTAGCCGGAATAATTCTTCATGCACGCACCGGAAAGCAATTGTACAGCGGCCATGCCAACCCCGAAAGATTTTTGGAGTATTACCGCCTGTCAAAGCATCCGATGACCTACAATGGCGATATTATTCATGATGATAAGTTTTTAGGTTTAAAACAGCAACTACCAGAAGTAACCAGCTGGATGATTGGCCGGGGAGCCCTTATTGACCCTTTTCTGCCTGGCAGATTAAAAGGGAGATTAATTGCTGATGATGAAAAGAGATTCAGGTTGAAAAAGTTTCACGACCAGTTGTTTGAGGGAATCAGAAGTAAAGGTTTTCCTGAACAAAAAACTTTGGGACAAATGAAAGCATTTTGGCATTATCAGGCTGGGATTTTTTCAGGGGGAAGAGAGTTTTTTAAACAACTGAAAAAAATTCAGGATAGTCAATCTTATCTTAATTTTGTGAATGAAATGATGGCCCATCCATTCGCTCTGCAACCTGAAATTGAAGAATACTGGAGTACTGCATTTAATAAAGTTTATTCACCTCAATCGCCATAATAATATATTGTTTAACAGCTAATTAATTTTAAAAAAAAATGAAAACACGAATTCTTCTTACCATTACTGTTTTATTCCTGCTAAGCTTGGGAAAACTTTCAGCACAACGCGGATACACCGATTTAAAAACCGAAGAAAACATAAAGATTATGTACCGCTGGCATAATGTTACCCCAACCGATAAAAATAGTGATGCGGTGCTGAATCTCAGGGTCACCAATGAAAACAATTATGCCGTGAAATGGACATTTACAGTGGTATTCTTGTCTGATAAAATGGCCCGCCACGAAAGTGAAACATCTTCGGTATGCATGAAACCCGGACAAAGTCTCAGAGGTGGTATTGCAGGATTAAGGTTCACTGCCCCTGGATTGAAGCTTGAAGAAGTTCAGTCTGCTTCATTCACCTGGGAATTTGGCGATTTTGAGGTGGAGAGAGTGGAGGGCTGTCGATAACCATCCAATTTCACCGGACAACACTTATCAATACACATCAAATTCTGTTTTTCATGCACCCTGAAATCAGTTTAAGAGAGTTTCAGTCGAGGATACTTCAGGGTATCCCCGACGAATTGCCGCCGCCCAAACCTTTCGATGCATCGGTGAATCATGCGCCCAGGCGAAAGGATATCCTTTCTTCTGAAGAAAAGAAGCTTGCCCTTCGCAATGCACTTCGGTATTTTCACCCTAAGCATCATCAGGAATTAGCCCCTGAATTTGCCCGTGAGCTTTTAGAATACGGTCGGATTTATATGTATCGTATGCGTCCTGATTACTCCATTTATGCCCGCCGGTTCAACCATTTTCCACATAAATCAAAACAGGCAGCGGCTATAATGTTGATGTTGAGCAATAATCTCGATTATGCAGTTGCCCAGCACCCTCATGAATTAATCACCTACGGAGGAAACGGGGCAGTATTTCAGAACTGGGCTCAGTATCTTTTGTGCATGAAATACCTTGCCGAAATGACCGACGAGCAAACTTTAGTGCTCTATTCAGGCCATCCTGTGGGTTTATTTCCGTCGCATAAGGATGCACCAAGGGTAGTGATTACCAACGGAATGATGATTCCCAACTACTCCAAACCCGACGACTGGGAGCGTTTTAATGCTCTGGGAGTAACCCAGTATGGTCAAATGACCGCAGGTTCATTTATGTATATTGGTCCGCAAGGCATTGTACATGGTACCACCATAACGGTTTTAAATGCCGGACGAAAACTCGACCCTGCCAGTGAAAACCTTGCAGGTAAACTTTTTGTAACCAGCGGGTTGGGTGGTATGTCGGGGGCACAACCCAAAGCTGCTGTTATTGCCGGAGCGGTTTGCTTGGTTGCAGAAATAAATCCTAAGGCAATAGAAGTTCGCCATTGGCAAGGCTGGGTGGATGAAGTTTACGATGACCTTCACCAGGTGTTGGAAAGGGCCAGGAAAGCTAAAAATGCCTGGGAAGCTGTTTCAATTGCCTATAAAGGTAATATTGTAGATTTGTGGGAAGCTCTTGCTGCAAGCAATCTGAATGTTGAACTTGGGTCTGACCAAACAAGCCTTCATAACCCATGGGCAGGTGGGTATTACCCGGCAGGGAGTAGTTTTGAAGAAGCAAATGAGATGATGGCATCCCAGCCTGCGAAATTCAAGGAAATGGTGCAGCAATCGCTTAGAAGGCAGGTAAAGGCTATCAATACGCTGGCGCTTCGCGGAATGTATTTCTGGGATTATGGCAATGCCTTTCTCCTGGAATCGGGCAGGGCAGGGGCCGATATATTTAAGGAAGACGGGAAATTTATTTATCCATCCTATGTTCAGGATATAATGGGACCTATGTGTTTCGATTATGGGTTTGGTCCTTTCAGGTGGGTTTGTGCAACTTCCGACCCTGAAGACCTGCGCAAAACTGATGAAATTGCCACCCGTGTTCTTGAGGAGATGTATCATGCTGCCCCTGAAGAAATTAAAAGACAACTCACTGACAATATCCTTTGGATTAAGCAGGCACAAACCAATAAATTAGTGGTGGGTTCTCAGGCCAGGATTCTTTATGCCGATGCCGAAGGTCGAATAAAGATAGCTGAAGCTTTTAATACAGCCATAAGGGAAGGATTAATTTCGGGCCCGGTTATCCTGGGGCGCGATCATCATGATGTTTCTGGAACTGATTCGCCTTACCGTGAAACATCGAATATTTATGATGGTTCGCAATTTACGGCCGATATGGCAATACACAATGCTATTGGGGATAGCTTCAGGGGGGCCACCTGGGTTTCGGTTCATAATGGCGGTGGTGTTGGCTGGGGCGAAGTTATCAATGGTGGGTTCGGTTTGGTACTTGATGGCAGTGAAGATTCCTCGCGAAGACTGCACTCCATGCTTTTCTGGGATGTGAATAACGGAATAGCCCGGCGCAGTTGGGCTCGCAACAAAGAAGCAATTTTTACAATAAAAAGGGCAATGGAAAATGAGCCCCGGTTAAAAATAACCATACCCAATATGGCCAGCGAAGAAATTATTGATAGTGCCTTTCAGCTGGCCCGGTAATTGTTTAGGGATTTTGAAAACAAACATAAATTCCCTTCCATGGTTTAACTGCTAAATTATTCGGCCATGAATAAAATTACCAGGTTTCTTACGTTTCTCTTAATAGCTTCGGCACTTTTTCTTCACTCTTGTATTCCCGACGATTTTGATGATAATACCGACGACCCCATTGAAAAATTTCTTGGAAACTGGAAATGTGAAGAAACTGGTGATATTAACGGCTATTTTGGCCCCTTCAACGTTGAAGTGGTTAAAAATCCCAATAATTCCGCTGAGGTTTTGATACGCAATTTTAACTACCAGGGCATCAATATTGCAGCCAGGGCAATTATTGCCGGAAATTCCATAGGTATTCCAAAGCAGCTCATCTGCGACGATACCATTGAAATTATTGGTTCAGGAACTTTTCGAAACGGAGAATTCATCCTTAATTACAGCACCAACGATGGAGCTGATCTTGAAAACATTAAAGCCAGGTTCTTTAAAAGATGAGTTTTCAAGTAAAAATCACAACGGGAAACACTTCTGGAAATAATTCTATTGAACCTGTAGGTCCTCTGATTTCTCATCCAGCTTGCTTTGCATGATGCTCAGGGTACTCAATACTTCATCCATAAGCCAGGTCATATCTTCAGGGTTGAGCATATAGCATTCATAGGCTTTTTCAAACTGTTGCCGGGTTATTTCGTGCTTCTGAAACAAACCGGCATAATATATGGGCAAGGAATCGGTAACGCCTTCTCTGTGGGCGAGGTTGGTAACCCGTGATTCAAGCAGAAAAACATCGGTGAGTACGTTGGCCATTTTTCGCCGGGGAATAAAGCTCGAACAGGATGGTTCTCCTTTGAAAAAATCGCAGGAACCCAGAATAAATACTGGTAAAAGGAGAATTGCCAATGTTGGCTTAAATCGGCCCATAAGGATTAGTGTTGCAGGAGTTTTAGTTTTTTGATAGTTTGGGCAGGGTTGGCCGATTTGAATACAAAACTGCCAGCTACAAGAACATCGGCGCCACATGAAACAAGTTTCCCGGCATTGTCAGTATCCACGCCTCCGTCTATTTCTATTAAGGCTTTACTGTTTTTACGGATTATCAGTTCCTTTAACTCTTCAATTCGCCTGTAGGTTGACTCGATAAACTTCTGACCCCCAAACCCAGGATTAACAGACATCAATAATACCAGGTCAACTTCGGCTACAATATCTGAAAGCAGGTTCACCGGGTTATGGGGATTAATGACCACTCCTGGCTGCATTCCTTCTTCTCTTATTTGTTCAATGGTGCGGTGCAGGTGCATACATACCTCGTAGTGTACAGTTAGTCTATCTGCCCCGGCTTCTTTACATAATTGTATATAATTATCCGGATTTGAAATCATTAGGTGTACATCGAGCGGCTTGCGGGCAATGGTTTTGATCTGCGAAATAATGGAATAACCAAACGAAATATTGGGGACAAAGTGACCATCCATTACATCAACATGAAACCAGTCGGCAATGCTGTTGTTCACCATTTCGATGTCGTTTGTCAGATTCAGGAAATTGGCAGCCAAAAGAGACGGTGCAATTAGATGCGGCATAAAAGGTATTATTTGGTGGGCCAAAAATAGTAAGAATTCCGGAGCTCTTGTTTTATATGAGGGTAAAAAAAGAAAAACCCGCTGAATTAGTCCAACGGGTTTGTATAATCATACCTGCAATCATTAATTGGGATTTTTTTCGCGTTTCTTACCATCATCAACAGGCTTGTCGCGTGGCAGTAATACCTTGCGCGAAAGTTTAAATTTTCCTGTTTTTTTGTCGATTTCAAGGAGTTTCACTTCAATTTTATCACCGGCTTTCAGGTTGCTTTCTTCAATGGTTTCCAAACGTTTCCATTCAATTTCAGAAATGTGCAACAAACCTTCTTTCCCTGGTAAAATTTCAACAAAAACTCCAAAAGGCATTACACTCTTTACAGTACCCGGGTAAACTTCTCCCACTTCTGGAATTGCGGTAATAGCTTTTATTCTCGCAATTACAAAGTCGATAGATTCTTTGTTTTCTGAGAAAATATCGATAACACCAAAATCGCCTACTTCTTCAATGATGATGGTGCTGCCACTTTCTTTCTGCATTTCCTGAATAACTTTACCACCGGGGCCAATAACTGCTCCTATAAATTCTTTCGGAATAGTCATTTTAACAATGCGTGGAACGTGGGCCTTATACTCATCGCGTGGTTTGGAAATCACCTCTTCCATTTTCGAAAGGATATGGAGTCTTCCCACCCGCGCCTGTTCAAGAGCTTTGGCAAGCAATTCGTGGCTCAGGCCATCAATTTTGATATCCATCTGGCAGGCTGTAATACCGTCGCGTGTACCGGTAACCTTAAAGTCCATATCGCCAAGATGATCTTCGTCGCCAAGAATATCAGAGAGGACAGCATATTTTCCGGTCTGCTGGTTTGCTATAAGGCCCATTGCTATACCTGATACGGGTTTGGTGATTTTAACACCGGCATCCATAAGGGCAAGTGTGCCGGCACAAACAGTTGCCATTGACGAAGAACCATTGGATTCGAGAATATCACTTACAACCCTTATAGTATAAGGATTTTCGTCTCCGTTGGGGAGAACGCTTTTAAGTGCACGATGTGCAAGGTTTCCGTGTCCGATTTCGCGGCGGCCGGTGCCTCTGAGCATTTTAACCTCACCTGTTGAGAAAGGAGGAAAATTGTAATGCAGCAGGAACTTACTCTTGCCTTCAACAACAGCTCCATCAAGTATCTGCTCGTCGAGTTTGGTACCAAGTGTGGCTGTGGTAAGCGACTGGGTTTCGCCACGAGTAAAGATAGCTGAACCGTGTGCCATTGGCAGATAGTCTACTTCACACCAAATATCTCTGATCTGGTCGGGGCGGCGTCCATCAAGGCGTATTTGCTCATTCACAACCATCTCCCTAACTGCTTCCTTTTCAATATCATGGAAATATTTTTTGGCAAAGGGAGCTTTAAGGGCAAGAGTTTCTTCATCAAAACGGGCAAGATACTCATCCAAAATTGCGCTGAAGGTATCGTGGCGCTGATGTTTGTTTAAAATAATTGAGCGAGCCGTATCATAAACCTTTTTGTAAAGTTCATGCTGCATCTCTTCTTTTAGTTCCAGGTCTTCTTTTTCGGCAGGTATCGCTCTTTTAACAGTAGCTTTTTCAACCATGGCCGCCAGTTCAAGCTGGGCTTTGCATTGCATCTTGATGGCATCATGGGCAACTTTAATAGCTTCGATCATTACTTGCTCCGAAACCTCTTTCATTTCGCCTTCCACCATCACTATGTTTTCCAGGGTGCCGGCCACAATCATCTCAAGGTCAGCGTTGGCAATTTCACTTATAGAAGGATTTATTGTGAATTGACCATTTATGCGGGCAACTCTAACTTCTGAAATCGGGCCGTTAAATGGAATATCGGAAACCATAAGTGCGGCAGATGCTGCCAAACCCGCATAAGCATCGGGGAGTGTATTTTTATCGGCAGAAATCAGGGTGATCAAAACCTGTGTTTCGCATTTGTAATTATCGGGAAACATGGGGCGGAGTGCCCTGTCCACCAGCCTCGATATAAGTATCTCATATTCAGATGGTCTGGCTTCTCTCTTGAAAAAACCACCGGGGAAACGCCCTGCAGCGGCGTATTTTTCCTGATAATCAACAGATAATGGGAAGAAGTCCTGGTTTTCAGCTGCTTCCTTCTTCGAAACAACAGTTGCAAGTAACATTGTGTTTCCCATCCGCACAACCACCGACCCATCGGCCTGTTTGGCAAGTTTGCCGGTTTCAATGGTAATGGATTGTCCGTTACCCATCTCAAACGTCTTTTGAATTTCTCTTGTAATGTTCGTCATAATTCTTTTTTTTAAATCTTTTCTTGTTCGTCTTTCTGCTATTTATTCTGTATTAAAACAGGCCTTGAATAAATAAGTTTGAAACAGTTAGTCTTTTGAAATATTTTCGGGTAAATATAAAAAAAGGCAATTAATTGTTTAATTGCCTTTTTAAGTTTTTTCGGGGCTTTTATTTTCTCAGGTTTAACTGTTTAATTATATCCCGGTACCTTGTAATATCATTTTCTTTAAGATAATCCAAAAGTCTCCTTCTTTTTCCAACCAAATTGATAAGAGATGTTTGGGTTCCTTTGTCTTTTTTGTTAGATTTCAGGTGTTCAGTAAGATGGTTGATGCGGGTAGTAAAAAGTGCAATCTGGCTTTCGGGAGAGCCGGTGTCGGTTTCTGATTTGCCAAAAGTTTTAAATATTTCTTTTTTTTTCTCCTGATCGATGTACATGATATTGAATAAGTTTGATTGTCAACGACTTTTTATATTCTCCTTTATTTTAGGCTCGCAAAGATACGATATACTTTTTTACCTGCAAAATAATATTGGTTATTTTTTTATGGTGTTGAAGTGTGCTCAAAAGACTGACTTTTATGGCGTTTCTTTTATACAGGCAGAGTTGTAATGCGAATGAACCTTAAACCCCAATTTCTGTACACTTCATAATTTGATTATAAAATTTAAAACCCTGATGTTCAGTGAATCACCAGGGTTTTTTTGTAGCGGGGACGAGAGTTGAACTCGTGACCTTCGGGTTATGAATCCGACGCTCTAACCACCTGAGCTACC
The DNA here is from genome assembly GCA_037441525.1 of Bacteroidota bacterium. Classification (GTDB taxonomy): domain Bacteria; phylum Bacteroidota; class Bacteroidia; order Bacteroidales; family UBA7960; genus SKVR01. Next base: position 90,463 of record JBBISA010000002.1, read on the forward strand.
CCGCCGGCTTTTCTTTTTGTTTTCCCAATTTCTGCGGCAAATATGCCTTCGTTTTGAGTGGTGCAAAAATAGTAAACAATTTTAATTGACACGAAATAAAAAAATCTTTTTTCAAGGCTAATTCCGGGTTCTTAAGCGGGCTGATTGACTTAGTAAAACGCCTGATATTACGATGATTATGCCAAGTATTTTATTAGAGTCTATTTGTTCTCTTAATATGAGCCAGGCAAAAACAGCAGTGAATACCGGAATAAGATTCGAGAAAACAGAGGTGCGAGCCACACCGATTGTTCGGACTGCAATGGTGTAAAACATAAAGGCCAGCGTTGAGGCAAATATTGAAAGCATTACCAGCGAGAAAATGAGTTGAGGAGTGGGTTGTACTCTGATGAAATCCTGAAAGTCGAAAACCAGAAACAAGGGAAGAAAAAAGATGGCCCCCAGCAAATTTTGATACTTTATTATGGTTGTCGAAGAATACTTCAAGGCTAGTTTTTTGAGATAGACAATATTGACCAGTGCTGAAAATACCGCAAAAAATAGCAAGGCAACACCTGAGGGTGATGCGCTGAATTTAAACTCAAAGTCTAGGACCATTATCACAACTCCTGAAAACGAAACAAAGAATCCGGCTATATTCAGAATGGTAAGTCTTTCTCTGAATGTAATATAACCGAGTATAGGGGTAAAAACCGGTATTGTGGCAATTATAACCGATGCAATAGTGGGCGAAACCTGAAGCAAACCATAACTTTCGCCAAGAAAATAACAGAAGGGTGAAAAAAATGCAAGGATAATAAATGGCCGGTAATCGGAAGGGTGTATTCTTTCCTTTTTTCCCATCAGGGCAGTAAGTAAAAACATGAATATACTGGCAATAGTTAGCCTGAGAAACATAGTAGTCAGAGGGCCATAGTATTCAAGTACAATCTTCATCCAAATGTACGAAAGGCCCCAGAATGTTATGGCAAGAAGGGCCAGAAGGTAAACAAGCAGTGGTTTTTTGGACATGCGGAGCTAAAATTTTGCGCAAACGTAATAAAAATATCTCACCCAAAAATTCAATCTTTTACCCGGCGTTTTTTAAATCGTTTACTCAGACATTCAACATAATTGAGAGTACCTTTGCAACTTTATCTCAATCTTTATGTTTCCATCAGCATGCTGATGTATTATTTTCTGACCAAATTTTATAATAGTATGATACCCTATGAAGAGCCTTATAAAGCAAACAATTGCGTAAATGTTTATATAATTACCGGATTTTTGGGATCCGGAAAGACCACCCTTCTCAATGGTTTGCTTCAGGGTTTAGATTCGAAAAACAATTTTGTTATTGAAAACGAATTCGGACAGGTAAACATCGATAAAAGCCTGATTAAGGGGAATATAAATAAGGTTTTTGAGATCACCAACGGCTGTTTGTGTTGCAATCTCGATTCCGATCTTTATGAGGCACTCGATCAGATAGCCCAACTGGAATCAAAGCCTGATAACCTTTTTATTGAAACAACCGGTATTGCTGATGCGGGAAATCTATCTGCAATTTTCAGGGAAGATTTTGTCAGGGAAGTTTTTGATCTGAAAAAGATAATATGTGTGGTGGATGTTGAAGTGATTGAAGATTTTCTCTCTAAAACCCCTGAAGCTGCGCGCCAGATTGTGGCTTCTGATCTTTTGGTACTTAATAAGGTAAATGCTTTGAATCAGGACGAGCTATTAAGGATTTCGGGTGTTGTTTCCAGAATTAATCCCTTTGCCAACCAGGTTAATACCACCGATGGGATAATTCTTACAGACCTGCTCAATGTCGCGAATCCGGCTAAGCCCCTTTTTCGTATTGATCATGGTGTGCTAAATTCAACCACCCACGATGTTTCAACAGTTTATTATGAAACTGATGGGGTTTTTGATATTGAGAAACTGGAGTTGTTGCTTCGTACAAGCCTAACTATATATTATCAGGATATTTTCAGAATCAAGGGGTTTATAAGGGGGCTTCATAATAAAATCCATCTTTTGCAATCGGCAGGGAAGACCCTGTCCATCAAACAGTCAGATGAAATTATTGAAAAGAGCCACCTGGTTTTTATTGGTCGCAAACTTACCACCGAAATTGCAGAACGGTTGTTAAATTCTGCAATAATAAAATCCTGATATGGTGTTGATTATTTTGTGGGTTAGGGTTTGAAACAAAAATAAGAGGGGATTATTCCCACCCTAAGGGTATCAACAGGTTGCCCGTTGGGCTTTAAGCGGTAAACCCTTCCGGGTTGCACCAGGTTTTGGGCGTCGGCAATATAAATTTCTGATGACCAGGGATCAATGCCGATGTTGTAAAACCCGCCATCCATAGTGGTTTGGTGAGCACTTTTAACAAATAGCTCCGGTTCTGCTGTTGAAAGAACTACATGTCGATACACATGCCTGTTAACAAAATATAGTGTGTCTCTACCTCCGTTAATACCCATTGCACGTGGATTATCGTTGATGTGAAAACGCCAGGTCTTTTCAACCTTACCGGTAAGGGCATCTATTTTCATTAACCCGGGGGCTTCATGGCCAAAGGGGTTGCCTTGAAAACCGCCATCACAAAGTATCCACAATTTGTTGTATCTGTCCAGAACCATGGCTTTGGGTTGTTTCAATACTTCAAGACGGCTTATCCATTTGTCGGTTTCAGTATCTATAACCAGTATGGAATTATCAAAACTCCAGCAATTTACAAAAAGATACTTTCCGAATTGTACCATCTGCTCTGTAGAATGTTGGTAAAAGGTCGAACCCTGATTTCGGACCGCGATAGAGCCTGTTAATTCAAAGGTTTTGGGGTTTATAATGGTAATGCTTTGGGCATAAAGATCAGTAACGTAAGCCTTGGTGTCGGTTATAAAGTGCATATATCGAGGAGAAGTAAGCCCCGTTATCTTTCCAACCATTTCAAAAGTATTTACATTCATCACATAAATCCGACCGCTATTGTTCACCACAATATATCCCAGGCTATCTCTGATGGTCATCGATAATGCCACATCACCCAGAGGTAATCCGTTTTTTCTGAAAAAGACTTCATTGAATACCTCGCCACTTTCTCTGTCGTAAAAGGAAAGCGAAGCATTGCCATACCAAAAATTCCCCTCGTTTACGATAAAAACACCACTGGAGGCTGCAGGCAGAGTTTGGTCGTCAATGCGCCAGAGAGCATCATCATCCATGCATGATGATGCCAGGATCACAAAGAAAATCATTATCAAGATTAATCGGAACTTATTTTTCATTTAGTAGTCTACATTTGGTGGTCGATTATATTTTAAGAATACGGATGGCGCTGATTTTTTATGATTAAGTTGTACCGCAATTTATATGTCTCGCAGTAATATGCTAATAAATTAGCTAAACTAACCTGAATCCACAATCCACAATCCACAATCATCAATCAATAAATGAAACCCTCAGCAATAGCATATAATTGCGTCCCGGCATAGGACGGTGAAGTACCGAACGATATCGTTCATTGAATAAGTTATAAACCTTTATTTCTGCTGCCAGATTTATTTCCTTGAATGAAAAACCTTTGCCGACCGACAAATCATTCATGAAATAGGGATAGAGCCACATTCTGCGGCTGATATCGTTGGTAGAGGTTGTGAAACGCTCGCCGTAAGAGTTGTGTTGCAAGGCCAGTTCGAAGCCCTTGTACTCCAGGTGAAATAAAAAATTTCCGGAGTGTAAAGGAATGTAAACCAGTTGTTTTCCATAAGAATCAGTACCCCAAACAAGAGTATCGCCCAGGTTTCGTGCCCTTGTAAGGGCATAAGTTGCCGAAATACGGTAATTGATACTTTGCAGGGTACTTCTGATATCCATATTTGCCTCGAGGCCCTGCGACAGGACCCTGCTTATGTTGCGTGGTTCCCAGTATCCTTTGAAGCTCGGTATCCAAATGATCCAATTGTTGATGTCAGATCGAAAAATTGTAGCCTGCGACTGTAGAATTGTCCTGTGGTGATTAACCCGGTAACGCAGACCCCATTCAAAGCTGACCCCATCTTCGGGCATAAGTTCAGGATTTCCGCCAGGTTGCCAGTAAAGGTCGTTGAGTGAAGGGTGTTTATAGTTTCGGGCAATGTTGCCTTTTATAAGCAACTCTTTGCCAGGTAGCAGCAAATAGTCAAACCCGACATAAGGAATCAGGGGCGAGCGACGGGCACCAGCCCAATCCTGGCGAAACATCGTTTTCACATTCAGCCTGTCAGCAAATCTTTGATTAATGGCAATATAAAATGAGTAATCGAGCCGCTCGGTTTCATATCCTGATTTAGAAACACTATCTTTCGATGCTACTGAATGCCAGTTTACCTGCACATTTGACTCAAAGGACAGGTTATTGCTCATCGTGTAATTGTAACCAATCTGATTCAGGAAGCTCTGTTGTGTACTTTCTGAAAAAACTGCAGGAACCAGTCCCAGCCCTGCCACCTGGTTTCGCAGGAAATAGTCAAGGTTTTTAAGCGAGTAACCTGACCTAACAAGCATAGCCGATGTATTGGTATGCCTGCTCCAATCGGCCACAAATTTATGATCTTTGTCAACCTGGTTGTTCAGATTGGCATTAAGTGGGCCTTCGTAACTGGTAACATTGGGAATGTTCCTGTCAGCCACCTGGCTCCACCATTTGGCTGAAACCAGTTGGTTGCCCCGGGGTTGAAGAAAGAACTCGTGCAGCATGCCATATCTTTTCCACCCGGCATTGCGGTTGGTGTCAATAGGATTTACCAGTTTGCCGTTTTCAAGAGTGGCAATGGTTTTGTTGAGAAAGGTATAGTTGTTATCAGACTGGTTATGATACAGCCTGCTCCGCCATTGCATTTTCCTGTTTCCGATTGCAAGATTAACATATTCATCCCATGTGGCGAAACTCCCGATGCCTTGCAGGTAGCTTACATTAAGGGTATTATCCCAATCGGGCTGGTTGCTTATATTGATACTGCCCCCCAGCCCGCCGCTGTTGTCGGCAATGGAAGCAGTGCCATGTTTCAGTGAAACATTATCAAGAATATAAACAGGGATAAGTGAAAAATCGACCATCCCTGCCATGGGGGAGTTGATGTTGATGCCGTTCCAGGTAACCTGGGTATGCGATGGCGATGTGCCTCTGAATGATGCTGTTGCAAGTGCACCCCGGCCATGACTTTTGATAAATACAGGTGTGTTTTCGCTCAATAAATCTGATAGTGAGCTGGTTATTTTTCGTTGCAAAATCATGGAATCTACGGTGGTTTGCGCCATACCGGCAGTTTCCTTCTGAAACATCCTGTTAGCCTGCACATCAACTCCTGGCAAGACAATTATTGAATCGGTAATTGACTGAGCAATTGCTGATACCTGAAGCAGAGTTAAAGCAATGATGAATATATGGTAGAATTTCTTCATGAAATATTTAAAACCAGGCATTTCTGACAATTTTGAGTCATGACTCAAAAATATTATAATAATTTTGAGTTATCACTCAAATTCTATTATTTCCTTCTGTGTTGGTTTATTAGCAGGGGTTTCAAAGCTGGTTTTTATTTCTTTACAAATCTAAGGGTATGCGTTTTCGTTCCGGAAATTACTTTCAAAAAGTAAACACCTTTCGGCAATTCTGAAACAGCAATCCTTTCCCCTTCGGAATAAATCTCCTGATGCACAATCAATCTACCTTCAGGATTATAGATAAAAATTGAACCATTTTCTACCCCGTCAATGTAAATAAATTCGCTGGCCGGATTGGGATAAACCGAGAGATGGCGATTTTTACCGTCATAGGAAGGGAGATTGTTGCTCAGGTCAATCTTGACTGAAATCGTTGCTGAAATTTGTGGGTTATCGGCCAGTGTGGCCGTCAGGGTAATTTGTCCTGGTGTTGCGGCATGCAGTACCATTTTATCATCAACAAAAGCCCCTTCAGGATTACTGGCCCAGAGTATTTTTTTATCTCTCTGTATTCTTCCCATGTTAAAGGCGAAAGCTTCCAGCTGAAAGGGTAAAATAGAGATAACGGCGGGAAGGTCTCTAATTACAATCATTTCTGACAATCCTTTTAGAGTACTGTTGGGTTCTGCCATAACGGCCCCTGTTATTTCTGTGGATATTTCGCCCAACCAGCCTGCATCTGCCTGCATTCCTGTGTGTACTTTAATAAAGTGTATCTCATTCAAATCAACATAATTACCCTCTTCGTCCACAGCCCAGCCTATATCGAACCCATCGCCACCGGCATTTTCAACACTTGCTATGTAGGGATTTCCGGGTTTAGTAAAGGGCGCAGTACCACGGGGGCGATTATCGGCATAACCGAAAGTGCGCCGGGCAGATACTATGATTGAAGGGTTAGAAGTGTCTATTTTACCTTTTATTCTTGTTCCGGTGTATTTGTGCGAAACACTGCCTACCGATGGAAAAAGCGTTATGTCGGGGTAATAAGGTTGTGTATGAAAAGACTTGGCAAGAACAACTCCCGAATGTGCAAAATTATCGGCCCAGGGTACATTTACAGCCTGGGGAGAACCCGGGTTAAAGTAGGTCATTTCATTCCTTTGAAGGGTACCCCGGAAAAAATAATCGCTGCCGGCCAGTTCATACCAGTTATCATCGGGAAGTCCGTTCCCATTTTCATCTTTCATAACCGAAACAATGCCAGGTTCGCAAAAGGCAGGCAATGGATTTCCAAAAATGATAAAATCGACCCCGTAGGGATTATCTGGATTATTCTTAACAGGTGATTCAAAACTGAATACAACATAACCGCCAAATGCTCCAAGGCTTAAGGCTCCATTGATTGTGCCCACAATTGATTGGGCAGCCTGAGGTGTGCCAAAGGGCTCTTTGTTGATAAACTGACCAGGAGCGGGCTGATAATCATGAATTTTGTGAATATACTGGGCCATTCCCAAATTGGAAAAAAAAAGGGAAATGGTTAAAATGGAGAAAATGAACTTCATAAATAGATGGTTTCAAATATGAAAAATCTGGAGGCTCTTGTGCCTCCAGATTTTTGGTTGTTTTTATCTTAAAACTATCATGCTGACATGAATATTATCAGCAGAGAAGATTCTCATCACATAGGTACCTCTGGGTAAATCATTCAGGGTAATGGTTTCATTAGGGAGAAAATTAGTTCTATTCACAACCAGCCTGCCATCCAGACTGAAAATTTCAATGCTTGCGAAACCATAATTTTCAAGTCCTTTTATCTGTATAATGCCATGGCTGGGATTGGGATAAACTGATATGCTGTGAGACAAGGCTGATTGGGCAGCAACGGTAGATTGAACGGTGACATTAAAACTGGTAGTTACGGTTTTTCCGTTTGACAAAGCCTGAAGTGTGATAGTTGTAATGCCACTTTGTTTTTCAATAGGAGTAAAGTACAGGGTTCCATCTGAAATATGAAGGTCCCCGATATAATGATTGGTATTTGAAAGAATAGTTACTTTAATTTGACCGTCATCATCATCAGGATCAGAAAAAATACCTGCAAGATTTATTGCAATTCCACTGTCTGTGTCAAGCATTTTTATGTCAGCAATCTCCTTTGCAACCAAAGGGGCAAGGTCTGTTGCCACATAAATATTATCAACAGCAAAATAGGCAGGTGTATTCATTCCCCAGGCACCAATATCACTTGATGAAAGCATGAAGCCAAGGCTGTCAACTTTTCCGAGAGAAGAAAGTTCGAGCCATTGCCAGGTTTCAATTATGTAGTCTTTGGTGTTATCTTCAAAGCGGAAATCGGCAAGGTAAAAGTGGGTGGTTTCGGTAGGGTTTCCATCCCTGAACCCCCAGACTGATAGCCTGAACCAATCGGGGTCATTGCCATCAATGCCGCCAAACTTTTTCGAGAAGGCATCGCCATATTTCATGGAAAGGGCAGTATAAGTGTTGTTGGTAACAAACATGCCCTTTATATTATGCGATGATGGATTGTTGAATTTTAAAATAGTTGGATAATAAGCAATGCCATAATTGCTCCCGCTTTGCAATTCAGGCCTAATCCCCGAGCCTGTAATAGCACTGTGTTGGTTCAACCAGCCAGGCGTAGTATTATCAGAAACATTGGAATAAGCCCATTGGCTCCAGGAACCCCAATCGGCATTATAATAATTGGGAAAGAAGATTTCACCAGAAGCAAATCCCCCTGAACCATCAGAACCATTCCAATAATTTTCAGGATTGAGAGCCAAATCATCGAAATCGGAAAGCAGATAATCGCCAATTATTTCAGGATAAACCCCGACCAGAAAAGAATTTTCTGTTTCTAAGGTTCCTGACTTTGCCATAATGGAAATGGTGGTTTGGCCAGGAGATAAGAAACTGATGCTTAGCACCCCCTGGTCAATTGATGCCACTGCCACTTCGGGAAAAGAGTTTAGTGAAACCGCAAAATCAAGCGGTTCGGAGCCATCGCCGGTAAAAATTGTATCCAATAAAAACCTGACCGGTTCTGATGACATACTTCCATAAATAGTTGGGATAGATTTCTCAACAACGGGGAAATTTTCGGCTAAAGAAACATAAACCCACAATAGTAGGGTAATGAAGATGTAGAAATTTTTCATTTTAGAATTTTTGCTGCATTAATCTGTTAGTAAATGGGTTTTCAGACTTTTGCAGCTAACGACAGGAGGGAAAAACACCCGGGATATCGTTTTGACCAGCTACCTGTTCTCCGCAGGCTGCAAAAATCATTGTTTATCCCTGGCAGGTCTTCTGACTTGCTTCTGTTTCAGGCGCCTTCCCCAATGCATACGCACGAGTGACATGTAGCCCGAACCTTTGGTGAAGCTTACAGCAGCGGGAACTGTTGCCGATTTTCACGACATTCCCTTTTCATTCCATTAATGGAAACCAAAGACGCAACAAATGTAGGTCAATTTTTTATCTTTGAAATAAAGAAATAAAAAAACTATTAACAATTGTTGCTAATAACCCAATTGTCTGTTGGTTTTATATCTAATAAAGGCTATGGTTGATAGAAATTGCAGCACATGCAATTGTTGTTGCAATGCTTATAAAGATTGAAAAATATGGTGTTTTACGTAGAAACATGCTTGAACAATTGATTACTTTTATCTGAATTATTTTGTGATTCACTCATTTTCCGTTTATTATTATGCCACGAAACATACAGCAATTTAGTGAAGAGAGATACAAATCGGTGGTGAGATTATCAAATACCGGAGTATGGGAATATCATTCTGATTCTCAATACCTTCTTTGTAGCCCCGAGTATTTTGAAATGCTCGGAATGGATGTCAGGGATTATCCTATGGATGGCCGGGCAAACCTGAAGGAGACCTGGTTAGAACTTCTCCATCCAGAAGACTGTGAGCCTGCTGCCCAAAGGTTTCTTGATTACCTCAAAAGGGGGTCGCCAGGCATGTATGAAAATTATTTCAGGATGAAACACAGCAATGGCAAATGGCTGTGGATATGGTCGCGTGGGCAGACACTGAGAAATGTTGACGGCAGCTTTAGCGACCTTAAGGTGGGTATACATATCAACATTACTGAACGAAAACTTGCTGAAGACGCTCTTTATGAAAGTGAGGAGAAACTTATTGCCCTTTTCGATGCAATGACTGAAATTGTTGTTTTGTATGAAGTGGTTTTTGATGAGGCCGGAAAACCCGTCAACTACCGCATAACCGATTGCAATGCTGCCTTTACCAATAATGTCGGTATCACTCATGATTTTGCAGTTGGCAAACTTGCCACTGAGGTTTATTAAGTGCCTGAATCTCCCTATATTAAAGAATTTATGGATGTGGCCATTACCGGTATACCTTTTTACTTTGACACCTATTTTCCATCCATGAAAAAGTACTTTTCTATTTCGGTGGTTTCACTCGGATTAAACAGGTTTGCAACTGTAACTACCGATATTACAAATATTAAACAGGCCGAACAAATCATTGCAGCCAAAAATAAGGAGCTCGAACAGATAGTCTGTGTAGCATCGCACGATCTAAGATCGCCCCTTGTCAACGTTGAAGGTTATAGCCAGGAACTCGGATTCGTATTTGACGACCTGAGGTCTATCATGGAAGATTTAAAAGATGAACCTGATAAAATAATTCCTGCCTTAGAGGGTTTACTGGCAGAAATTACCGATTCTTTAACCCATATCCGGTTAAGTGTAAGGCAGATGGATGCATTGCTCAAAGGATTATTAACCCTTTCGAGGGTTGGCAGAGCTGCACTTAAGCATGAAAAAGTGAATATGGGTTTATTACTTCAAAGATTAATTGCCTCCATGGATTATCAAATTCACAAGTTGGACGGACAACTTGAAGTATCTGTTTTGCCATACTGTTGGAGCGATTCTGTGCAGATATCGCAGGTCTTTTCCAATTTAATAGGAAATGCTTTAAAATACTCCCATCCTGAGAGAAAACCCCTTGTGAAAATATATGGGTTTTCTGATAATGGAAAATCAAAATACGTGGTGGAAGACAATGGAATTGGCATAGATAAAGAACATCAGGAAATAATTTTCGAATTGTTTCACAGGCTCGATCCAACGGCAAAAGAGGGAGATGGGCTGGGACTTACCATTGTAAAACAAATTCTTTTCAGACTCGACGGCAGTATTACCGTTGAATCGGAAGTCGGAGAAGGAAGCAGATTTATTGTTACACTGCAAGGCGCAGAAAATGATTGAAAAGGTTTATCAATTGCAGGGATTATTATGTTGATAATTGTCCCTAAAATACTAACATAAAAAGAAAAACAAAAATGAACAAGGAAGTAATAATTCTGGTGGCGGAAGATAACGAGGGTCATGCAGGTTTGATACTAAAGAATCTTGCAAGGGCAGGAATTGTAAATCCCATTATCCATTTTATAAATGGACAAGAAGTGCTTGATTATCTTTACCGTTCGGGTCCGGGCCCCCATAGAAAGGGCGGAGAATCATATATTTTGCTGCTCGATATAAGAATGCCTAAGGTAAATGGGGTAGAAGTTTTAAAACGTTTAAAATCCGATCCTGAATTAAAAAAAATACCTGTGGTAATGATCACTACCACCGACGACCCAAGAGAGGTGGAAAACTGCCACGAGTTGGGTTGCAGCAATTACATTACCAAGCATGTTGAATACGAATCTTTTGCAAACGCCATAAGGCAATTTGGCTTGTTCCTGTCAGTGGTTCAGATACCACAGATTAATATAGATTAATGTTGGAATAAACAATGCATAATAACTGCAACAATAATGGACCAGCCCCGCTCTAATAAACCATTTAATTTTCGCAAGATTTTGGTGGTGGAAGATGATCCCGGTCTTTTAGCTCTGATTGTAAAAACCTTAATTCGTTCTGGGTTTGATGCCCAAGGGGCATCCGATGGGAAGAAAGCCCTTGAAGCCATCAAAGAAGATCCCCAAAGGGTTATTCTCATCGACCATCAATTGCCCGATATGAATGGTATGGAGCTGGTTAGAAAGCTTAAGGTAGAAGGGAATGAAGTAAATTTTATCTCAATGACAGGACAAGGCGACGAAAAGCTTGCCGTTGAGATGATGAAACTTGGTGCATCAGACTATCTTGTAAAAGAAATAGGGTTTATAAGTCTCTTGCCCGGTATCCTGGAAAGAGTGTTTCGAAACATCGAAACCGAAGTTCTTTTAAGAAAGGAACAGGAATCAAGAGCCATTCTTGAAAAGGAAATTGAAATCGCCAGAAATACGCTGCTATTCAAACAAAAATTCCTGGCAAGCATTAGCCACGAAATTCGCACACCATTAACCGGGGTTATCGGAACCATAGAACTGCTTGAAAAAACAGGACTTGATGATCGCCAGTTCGATCTGATAAATACCCTTAGGCAATCGTCTGAGAACCTTAGCGAAATAATTGATCAGGTACTTGATTATTCGAGAATTGAAGCCGGAAGGGTTAATCTGAACAAAACAGGTTTTTGCATTGATGAATTTGTGCAAGAAATTGAAGGTGTTTTTAATAGTCTATGCCGTAAACCAGTTATATTCAATACATTGGTTGAAAAAAACTTTCCTGTTTCCATTATAGCTGATGAAAAAAGAATATTGCAGATAGTTAACAATCTTTTGGTGAATGCAGTAAAGTTTACCGAGCAGGGAGAAATTACCTTAGAGATAAGGCTTGGCAAAAAAACTAATGAAAATGCCCATTTAATAGAATTTTCTGTTTCTGATACAGGCATTGGAATTTCGGAAGAAAACCTGAAAAATATCTTTACACCCTTTTCTCAGTTTCATCAGATTGAATCGCCAGATTATTCAGGTACCGGGCTGGGCTTGTCTATTTGCAAAGAGTTGGTTGAATTACATGGCGGACGTATTGAAGCTGAAAGTAAGGTGGGAAAAGGAAGCACATTCCGGTTTTACATTGAAGCCGAAATTTCGGATACCAAATCCCTGATGAAAGGAAAACCCAATCAGATTAAGGTAAACAACAAGAAATCGCTGAGAGTGTTGTTAGTAGAGGATAAATTGATCAATCAGAAAGTAATAAATCTTCTTCTCACAGCACTTGGGCATAAGGTAATTATTGCAGGTAATGGCTCGGAAGCGCTAAAAAAATTCAGACCGGGTATATTTGATCTTATCCTCATGGATATTCAGATGCCGGTGATGGATGGAATTACCGCTACTCGCATGCTCAGGGATAAATACAAAAATGAATTACCTCCCGTGGTAGGGCTCAGTGCCAATGCATTTGAAGGAGACCGCGAAAGATACCTGAACCAGGGCATGGATGACTACCTGACAAAACCGGTGCGCTCTGATGACTTTATCACTTTAATTGATAAAATCTTTGCACATTAATTATTCTTTCTCACAATTTTAATTAACAATGTGCTGTTTAGGCAATATATTATTTATTTTGACTGCAATTTCTTTATAGTTATTCAATTGCTTTAATCCAATCCATGCAGCCACGTATCAGGAGCGAAAAATTCATCCAGGCTAAGATATTTTTTAGCTATACCCTATTGGTTATCATGCTGGCAGCTATTGTTTTCTTTGCCTTCACCAGCCTAAAACAATTAACTCATTCCACCGACCGCCTTGCGCAACCCAACCCCAGGGTTGATTTGCTTCACAAAATTGTATATTCTATCTATCGGGCCGAAAGTAATATCCGCTCATATTCTTTAAACCAAAGAGATGAATTTCTTAATGCATATTTTAACGAACTTAATCGAATCAATCAAATGGTTGATTCGCTTCAATTACTTGCCGAGGGAGATACCATTATCCGGCAAACCATTGATTCCATAAATATTGAACTATTGGGCAAAACCCGACTTCTCGACCAATTTATTGTTCTGAAAAAGCTTGATGTTAATTCTGTGTTTTACCATCAGGCAATGGAAAATATACTTCAGGCCACCAATGGAGAAAGCCGTATCAGGGAAACTACCCACCAGACAATTGTAGATACTTTGCCTTCAACCCATCAAAACATAACACAGGAAGAAGTTGTGCGCGAAAAAAGCAACTTTTTCGACAAGCTAAAGACTTTTTTTACCGGTAAACGCAACGAGCGACCTGAAAATGCTCATCTGACTGTGCAAATGCCCGAAAAATTTTATCCGCCTGTTTCTGCCCGAACCGATTCAATCGTTACTGTATATCAGGATGCAGACGCATTGAGGCGCGAGATTGAAAATACTATGTCAACCTTGTTTCAAAAACTCTACTCGCGCCAGGAAAATCTGCGTAGAGCTGAAACCCGTATTTTGCTGGAAGACAAAAGAATAATGGACCGTATTTGGTCGCTGGTTATTTTTCTTGAAGAACATGAAAGGGAAAAAGCACTGTCGGAAGCAGCCATGGCTCACACCAATGTGGGCAACACTACTATTAAAATCATGTTGGTTTTACTGATATCAATTTTAATCCTGATATTTTTTTCCTGGCTCCTTTTCAACGATATCAATAAATCGCGTTATTACAGGCAGCAACTTATGGCCGAAAAAGCCAGAGCTGAAGAGTTGGTAAAGGTAAAACAACGCTTTATGGCCAATATAAGCCATGAAATCCGTACACCACTAAATAGTATTGTCGGGTTTTCTGAGCAATTATTAAAGGGGGAACAAACCAGCAAAACCGGAATTTTTGTCGATGCTATACATCAGTCATCCAAGCATTTACTCGAAATTGTAAATGATATTCTTGATTTTTCTAAAATGGAGGCCGGTAAGGTTTCTCTTGAGCTGGAACCCGTGAATATTGAACAAATAGCCAATGATGTATATGTTGCATTGGAAGGTATGGCACAGGCAAAGCAACTCGAGTTTGTTCTGGATACTGCATCCCTGAAAAACAAATGGGTATATGCTGATTCGGTCAGAATAAGGCAAATACTGTTTAATCTGGCTGGTAATGCAGTAAAATTTACCAATCAGGGATGGGTAAAATTGTCAGTATTAACTGTCAACGTGAGCAATATTGAAAACAGTGAAAATATTGTTAGGATTTCAGTTGAAGACACAGGCATTGGCATTGAACCCTCACAGCAGGAAAAGATATTTGAAGAATTTTCGCAGGCTGATAGCCAATCAACACGTCAGTTTGGGGGTACCGGTTTAGGGCTTACCATTACCAGAAAACTTGTGGAAATGATGAATGGGCAGTTTTTTCTTGAAAGTATACCAGGTGAAGGGTCAGAATTCAGGATAGAAATACCTTTGCTGGTTGTCCAAGAACCACACAATCCTGATGCAATCAAAGAAACGATTCTTCCCACCCATTTTTCGGCCAACATTCTTCTTGTTGACGATGACCGGCTCAACAGGCTTCTGATCAATTCCATCTTTGAACCCTGGAAAGGCTTGAAGATAACCGAAGCAGAAGATCCGCAAAAAGCCCTGGAAATACTTGCACAAAATTCCTTTGATTTGATTATTACTGATGTACAAATGCCAGGAATGACGGGCATGGAAATGGCTGTAAACATCAGAAATGCTTCAACAGAGAATAAAAGTGTCCCCATTATAGCCTGTACCGCAGATATTACTCCCGAAACGATTACCGCCATTCATGAAGCTGGCATAAATGATTATCTTCTAAAACCTTTTTCTGACGCCGATTTAAAAAGAAAGCTAATGCATTGGCTGGACGAAAAATATCAGGCTGCCAAAAAGTCCAAAACAGATAATGAACAACCTGACCGGAAAGATGCCATGGAGCCAAAGGAAAAATTTGTTTATTCAATTGACGGACTCAGGAAGTTTACAGGCGACAACCCTGTTACCTTATCAACCATCCTTAAATCGTTTAGGGAAGATACTCTGAACAATGTAAAGCTATTGGAAGAGCACTTATTATCAGGTAACAGGAATGAGATTCATTTCGTTGTGCACAAAATGAGCCACATGTTTGAATTGCTTGATGTTGATTCTGCACGCGACGCTTTATCCAGACTTGGCAATAAAGGAGTAGCAAATCTTACTAATGATCAGCTAACCAATGATGTAAAACAACTTATTGAAATTTCATTCCGGCTGCTAACAGTACTTGACGAAGACTGGAAAATCGAACTAATAAACCACTGAAAGTCGTCTTTAATCAAGCGGAATCCCGTAGGCTTTAAGTTTATTGTATAGTGTGCGACGGTCAATATCGAGCAGCATGGCAGCCTTGGTTTTATTGTATTTTACTTTTTCTAAGGTAGCAACAATGATATCCCTTTCGGTTTTTTCGGCCTGACTTTTCAGAAATTTTTCACCAGCAGCCATTTCACTATTAGTATCAGGAACTGAGCTCTGGATTACTTCAGCAGGCAACGATTTCACCTCAAGTTCATTCTCCCGTGAGAGTAAAACAGCCCTTTTAATTACATTTCTTATTTCCCTTATATTGCCAGGCCAGGGGTAGTTTTGAAAAATATCCATCAGATGTGCCGGTATGGAATTTACTTGCCGGTTCAGTTCGCGGTTCGATGAATCCAGGAAATGATTCACAAACAAAGGAATATCTTCCTTTCTTGCACGCAGGGGAGGAACCTTAATGGTAAACTCGTTGAGCCGGTGAAAAAGGTCTTCTCTGAAGCCACCCTGTTTTACTTGCTCCAGCAGGTCTTCATTGGTTGCGGCAAGTATGCGCACATCAACCGGAATATCTTTATTGCTGCCAATTTTTTTTATATGTCGCTCCTGTATAGCACGCAACAATTTTACCTGTATATCGTAGGACAGGTTGCCAATTTCATCGAGAAACAAGGTGCCCTGGTTTGCTGCCTCAAACTGGCCGGTTTTATCCTGAATAGCACCTGTAAATGAACCCTTTAGGTGCCCAAAGAATTCACTTCCGGCCAATTCGCGCGATAATGCCCCGCAATCAACTGCTACAAAAGGTTTGTTGAACCGGCTGCTTTTTTCATGAATTTTACGGGCTATATATTCTTTTCCCGTGCCGCTTTCTCCCTGAATAATAACTGATAAATTAGTGCCGGCAACCAAACCTATGTGCTCATGAATAATACGTGCTGCCTCGCTAACTCCTTCCAGATAATCTTTTTGCTGGGTGCCATGTTTTGCCGTTGTTCCTGATATTGCCGCAGACTTGTGCGTTTCGAGCTTTTCAAGCCCACTTTTTATATGTGCCAGCAAGTCGTCGGGAATTACTGGTTTTGATACATATTCGTAGGCGCCAAACTTTATAGCGTTTACTGCCATTCGTATGTCGGCGTAGGCTGTCATAATTATCGACACCGAATGGGGAGATTTTTCTCTGGTAATTTTTAGCAATTCTATACCATCGTTGTCCGGTAGCCTGAAATCTGTAAGAATAACATCATACTTTCCGGTTTCAATCATTTCTATACCTTTTTTTCCATTGTGAGCAAGATGGGCATCAAACCCATTTCTTTGCAGAAAGGCCTGAAGAGTCAGGCAAAAGGTTATGTCATCGTCAATTATCAGAACTTTTTTCATACTAACCTAAATGGTGCGGACAGATAATTTACAGATTAATGTACCGGATGGGTTATATACTCTCCGGATGCAAATATAGGCTATTCTGAATAAAAAAAGCTGCCCCCGAAAGAGGGCAGCTTCTTCTTACTAAACACAAAAGTCAAAGCATTGAAACAAAACCTATTCGACACTTACAATAAGATATCGGGTATTGCTCCAAAATTTTTCAGGGTTTTCAATTATAATAGTTGAAGATTCTTCATCAGCAGCCATCTCGAGCTTGTAGCTATCTTGTGGGTGCAAACTAAGAAGGCTTGCTTTTTTTCCTGGAACGGTAAATTTGTTTGTTCTGGTTATATCAACCCTTGTAAAATAATCTTTGCTCGCGTTTGAATTAACAACAGTGGTTTTTCCAATACCCAGCAAACCGCCGGTGCGGTCAATTATTTGCTGGTCTCTCAACTGACGCTGTGTTCCGAATACATACCATGCAGTGTTGAGTTGCTCAGTTTTCTGTTCAACCAGCATTTGGATGTCTGCATTTTCCTGTTCGAGTTTTTCGATGGATGCTGTAAGTTGTTCGTTCGAAATATTGAGGCGATTCATATTGTCACGCAAAAGTGATATCTCGCTATTTCGTTGAGAAACTTCAGCGGTGAGACTGGCAACCAACTTTTCAAATTCTCCAATTTTTACATTAGATTGGCGCAACTGCCTGTTCAGGCTGGCAATCCGTGCACGGTTGTCGTCCATGAGTTTGCTGATCACCTTCAGGTCATTTTCTATCTGACTTTTAACATCCTGGTTCAGGTTTTCGCGGTCGCGGGTTTCCTCGGTAATAAGGTTCTGTCTTACTTTGATTTCGTTGAGATTGCTCTTTATCTGGGCCATTGTTGCAAAGAATTCGTTGAGGCTTGATTCTTTATCAATGGTTTCCAATCGAAGGGTTTCATTTTCCTGTTCAAGCTGGGAAATTCGTTGTTGTTGTTCTTCCAACTTTCCCTGATTGCAGGAAATCATTATTAGTCCTGAAATTACGAATACTGAAATTTTTAAATACTTCATTTTTTGAGAGATTTAATGTTTACGCCAATGTATTGTTAAAATATAATGCCACATTCATTGTAAAATACCTGCATGATAATTAAAGCCATAAAAATCAAATTATTATGAATTATTTCACCTGAAAATTCCCGCCCCCATACATCTTTTTTTGTGAAATAATTTTCACAATTTGTACAAATCTTCAGTATGGGATTAAGGGTTTTATGGTTAAACACTTCATATTTTAACCGGTTTCATGCAGATGGTTTTACCCCTATAAAATCGGAGGAAACTGCTATTGCAATTCCTATGTGTTGAAATTAATTTTGATTTGGATATTTTTTCATAGATGGTATGCTTTGATAGCCAGAGAAATATTCAATTATTTTTTTAGGTTTTATAACCTTCAACCTTCTACACCACTGGAATACATTGTTATTATAATTAACAAAAGGGAAGTTTAATCAATTTTAAACAACAGATGAAATTAAAAAACAAAGTATCTTTTTAGGGACGATGGTTGTGTTTTTGTTCATGACCACGAGAGTACATTGCCAATCTGATTTCAAATTGCAGGGGCTTTTTCTTTACAATTTTACCAGGCTGGTGAGCTGGCCAGATGATTACCGGCATGGCGATTTTGTGATTGCCGTATTTGGAAACTCACCGATTTCGAGAGAAATTGAGCAGATTGCTGTATTGCGCCGTGCCGGTAATCAACCCATTGTAAGCCAGTTGTTCAACAATCTGGAGGAGATTTCCAAATGTCACATTCTTTATATTCCTGCCTCATAGAGCAGAAGAATAGAAGAGATTGTGGGTTTTTTAAAAACCAGGCAAATAAATGCGCTGGTAGTATGCGACTCGCGAAATGCCACAAAAAATGGTGCTGTTATAAACTTTACTGTGATAGATAATGGCCAGAAGTATGAATAAAGCCAGAAAAACGCTCGTGAAATGGGGCTTATTCCCGGAAGTGAGATTGTTCGGTTATCAATTTCGGTTGATTAGCGGGAATTTAATGTGTTAAAGAAACATGAATCAAATAAACACTAAAAAATGCAAAAAATGAAAAAAATATATTTCTCTCTGTTTTTTCTTATGGTTTTGTCAATGCTCAACCTTTCTGCACAGAACCCTTAAAATGTAAGGGAAATGTATAGAAGGCAACTAAAAGCCCTGCAATATGACCAGTTAATTGAACTTCCGCTCGATGACCTTATATACGTGGCAGAAAGCCTCAGAGTAAGCATCGACGATTTGCTCGAAGCGCCAACTACCGTGTCATCAAAAACTTCACTTACCACACTCGAATCTCCGGGAATAATATCGGTTTTGAATGAAACAGATATAACACCAAGCGGTGCGCAGGACCTTGCCGGTCTTTTAAGAACCATTCCGGGTATTTATTTTGGTAACGATGTGGATGGGGTGAAAGGTATTATTGTGCGGGGAAACTGGGGGCACGAAGGGAAGGTGCTCTTCCTTATCGACGATATGGAGCTTAACGAAAATATGTATTCTGTTACCCAGTTGCTAAATCATATTCCGGCAGCCCAGATCAGCCGTGTTGAAGTTATCCGGGGTCCTGGCTCGGCCCTTTATGGGGGTTATGCTGAACTTGGTGTTGTTAAAATTACCACGCACAATGGCAAAGGTTTACAAGGTGCACAAATAACGGCAACAGCCGGAACCTTTGGTTCGGGTATCAATAGTAATGGCGTTTCGTTGCTGGCAGGTACAGCAAATAGAAACTCAACCTGGTCGGTAATGGGTAGCTGGAGTATGGCAGATGCCGCCAAGGGCGAAATAACCGATTTTGATGATGAGCCTTATAATCTGCAGGATGGTTGGTTAAACTCAAAAAATCTTTTCCTGAATATGAAATACGCATGGAAAGGGTTGGAAACCCAACTATTGTTTGATGATTACAGCATAGCACCAATTGGCTACGAATCTGTTTCTCCCAACCGGTTTCGCAGTTATTTATCGCAAATGCGTAAGTCATTCAAAGCAAGCGATAAGTTTATCCTTACACCTTCTGTAACCTACAAAAGTCAGGTACCCTATTGGTTCGAAAATCCATCGGATGTAGATTACTGGTTTTATAAGAGGATAGCGCAACAATTAAACACCGTTGTAGATCTGATTTGGATTCCGAAAGATAAAATCCAGGTTATTTCAGGTGCAGGTTATCGCATTGACAGGGCCCGAATAACAAAACAAGAGCAGGAACTTGTGGGTGAAACTTTTTACAACAACTCCTACTCTTTAAATCATTCTACATTATTTGCTTATTCGCAGGTCAATTTCTCAGGTAAACTAGGAAATCTTTTGGCGGAATAAGGGCTGAAAATAATTCGGTTACAGGTTTCAATGCAGCCCCGCGAATTGGTTATACCGGAGTATGGCAAAATGTTAATGTTAAATACCTGTATAGCCATGCATTTCGTTCGCCATCTATCGAAAATGTCAATATAAACCCCGATATTACCATCGAAAAAACCCTGGTGAATGAAATTGCATTCGGATACAAGTTTACCAGCCATCTTTATGGCACTGTCAATCTTTACGATATCCGCATCAAAGATCCCATAGTTTACAGGTACGATTATGAAAACGATGAAGAGCATTACTTCAATGATTCTAAAACAGGGTCATCGGGCCTGGAACTTGAATTAAAAACACTTTACAGAAGATGGACCGCAGCAGTATCGTATTCGTATTATAATGCAGCCCGTCATAACGAAGCATCCATTTACCATGTTGTACTGCCTACAGGTCAGATATCATCGGTAATGAAAGGTGCTTCGGCACATATCGTCCATTTTACAGGCAATTATTCCATAAACAACCGTTACTCTGTGAATTCAGCAATTACCTGGTACAGCAAGCGATACGGGTTTATCACTTTATTAAATGAACAGGTTGCAGCAAAACCCAATTGTGTTGCCGATGTTACTCTCAATGTGCAGGAATTCCTATTAGAGAACCTACATGCATCCATTTCGGTTCTCAATTTATTGAATGCATCCTATGGCTATGTTCAACCATTAGGAACCAATGGCTTTGCCGAAGCACCTATTCCGGGAAAACTTCTGGAACTGCTCATTAAAATTGGCTACCGGTTTTAATCAGGATTGTAATTCGGGGTTTATTTAAACATACCGTCTGCGGGCTTGTTATTGAGTTGTTATATCCTTTAGACAAACCATGGACGGTATACTTGTTTTATTTGATGGTGTATGTAACCTGTGCAATAGTTCTGTGATTTTTATCATTGAGAACGACCGGAAGAACCAGTTTCGTTTTGCGCCCCTTCAATCGCAAAAAGCCCGAGAAATACTGGGAGTTCAATCTCCACCGGATGGGACTTATGAAACCATTATTTATATTGAAAATGGAAAGGTTTTTACCAAATCAACAGCCGTATTAAAGATTGCAAGGCATCTCCGCTTTCCATGGCTATTGGCCTGGGTATTTATGATAATACCTTCATTTATTCGCGACGGTTTGTATAAAATAGTCAGCCGAAATCGATACCGATGGTTCGGAAAAAAGGACCAGTGTATGATACCAACACCGGATTTAAAGGAAAAGTTCCTGATGGATTAAAAGGAAATTCTATTCCCAGCAAGCCGTTTCAATAGATTTTCAGGTTTTTAAACAAGCCTGTTTTGGCTGTGCTAATCTTAACATTTTCAGAAAAATAAGGTAATGGTGTTTCCGCCATTAATCAAATCCTTTTTCCTATATTTGCCCCGGTTTTTCCAGTACAACAATAATCAATACATTACCAAAATCTTAATTAATAAAGGAGAATGAATATGAGTACAGTAATGACTGAAAAGTTGACATCGCAAGAGTTAATGGACCTTGAAGATAAATACGGCGCACACAATTATCATCCGCTACCCGTGGTTTTGGCACGTGGCGAGGGTGTTTTCGTTTGGGATGTTGAAGGGAAAAGGTATTACGATTTTCTTTCAGCCTATTCAGCCGTTAACCAGGGGCATTGCCATCCAAAAATTGTTGATGCCCTTATTGAGCAGTCAAAAACCCTTGCCCTTACTTCACGCGCTTTTCATAACAACATTCTTGGCAGGTACGAGAAATTTGTAACAGAATATTTTGGTTTCGACAAAATACTTCCCATGAATACTGGTGCCGAAGGTGTTGAAACTGCCATTAAACTTACCCGTAAGTGGGCATACAAAAAGAAGGGTATTCCTGAAAATATGGCTAAAATTGTTGTTTGCGAAAACAACTTCCATGGCAGAACCACCACCATTGTTTCTTTCTCAAACGATCCTGACGGTTATGGTGATTATGGTCCGTTTACTCCCGGATTTATCCGTATACCTTACGATGATGCTGATGCTCTTGCTGAAGCGCTTAAAGATCCGCATGTTGCAGGTTTTCTGGTTGAGCCCATTCAGGGTGAAGCCGGGGTATATGTGCCCAGTGACAGCTACCTGCCCAAATGCAAGGAACTTTGCGAAAAACACAATGTTCTCTTTATTGCTGATGAAGTGCAAACAGGTATTGCCCGTACCGGCAGATTGCTGGCCTGCGACCATGTAAATGTTAAGCCCGATATACTTATCCTGGGCAAAGCCATCAGCGGAGGAATGTATCCAGTTTCAGCGGTTCTGGCCAACAATGATATTATGCTTGTAATTAAACCCGGCCAGCACGGTTCTACTTTTGGTGGAAACCCAGTTGCTGCAAGGGTTGCAGTTGCTTCTCTTGAAGTGATCAGGGATGAAAAATTAGCTGAAAGGGCCGAAAAGCTCGGTCAAGTCCTTCGCCAGCAACTTCGAAATATCAAATCTGAAATGATCTCTGTTGTCAGAGGTAAAGGATTGCTCAATGCCATTGTAATTAAACCCAAAAATGGAAAAGAAGCCTGGGATGTTTGCCTCAAAATGGCAGAAAACGGACTTCTGGCAAAACCCACTCATGGTGATATTATCCGTTTTGCTCCTCCCTTGGTAATTACTGAAGAGCAAATAATGGAATGTGTTGAAATAATCAGAAAATCAATTGCAACCTTCGAATAAAGCTTAAAGTTGTTTTACTTATGGTCTGTCTCACTATTTCAGTGGGACAGATTTTTTATTTGGGGAAGTCTGAATTATATAATAATTTTATGTAGTAATACCCACATTAAATTAATTGCTTTGAAACATTATAATATTCCGGTTTTTATACCCGAACTGGCCTGCCCTTTCCGATGTATATACTGCAATCAATACAATATAACGGGTTCATGCAACTCTCCCGAACTCAATCAGGTAAATAAAACCATCGAAACCCATCTCTCAACCATCAACCCATCCGGAACAAGAGTAGAAGTTGCATTTTTTGGAGGTAGTTTCACTGGCTTAACCAGAGTAGAGCAGAATAGATATCTCAATACGGCAAAACCCTGGATTGAGAAAAAGCTTATTCAAGGTATCAGAATATCAACCAGACCTGATTACATTACTTCATCTATCCTCGAAAACCTCAAAGAAAACCATGTTACAGCCATTGAATTAGGTGCACAGTCGATGAATGAGAGCGTTTTGAATCAGGCCGGCAGGGGACACACTGCTGCACAGGTTGTAGAAGCATCAAGACTTATTAAAAGCTTTGGTTTTGAACTGGGGTTACAGATGATGACTGGTTTGCCAGGCGATTCACCTCAGTCGGCAATGGCAACTGCTACACTTTTTGTATCGCTTGGGGCCGATTCAACCAGAATTTATCCGGCACTTGTTTTGCGGGATACTGAGCTGGCGGTATTGTATAAAAGGGGTTTTTACATGCCACAAACCATTGACGAAGCAGTTGATCTTTGTGTTGCCCTGCATGAAATATTTCAAAAGGGCAACGTAAAAATTCTTCGCACAGGCTTGCATCCTTCCGAAGGCTTTTATTCCAGTGATGTATTGCTGGCCGGGCCCTTTCATCCGTCTTTTGGCGAACTGGTTTCTACCCAAATATGGAACAAAAGATTTCAACCACTCGCCACTCAAAAAAACGGGAAATCTGTCAATATAACCGTTTACCCTAAAGAATTGAATTCCG
Organism: Bacteroidota bacterium; assembly: GCA_037441525.1. Taxonomy (GTDB): domain Bacteria; phylum Bacteroidota; class Bacteroidia; order Bacteroidales; family UBA7960; genus SKVR01. The sequence goes on from JBBISA010000002.1 coordinate 114,531, forward strand.
CAATAGGTTATAAAGCTTCCAATCGAAAATGGCTCGAAAATTCTTACAAAAGGGTTTCTTTTACAGCTCAGCCAGAAATTGCCAAAGGCCGGTTTTATGCTGATATTTATTGACGCAAGGGCCCCTGAAATGGCAAAAAAAAATCTTGCCCAATGGGGAGATGTAATTCCATTTATTACTCAGGGTATTTGTTATGATGCCATTTCGGGCCATCCCGATATTTTTATGTTTCAACATCCGGAAGGTTTAGTAGTGGCATCTAATCTGCCTAAACAATATTTCGAAATATTAAACAGGGCTAAAATTCAACATTCAATCGGAAAAAAATCTGTTGGTTATCTTTATCCGGAAACATCTTATTATAATGCCCTTTGGTCATCATACGGTATAATCCACAATACTCATTTTACAGCGCATGAAGTTCTTTCCAAAGCAAACCACACTATATCCTGCAAACAAGGTTATGTAAGGTGCAATACAGTTCAGATTGGCAAAACCCTTGCTACTTCCGATCCAGGTATAAAGAAGGTTTTTGAAAATAAGGGGATTCCCCATGTTTTTATTAATCCTTCAGTTATAACTCTTCCGGGGTTTAAGCATGGTTTTTTTGGAGGTTGCTGTGGGATTTGGAATAACAAACTATTTATTTGCGGAAATCCTGAATTATTGCCTGATTATGTCAGGCTTTCAGAATTAATTCAATGCAAAAATTTTGAGATGGTAGCATTGTATCAAGGCCCACTTATAGATATTGGTGGAATATTCTTCATCCCATTTTAATGACAGAAATTTTGGAATACTGACATTAATAAAGCATCCAGCACTTTGGTGTGCATAATGGGATTCAAAAAACATTCACCAACCTCATAGACTAAGCACCTTGCACTTATTTGGGTCTTAACAATTATCGAATTTGCAAATTCACCTTTACTTCCTTTGCGATTTCAAGAGCCGTTGTTAGAGTATTCAAACCGTCATAAAGTTTTCCATCAGCGCCCGCCCAATGGCTATGTCCTACCGGCTTTAGGGTGTATTCTACCAGAGGATTCCTGATATCAATGGTTACTTTGTAAACCACCGCAGGCTGGCTCGAAGTTTTGTAATTAGGGTCATTGGGATATTTATTGTTGTGCCAGTGCTGATTCCAATCCCACGATTGGTTTATCTCCATGGCAACTACAAAAACATCAGGTGTTTGGGGTCCGGTGCGGGTTGTCAGTATAAATCCGGCTTTGGGGGTTGGTCCAGTTACAGCATCGGGCATAGGATCATCAGGGGTAGGTATGTAATATTCGTCGGGTGCTTTTACGCCTCTTTTATGCCCCCAATAGGGCAGTGCAGCGGGGCGTCTCAAAGGACCCGGCTCCCAATGCCCACTACTGCCGTCCACATGCCTGAAGTAACCTTTGGCAATTGATTCTGCCACATATAGGCTGCGAATATAATTTCCATCAACATCCTCCATCCAGAAAGCCATAAGGGGATGATTATGCCTTCGGCCGGGTGTAAAACTTATTATGAGTTCATACCCGCCCTCATTATCATGTGTGCGTATCTGCTGGGGTATTGGAGCCTTTTTCCTGCGTGGCCACATTTCTTCGCCCCAGTTATTCCAATCGGCAAAGGCAGTTAGTAAAGGAAGTGATAAAGCAATGGTTAACAGAACTACTGTGCTTCTTTTTATTTTCATTTCTTTAAGGTATTTAAAATTCAAACATAATTCCGATGCTTGGCAATACATTGCCGGTTTCATTAACAAGCTGCCTCAATCTGTATCTGGTTATACCATTTTCGTCAACAAAGGGAGGTTCGTTTTCATTGCGGAGCAGATTGGGAGGTAATTGCGATTTAAAATTATAAGCATTCTGAATATCAAGATAAAACATCAGCGAAAAAGTTGGAAAGAAAAACTGTTTGTCTATACGCAAATCGAGCTGATGAAAGGATGGCAGACGGATGGTGTTAAATCTTGAATAATCCAAATACCCCTGACGTTGCAAATCCCATGCGTCAACCCTGGTTGATGTTTCGAGGTCGAACGGGGTGTAAGGTGCACCACCCGAAAACCTCCATTTGGCTCCAATATCCCAGTTGCGGGGCAGTTTTTTTGTGGCAGTTAAATTTATCAGATGGCGGTTGTCCCAGGTTGATGGTATATATTTTCCTGAAGGGTCTTTAAATTCGCTCCTGACATAAGTGTATGATAAGATAACATTTAGATTTTTAATTCTTTGTTCACGGAAAAGAAGTTCGGCGCCATAAGCCCGCCCTTGCGATGTTGAGGTAACTTCCTCATCGCCAAATACTCCAAAATCGATGGACTTGCTGCTTAACGGAACCCCGTCGGCTACTGAGAACGGATATTTATCGTAGTTTTTATAGAATCCTTCAAGGGTGATTATTGTTTGAGGAGTGGGCAGAAGTTCAAATCCGGTAACAAAATGGTCTACACTAATGAATGATAAATTGTTTTCCCTGTTCTTTAATATGCCATTGTTATCGCGGAAGCCAAGTGATGTATAGGAGGGAAGCTGGTAAAACCTTCCAATACTGCTGTTGAGGGTAAGGTTCTTTCGCAGTTTGTATGATGCGGAAATGCGTGGCGACAACTGATTTAATGGATTTGCCATGTTTGAAGAATAGTTGTTGGCATCGGTTCGCAATCCAAAAGAAACAGTAAGGTTATTTTGCAAAAAACCACGGGTTACCTGGCCAAAAAGACTCCATTTATACATATCAAGGAAAGAATCATAATCGATGATATTGAGTTGATTGGCAAAAAATATTTTCTGAAAGGTGCTGTTCAGGTACTTTGCATATTCGGCTCCACCACCGTAAATAAACCTGTATGGACCGGCTTCGGTGGTTCTTTCGTAACGCAGTTTGTTTTCAATTTCATCCGATTCGTAATCAAGTACCCGGGGTTTGCTTTCATCGTTGTCGGGGTATTTAAAGGCAAAATTGCGCAGCATATTGCGACTAAGCACAACCCGGTCAAAACCGTTGGTTCTGAATCTGCGATAAACTACACCGGTTGTGTAATTCCATTGTTCATTTACGGGTAGGTAATCAAGAATATATCGTTGTTCTTCAGTTTCGTTGGCATCGAGGTTCAGTCTGAACTGGTCTAAGGCGCCAATACCAATAAAGGTAAGCTCTTCCTTTTCGCTCAGCCTGGTATCGGTCTTAATCTGAAAATCATTGTAGGTGGGAAGAAAAGGCAATCCGATAACACTAAAGAGAAATTGAAGGTATGAACGACGGGCTGAAAAAATTATGGTAGTATTCTGACCTAAAGGCCCATCCATTGTTAGTGCTAAGTCACTTGCTCCAACAGTACCCCTGAAATTAAACTTTTCGCTATCGCCTCGCACCTGCCTGAATTCGAAAACCGAGCTCAATGCGTTGCCACGGTTGGCCGGAAAAGCTGATGAATACATCTCTACTTCCCTTACAAAGTCTACGTTGATGATACCAACAGGACCACCGCTGGCACCCTGGGTAGCGAAGTGGTTGAGATTGGGAATTTCTACACCATCGAGAAAAAATCTGTTTTCATTGGGCCCGCCACCCCTGATTATAACATCGTTGCGAAATGCCGGGGTAAAGGCCACACCTGGCAGCGATTGAATTACCTTTGAAATGTCGCGGTTGCTGCCCGGGCTTCTTTCAATTTCAGAGATGCCAAGCCGGCGCAACGAAACCGGGCTTTCTTCCCTTCGCTGAAATACTGGTGCTTCAATGATTACTTCGTCGAGCTGAAGGTCGATGGCGCGCATGGGGATGTCGACGGTGGCCGTGCGGGCGTTGGTTACCTGAAATTCTTCGGTTACTTTGCGCTCAAATCCAACGGCCGAAACCTGCAGACGCACAAAGCCTGGTGTTATTCCTGTAAACAGGAAGTTTCCATCAAGGTCGGTGGTACTTCCGATATTGCTTCCGAAAATTACAATGTTGGTAAAAGGGAGAGGTTCATTGTTTTTTTCGTTGTATACCCTTCCTCTTATGCTTCCTGTCTGGGCAAGGCTCTCCGAAATAATAACAAGCAAGAATGCCAGTATGGTTAAAAAAATTATTGAGTAGCGTTTAATTGTCATGGCTTTTTTTTATGTTAATCGTTTACGACACAACAAACGAAAAATAACATCAATTGTTTAACAATTCGTATTTTTTTATTCAACAAATATACTTCGATATTAATTTCATAAAACCAAAGTTGGTGCTGAAGAAGTATGCCTTTTTCAAATTCCATTAAATCATGAAAATGTTTTATCTGAATATCTATAATCTTGCAATTAATTATAAGTATTAAGATATCAGGCTACTTATCTATTACCGTCAGTTAAAACTGACGGTAAGTAGCCATCCCCAATCCACGGCGACTTTAGTCCCATTCTTAAGAACTTTTGCAATAGCGCTGTCAAATAATGCATTGGCCCTGATTTTATGTATTTCACAGCGCACTTTTATATCCTTCAAATTCTCCACCGTTTACTAAAGTCAACGGCAATAGATTTAATATCTAAAATATTACTGGCAAGATTGCGGATATTCACCGAGTTTTAAAAGTAATTTACATGTCAATTAATCTATTGTTGTAATAAATACTAATTTCGTTGATAGTTTTACGGGTTTAATAACTTGCTATGGAATCATTAACCCTTACCACCCCAGCCTTGCTTTTTTCGGCAATTTCGCTGATTTTACTTGCATATACCAACCGGTTTCTTACTCTTGCCCAGCTGGTCAGAAATCTACATGCCATGTACAAAAACGATCCATCGCAACTACTCTACGGGCAAATCGACAACCTTCGCAGGCGTATTTATCTCATCAAAAATATGCAGGTATACGGCGTAGCCAGTTTGCTTTTATGTGTTGTAAGTATGTTTTTGATTTATATTAAAAGTAACCTTGCAGCGGAAATAATATTCGGCCTTGGGCTGGTTGCTCTTATGGTTTCGCTGGCTATCAGTATCTGGGAAATTGTTATCAGCGTAAAGGCTCTAAACCTACACATCAGCGATCTGGAAGCGCATAAATCAGCTTAAATTCAATGGCTTTTGTTTTTGCTTATCAATTCCAAAATTGTCGAACATTATTTCTTTACTCTACCAACCAAATATTAAGAATATGAAATCAACAACTGACAAAAGGATTCTTTTAGGTGTAATACTCATTACTGCAGGAACAATTCTACTTTTGCGCTACCTGGATATTATACCATTTTTTTTCCCTGATTTCCTCATTTCCTGGAAATCCATATTAATTGTTCTGGGAATAATTCTGCTAATCACAGAAAGGAATAAATCAACAGGTTTTATTTTGCTGAGCATAGGAAGTATTTTCATGGCCATGGATGTTTTTGATAAGTCTTTCTGGGAGGTATTCCGGTTTGCTGTTCCTATTGCACTGATAATAGCCGGTATTTCGCTTTTGCTAAAAACCCAGTCATATACCAGCAGGGACATCAATATTCCGGTTGATGATAATGCGGATGATTATATATCAGATGTAAGCATTTTCGGAGGTGGTGAAAAGAGAATCACATCGCAGCAATTTAAAGGGGGGAAAATCACCGCTATTTTTGGTGGTTCAGAAATCAATTTACGCTCTGCCAAACTTGCTCCGGGGATTAATGCCATTGAGTTATCATGCATATTTGGAGGAGTAACCATTTTTGTTCCTGAAGGTTGGCATGTAAAAAATGATGTGTCAGCTATATTTGGCGGATTCTCTGATAAACGAATGGTATTAGGACGTAAATTGGCCGACGAACAGCCTGATGCTATACTTTATATCAAAGGAACTGTAATTTTTGGTGGAGGCGAGCTTAAATAACTAATCCCACCCGAAACCAATGGTCTTTTTCATGGATTTACGAACCTTCCAACGAAATTCAATCTTTGGAAGGTTTTTTGTATTAAGCCTTTTCAATTATGATCAGTTGCATTGAAAAGTATTAGTATTTTTACCAACCAAAAGTTAAGCTATGCCAAAATTATATACTATTTACCTGATATTCTGCTTTTTATTTGTTTTGTCGGGGTGTGCTACCAAAAAACTGCTTAAACACGCATCTGAGCTTGAACTTTCTGGTCGTTTCAGGCAAGCAGCCGAACTTTATTTCCAGGCCGCACTTGCAAGGCCCGGAAAACCCGAACTTATCGCCGGTTTGCAGCGTTCAGGCTTTATGTATGCTGAAGATATGCAGCAGGGTATCATTCGCTCCTACAACCAGGGCGAATACCAGAAAGTAGTTTATGATTTTATGGAGTTGGAATCATTTGCCCGAAAAGTAAAAAATGCCGGAGTTGACTTGCAAATCGACCCAGGTGTAAGAACTCTTTACCGTAATGCCCAGGATCAGTTTCTTGAAGAAAAGTACGACCAGGGGCTCCGACTGCTTAGCGAACAACGATTCAACGAAGCCCGAAATATCTTTACGGAAATTCATCGTTTGAATCCTGATTACAAAGATACCCGTGCAAACCTTAATATTGCCACCAACGAACCTCTTTATCAAAGCGGTAACCAGCACTTTAACCAACGTAACTACATGGCCGCATGGCGCGACTGGGACAAGGTTGTGAAACAAGACCCCAATTACAAAGATACCCGTCAACGAATGTTACAAGCTCTCAATGAGCGATATAAAGAGGGAACATTGTTCCTTATGGACGAAGACTTCAATAATGCCGCATTGGCACTTGGCGATGTTTTCAAGGTAAATCCTTCTTATATGGATGTGGCCCGACTATTTATGGAAGCCCGCAATGAGCCCCTATACCGACAGGCGCTGGCATCGCTCGAGGCAAACCGCTGCCGGTCAGCCTTCTTTACTTTTAGCTCCATTCTTAATGATACCGGTGGGTCATACCGCGATAGCCATATTCTTCGCTCTCGTGCCCTGGAGTGTGCTACATTCCCTATAGCAGTTCAAACCGGACCAATGCCCGGACATCCTTCTGACGGGGCTGAATTTGAGAACATCCTGATCCAAAGTATTCTAAATAGGGAAGACCCTTTCATAAAAATACACACACTTCCATCATTGAATCCAAGATGGGGACGGACACTCACAGGAGCATCGGCAACCCTGAGTCGCGAACAATTGCGCGAACTATACGACCGACATGGCATAAAAGCAGTTTTAATAATCAATTATTTGCAATACAATCGTATTGAAGGAAGGCCAGAGAGTACTGAAAGAAACGGCTTTACAAGACAGTCATTTACAACGGAAGAAGGGCAGCTTACGTACCGCGATAACCTCGTGAAATACACTGAAGTAAAAACATCCAACAACGTGAGCCTTAGTGTTGGTTTTCAGCTTATTGCCACACAAAATGGGCAAATTTTGCTCACAAACCGGTTTAATCATGCCGAAGAATCAAACATTCACTATGCCTTGTTTGATGGAGAAATACGTAATCTTTATCCTGCATCGTATGTCAATAGCAATTGGGTAATTGATGAACGAAACTATTCATCATTGCAGCGGTTGCTTGTATCAGAAAAGCAGATAGTCCCCACACAAAAACTCAAAGAGTTGGTCTTTGGTAAGATTACCGATAGGCTAAGCGATGCAATTGTGAGATACAACCCTGAACGATAATTTATTTACTGAAAACTCCCGTTGACTTTTTCAACTGAATTAACATTATATATACAACAGAATTGATGAGAACTGTTTACCTAATAATTCTGGCATTGTTGATAGTTGCAGGATGCAACACCAGTAAAAATGCCAGTCATAACAAAAAGATGCAACAAGCCCCTGCATGGGTTTCCCAAGTGCCCAACAACCCATCTTATTATCACGGGGTGGGCATGTCAGTTAAAGGAGCTAATATTGATCATCGCGAAAGGGCAAGGCAAAATGCCCTCTCGGAGTTAGCATCGGGCATTTCCGTCAATATAGATGCCACGTCTGTATTGAATCAATTCGAAATTGACAGGACCTACAGCGAATTCTTCCGTGACAATATCAGGGTATCCACCCAAAAATATCTTGAGGGATACGAACTTGTAGAAGCCTTTGAAACCGACCAGCAATACTGGGTTTATTACAGGCTGTCGAAATTCAGGTATGAACAGGTTAAGCAGGAACGCATCAGTAGCGCTTTGGGGTTGTCCAGGTCAAAATTCGATCAGGCCAGATTGATGATTCACCAGGGAAGAGCCTCTGATGCTATAGGATTTTTTGTTAAGTCGTTCGAAGATATTCGGGATTTTCTGGGCGAAGACCTTAAAGCAGAAATTGATGGAGAAACCGTGTCATTTCCTACGGCTATAATGGCAAATTTTCTGAGTCTCATCCACAAAATTCAATTTGATTTTCAACCTGACAAGGTTTCTGCAAAACCAGGTATCACCAACCAGTCGACTTCGCTTGAAGTAACTGTAAGGGATAAGCATGAAAGGCCGGTGGCAGGTGTACCTGTGTTTACAAGATTCTCATGGTTGCCCGGAACGCGCAATGATGCTGTAACTGATTCACGAGGTAATTTCAGGATAACAATTTCGAGACTAACCCCTGGTCGTCGCAGTGAAACAATTACCTGCCAGGTGGATTTGAAAAGGATTGCATCGGCTCATACCAGCGACATGATAATTCAAAGATTTATAAGCAACATAAACCCCGATACATGGGTATTGCCGGTCGAAATTGTTTCTCCTCAGTTTTATCTCAGCGTTGACTCAAATCAGGGCAGAGCTTATGCCTCGCAGGTGTACAACGAAATAGCAAGACTATTGGCAATCGATGGGATTGATGTGTCAGCCAATGAGAACCTGGCCGATTTCAGACTTAGTGTGGTAATCAACTTCACCAACCCGGTGCAGGTAGGCACACGTTTTACCAACGCCTTGCAATCAAGTTTCATGGTAAGAGATAATAATGGAAGGGAACTTTTTAATCAGCGGCCTTCTGATATATCGGGGTTGGGCAATACTGCATCTGCTGCCCTGGAAGATGCGCAGCGTTCTTTGACGGGGAAAATCCGGATTTCTATTTACCCTGATATGGTAAACCAGTTATTCCCCCGAAACTAATAGAATTTACTAATCTGTAAGTTTGTTATTTTTTATTATTACCGGTAATTTTGGAGTTTTTCCTGCGTTTGTGCTTTGTTGAATTATTCTAAAAAGTACAAAACATAATGATTCTATTCATGTTGGGCAACCATAAAAAGATTACTTTTGCAAATTGTTTCAAAAACAACCGTAACAACACAAAAACCAAGTTGAAATTCATGTTTAAGCCGATCAGTATCAACCCTGTGGTTTGGATAGCATTGCTGGCCTTGGCAATTGCATCATGCAGCCCTTATCAAAAATTGCTTAAAAGCGATGACGTTTACCTTAAAAGGGAAAAGGCCCTTGCATACTATGAAAAGGGTGATTATAACAAAGCTTTAACCCTTATCACAGACATAATTCCTGCATTCAGGGGTACTGCCGATGCCGAAACCCTTAATTACTATTACGCCATGGTTCATTTCAAAATGAAAGATTATGTTATGGCGGCCCATTACTTTAAAACGTTTTCACAAGGATTTCCACGCAGCCAGCACGTAGAAGAATTTCTTTTCCTGAGTGCCTACTGTAAATACCTTTTGTCGCCTCGTCCGAGTCTCGATCAGAAAGATACCCGCGATGCCATTGCTGAATTTCAGTTTTTTATCAACCGTTTTCCTAACAGTTCAAGGGTTGAAGAAGCTAACAGCTTTATTGATGAGTTAAGGTTGAAACTCGAGACTAAGGCTTTTAACACGGCGATGATGTATTTTAACCTTGGTGATTATATTGCTTCAACCCGAACTTTTAATAATGTCATTCGCGACTATCCCGATACCAAATTTCGCGAAGAGGCAATGTTTTATATTCTGCGTTCCAACTTTCATTTTGCCGAAAACAGTATTCATTTCCGTCAACTCGAGCGTTATCGCGATGTGGTGCAGGCACACAACCGGCTTATCAACCGGTTTCCTGAAACCCGGTTTTTAGGCCAGGCCAATCGTATGCTTTCAACTGCCCAGGAAATGATAGCCCGATTGGAAACAGTAGCCCAAACACCCTAACTATTTTTTAACCCTTGAAATCTAATCATTTTCAATAATTCTTGTTGATAATATGGAAATTAAAAAGTCAAAAACTCCTACCAATACCGTTACCCGCGACATAAGGCAATTTGATGCTGAAACCGGAAATGTTTATCAATCTGTTGTTATCCTGTCAAAAAGGGCAAATCAGATTTCTTTGGATATGAAGGAAGAATTAAGTACAAAGCTTTCAGAATTTGCTTCATCAACCGATAACCTTGAAGAAGTTTTCGAAAATCGTGAGCAGATTGAAATAGCACGCCACTATGAGCAGTTGCCAAAACCAACGTTGGTTGCCATTTCTGAGTATCTCAATGATAAGGTGTACTACCGGATACCCGAAAAAGATTAATTCAGGGTTGTTAAACCCTATTTTCAATCGACGATATGCTTAGCGGCAGAAGGATAATATTAGGTATCAGTGGCGGAATTGCAGCCTATAAAAGCCTTTCCTTGATCCGTTTATTTAAAAAAGCAGGGGCAGAAGTAAAGGTTGTTACCACTGAAAATGCCCTTTGGTTTGTTACCCGCGTTAGTCTTGAATCCCTTTCACAAAACAAAGTTTACGATCAGGTTTTCGGGCCCGAAAATGATTATACCACCGAACATATAAGTCTTACCGATTGGGGCGATTGTTTTGTGGTTGCCCCCGCAACCGCCAATATTATTGGCAAACTGGCAGGTGGAATTGCCGACGATGCCCTCTCTACATCATTACTTGCGTTCAATAAAAAGATTTTTATTGCTCCTGCCATGAACGTTAAAATGTTTGATCATTTTTCTGTTCGAAGAAATATGGAATGGCTGAAAGAGAACGATATTGAAATTATTGAACCCACCGAAGGGTTCCTTGCTTGTGGTTATGAAGGAAAAGGTAGAATGGAAGAACCGGAAGCAATCTTCGATAGAATTGATCAGTATTTTACCCGGAGCATTAGTCCGCTGGCCGGAAAAAAAATCCTGGTTACTGCCGGCCCGACACACGAAGCCCTTGATCCGGTAAGGTATATCGGGAACCATTCGACAGGGAAAATGGGATTTGCTTTGGCCCAATCCCTTGCCTGCAGGGGAGCAGAAGTTTACCTCGTGGCAGGACCGGTTGACCTCCCCAATCCAACCCAAATTAAAGAGAGGCTCGATGTGAAAAGTGCAGAAGAAATGTTCAGGGCATGCACCAAACTTTTCCCGCAAATGGACGCAGCCGTTATGACTGCTGCAGTTGCCGACTATCGCCCCGGAGTTTCACGTAAAGAAAAAATCAAAAAAGTAAGCGAAACAATAGAGATAACTCTGGTTAAAAATCCTGATATTCTTGAATCTTTGGGTAAAATGAAGAAAAAGGGGCAGATTCTTGCAGGTTTTGCACTTGAAACAGATAATGAGACCAGTAATGCCCAGGAAAAACTATTGAAAAAAACCCTTGACTTTATTGTGCTAAATTCGCTGCGCGACCCAGGTGCCGGCTTTGGCCACAATACCAACAAAGTAACAATACTGGACAATAAAAACAATATTTTGGGGTTTGAAATAAAAAGTAAAACTTTGGTTGCTGAGGATATTGCCGATAAACTTGAATCGTATTTTTAAACCCGGTTCAATTGCTTAAAACTACGTTTGATTCAAGGTAACTTCATTATTAGGTATGCAAAAAAAAATCACAGTTCTGACATTCATATTATTATTGGCCCATTTTGGCCGTACCCAGGAACTGCAATGCATGATACAAATCTCTTCACCAGGCTTGTCGGAGACCGAACGGCAGATTTTGCAGACACTGCAATCGGCAGTTTATGAATTTATTAACCAGCGCAACTGGACCGAGTATCAGTACAAACCTGAGGAGAGGATTGAAGCAAGTATACTCATTACGGTGAATGAAAAAATAGGAAACGATGAATACCGGGGCACTATTCAGGTGCAGAGCAGGCGTCCCATTTTCCGAACATCATATTCAAGTCCTGTTCTCAACCACAACGATCGCGATTTTAATTTCAGATATGTCGAAAATCAAACACTTGAGTTTGCCGACAATGCCTTTACCAGCAACCTCACCTCAGTACTTGCCTTTTATGCTTATCTAATCATAGGGTTCGATTTCGACACCTTCACCCCAATGGGTGGGACGCCATATTTTCAGAAAGCACAGAATATTGTAAATCTTGCCCAGAATGCCAATGAACGTGGATGGAAATCTTTCGAGGGCCAGCGAAACCGATACTGGTTAATGGAAAATATATTTAATTCGCAATACACCAACATCAGGCAGGCGCTATATTCCTACCACAGGCTTGGATTTGACCGAATGACAGATAATATGGATATGGGAAGAGCTGAAGTGACAAGTGCGCTGGAAATGTTGCAACGAACTCATCGTCAAAGACCAGGCAGCTACCTGATGTCGATACTGATGACAACCAAAGGCGACGAACTTGTGAGTCTCTACAACGATGCTCCCGCCATTGAAAAAACACAGGTTGTAGCCATACTTTCAGAAATAGATCCAGCCAATAGTGCCAAATACCGTCGTATTTCCCAACAACAGCAACAACAACAATCGGCACCACAACAACCAAGACCTCCAGGTCGTTGATTAGGTTGTTTTAAACATCTTTTTAGAAGTCCAATTTTAACCTGCGCGGTGTCGCAAAGTTTTTTAACTTTGTGCCCTTGCTAAAACAGCTTTGGTTCTAAATGTTAAAAAGTCTTCTGATTGAAAATTACGCCCTTATTCAGAAACTGGAATTAGGTTTTGATGAAGGGCTCACCATCATTACAGGTGAGACTGGTGCCGGTAAATCCATCCTTCTGGGGGCACTTGGGCTTATTCTTGGAAACAGAGCCGATACCCGGGTACTTTTTGACCAGGACACTAAATGCATTATAGAAGGCGTTTTCAGTCTCAATCAATTAAACCTTCAGGAATTTTTTACTCAGAATGAGCTTGATTACGAAGAAACCACTATACTAAGGCGCGAAATAACACCCCAGGGAAAATCAAGAGCTTTCATTAATGATACCCCTGTCAACCTTCCCGTTTTAAAGGCGCTTGCCGAAAAACTCATTGATATTCATTCCCAGCACCAGAACCTCCTCTTTTCCGAATCAGCTTTTCGCTATGATTTGATTGATGCCTTTGCCGGGATAACTGCGATAATTGTTAATTTCAGAAAGAGTTACACGGATTTGTTGCAGCTCAGAAAAAAACTAACGTCACTTCAGGATCAAGAAAGGCAGGCACGGGCAGAGCTCGATTATTTCCGGTTTCAGTACGATGAGTTGCACAAAGCCACCCTGATTCCCGGAGAAACGGAGGAATTGGGTGCTGAACTCGAAATACTTAATAATGCCGGAGAGATCAGGACGAATCTTGAAAGGGCCGATTATCTTCTTTCGAGCGACAATGATAATGTACTGGCTGCTATAAATCAGGTAATTGGCCTTTGTCGTACTATAGAGAAATTTGATCCGGCTTTTGGGGAGATTTTGGCACGACTTCAATCTGCATCTATAGAGTTAAAAGATATTGCACAGGAGATTGCAGCACGTAAGGAAGATGTGACTGATGACCCTGTCCGAACCGCCCATCTTCAGCAACGATTCGATTTTCTGCAGAAATTACTATTCAAGCACAATTCCTTATCTATCGATGACCTTATAAAATTAAAGGATGACTTTAAAAACAGGATAGAAGGGGTGGAAACAATGGAAGAGGAGATTGAGAAACTATCAAAAGATAGTCAACTTAGGGAGGAGCAATTAATCAAAGTTGCCGCCGGTATCTCATCTAAACGAACGGAAGCGGTGCCATTGCTTGAAGATGAAATCAATGCAATACTTAAAGAATTGGGGATGCCCAATGGACGTTTTGTTGTGCAAATCCAACCCGAATCAGGATTAGGAGTCAACGGTTCAGACAACATAGATTTCCTTTTTTCGGCCAATAGCGGGCTTGCTCCACAGGAGTTATCGCGGGTTGCATCAGGGGGCGAACTTTCGAGACTTATGCTTGCCATTAAATCGGTTATTTCATTCCGTAACCTGCTCCCCACCATAATATTTGATGAGATTGATACAGGAGTATCGGGCGAAATAGGTTTTAAGATGAGTAATATGCTTCACAAAATATCGCGCAATATGCAGGTAATTGCCGTAACGCATTTACCGCAGGTAGCGGCCAGAGGTAAAAAGCATTTTGTAGTATTTAAAAATATTGAGAACCTTACAACCTCCACATCCGTAAGAGAACTATCGCAGAAGGAACGTGTAATAGAGATTGCACAGATGTTAGGAGGAGCTAATCCCGGCCCTGCCGTATTACAGGCAGCTGAAGAGTTATTTGAAAAACAGAATATTAACCAAAATTGATTTGATATGACACACGAATTGTTGAAAGGAAAGCGGGGGATAATTTTTGGTGCTTTGGATGAAAACTCCATTGCATGGAAAGTAGCAGAAAGAGCCAAAGAAGAGGGGGCATTATTCACCCTCACCAATGCACCTGTGGCTTTGCGAAAAGGTGATATTTTCAGATTGGGTGAAAAATTAGGGGCCGAAGTTATTTCAGCAGATGTTACCCAGGTCGACGACCTTGAAAATCTATTCCAGGAAAGCATGCGGATTCTGGGAGGAAAAATCGATTTTATCCTCCACTCGGTTGGGATGTCGCCCAATGTTAGAAAGGGATTACATTATACTGAACTCGACTATAATTACATGATGAAAACTCTGGATGTATCGGCAATTTCGCTGCATAAAGTGCTGCAAACTGCATGGAATCTCGATGCATTGAACGAGTGGGCCAGTGTAGTTGCCCTTAGCTATATTGCCGCACAACGCACCTATTCATCATACAGCGATATGGCGCAGGCCAAAGCAATGCTCGAGTCAATTGCCCGCAGCTTTGGCTATCATTATGGAAAACGCCGCAAGGTGCGTGTAAATACCATCTCACAATCTCCAACCGTAACCACTGCCGGCCAGGGAGTCAGGGGATTTAATGCATTTTATGCCTACGCTAACTGCATGTCGCCATTGGGTAATGCTACATCCGACGATTGTGCAACCTATTGTATTTCTTTGTTCTCCGATTACACAAAAATGGTAACCATGCAAAATCTTTTCCACGATGGTGGTTACTCATCAATGGGGATCAGTGATACGCTCATCAACGATTGCTTCGTGTGCACCGGCGATTGCAACGATAAAGACAAAGGAAAATAAGTAACTTTTTTCATCCCCGATAAAGCATCAACCAAAAACCAAAAAAGAAGAACATTCTTCGAATTATTCACCAATTAATTCATAAAGAAAACCCTAGATTCATGAGTTTCAGAATTGTTGTATTAGCCAAGCAAGTACCCGATACCCGCAATGTGGGTAAGGATGCCATGAAGGCAGATGGTACTGTAAACCGCAGTGCGCTTCCGGCCATTTTCAACCCCGAGGATTTACATGCCCTTGAGCAGGCGCTTAGCGTGAAAGACCGGATTGCCGACGCCGAAATTACCATTATTACCATGGGACCTCCCCGCGCCGCCGAAGTTATCAGGGAAGCCTTATACAGAGGAGCCGATACCGGATACCTGGTTACCGACCGTAAGTTTGCCGGCTCCGATACCCTGGCTACTTCTTACGCATTGAGCCTTGCAGTGAAAAAACTGAATCCCCATCTGGTAATTGCCGGTCGCCAGGCTATTGATGGCGATACAGCACAGGTTGGCCCTCAGGTAGCCGAAAAACTTAATCTTCCACAAGTAACTTATTGCGAAGAAATTCTCGAAGTTAATGAAAATGAACTTATCATAAAAAGACGCCTTGAAAGGGGTGTAGAAGTGGTTAAAAGCAAGACCCCAATGGTGATCACCGTTCATAGTTCAGCACCCCACTGCCGTCCGCGCCATGCCAAACTTTTGATGAAGTTTAAACACTCACGTACTATTTCCGAGCTGGTGGAAGAAACCAAAGACTACACCGAAATGATGACCAATAAGCCCTACCTGCGCATTGAAGAATGGAGCGTAGCCGATCTCGATGCTGATGCTCAATACCTTGGCCTGTCAGGTTCGCCTACAAAGGTAAAGAAGATCGAAAATGTTGTACTTGCCAAGAAAGATTCCATCCAGTTAACTCCTGATGATAAGGATATTGATTTTCTGATGAAGGATCTGATCGAAAGTCACGTAATTGGTTAATTCTATCTTATTGTTCAATTAGCCTGTTTTGATTTTTTTAATGATCAAAGAAAACAAGGCCATTTAATAACCAGATGCCGGTATTGTCCCTAAAAATCTAAAGCACTTTAGAATTAACCGGTACTAATAAAAACTAAAAGGAAACATGAATAACATATTCGTTTATTGCGAAATAGAAGATGGTCATGTGGCCGAAGTAAGCCTTGAGTTGCTTACCAAGGGCCGCAAGCTTGCCAATGAAATAAACCGTAAACTTGAAGCCATTCTGATTGGTCATAATCTTGACGGGATTGAGAAACAGGTATTCCCTTATGGAGTTGATGTGGCGCATATTGCCGATAATTCGAGGCTTTATCCCTACCTATCACTTCCTCATGCCGAAATCATTGTTAACCTGTTTAAACAGGAAGAACCTGAAATTGCCTTGTTTGGTGCAACTTCGGTTGGCCGCGATCTGGCACCCAGGGTAGCATCGGCTCTTAAGTGTGGACTCACCGCTGATTGCACCAGTCTTGTCTTTGGAGATCATACCGAGAATAAAACCGGCAAAGAATACAAGAACCTTCTTTATCAGATAAGGCCGGCTTTCGGCGGAAATATTATTGCCACCATTATCAACCCCGATACACGGCCGCAAATGGCAACCGTAAGGGAAGGAGTCATGAAAAAGGAAGTCTACAACAGCAATCATAAAGGCGAGGCAAAGCACATAAGTGTTGACACTATACTCAATGAAAGCCACATGGTTGTGGAAATCATTGAGCGTCATATTGAAAAGCAGAAAATCAACATTAAAAATTCACCTATCATTATATCAGGTGGTTATGGCGTGGGTTCGAAAGAGAATTTCGACCTGTTGTTCGAACTTGCTGAGTTGCTGGGTGGTGAAGTAGGTGCATCACGTGCAGCTGTTGATGCCGGTTTTGTTGACCATGCCCGTCAGGTGGGTCAGACCGGGGTTACCGTACGGCCAAAATTGTACATTGCATGCGGTATTTCTGGTGCTGTGCAACATACCGCGGGTATGAATGAATCTGCCAAGATCATTTCCATCAACAACGACCCCAAGGCGCCCATTAATCAAATCGCCGATTATACAATTATTGGCAATGTTGAAGACATTATCCCCAAAATGATCAAGTATTATAAGAAAAATACCCGGTAATCAGCCTGGTTGCCAGTCAATTAAGGGATTCACTTATTAAAAAAAAACTAGAAAATGGACAATTTTTATTTAGATAACCCCAGCTTAAAATTTCATCTCCACCACCCGATGATGGAAAAGATCATCAGGCTTAAAGAAAACAACTTTTCCGAAAAGGATAAATATGACTATGCATTCCAGGATTTTGAAGATGCACTTGATTCGTATGATAAGGTACTGGAGATTGTAGGTGAGATATGTGGAGAAACCATTGGCCCCAATGCCGAGTCGGTTGATCATGATGGGCCACAACTTATAAACAATGAAGTTGTTTATGCCCGTGGCACCCAGGAAAATCACGAAACCCTGACCAAAGCAGGGTTGATAGGTATGTCGCTGCCGCGCGAATATGGCGGGCTCAACTTTGCCATGGTTCCCTATGTAATAGCTGCCGAACTTGTATCGCGCGCCGATGCCGGTTTTGCCAATATCTGGGGGCTACAGGACTGCGCCGAAACCCTTCACGAGTTTGCCAGCGAAGAGATCAAAAAAGAGTTTCTTCCACGATTTAACAAAGGTGCCACCGCTGCAATGGACCTTACTGAACCCGATGCAGGCTCTGACCTTCAGGCGGTGCAGTTAAAAGGTACCTACGACGAAGAAAAACAGCAATGGTACCTCAACGGTGTTAAACGCTTTATCACCAATGGCGATGCCGATGTAAGCCTTGTACTGGCACGCACGGAGCCAGGAACAATGGATGGCCGGGGTTTATCATTGTTTGTTTATGATCGTAAACACAAAGCGGTTACCATACGCCGCATCGAGAATAAACTGGGTATAAAAGGTTCGCCTACCTGCGAACTTGTTTTCAAGGATGCCCCTGCTCAATTGGTTGGTGAGCGCAAAATGGGTCTTATCAAATATGTCATGTCGCTGATGAACTCAGCCCGCCTTGGCGTTGGGGCACAATCGGTAGGTATTGCCGAAGCATCTTACCGCGAAGCCCTGAAATACGCTTACGAACGCGAACAGTTCGGCAAGCCAATTATTAAGTATCCGGCTGTATATGAAATGCTTTCGGTGATGAAAGCCAAGATCGATGCATCAAGATCGCTTCTTTATGAAACTGCACGTTATGTGGACGTTTACAAAGCATACAACTTCATTGCAGAGGAGCGCAAACTTGAACCCGAAGAGCGTAACGATGCCAAAAATCACAACCGTATTGCCGATGGTCTTACCCCGCTGCTTAAACTTTTTGCCAGTGAATACTGCAACCAGATTGCTTCAGATGCCATTCAGATACACGGTGGTACAGGTTATATGAAGGATTTTCCGGTTGAAAGGCTCTTCCGCGATGCCCGTATCACCAATATTTATGAGGGAACCTCACAGCTTCAGGTGGTTGCAGCTATCAGAGCAGTAAGCAACGGTACCTATATTAAACTTATCAGGGATTATCAGGAAATGCACGTTAAACCTGAATATGAATATTTCAGGTCTATTCTGGTTGAATTAACTGACGAATTCGAAGCTATCAGCAAAGAGATACTTGAGGTAAAGAATGGTGAATTGCTCGATTTTCATGCCCGCAGGCTTGTTGAAATGGCCGGTTACATTATCATGAGCTATCTGTTGCTTCAGGATACTCACCGCGATGAGCAATATCGCAAATCTTTTGAAATATTTGTGCGTATGGCCAAAACCGAATGTGTTGCCAAGGCAGAATATATTAAATCGTTTGAAGAGAAGAACCTCGGAACCTACAAGATATCCTGGGAATAAATCTTATCGAAACATTCAGAAAAAGGAAGTCTTCGGGCTTCCTTTTTTGTTTTAAATTAGCACTTGGATATCAAATATTTCTGTTTAAACTAATGGATAGAGGTAATGAGAAAGTTAATAAATAACTGGCCAGGGATATTGAACTGGCTTTGGATATTTATATTGGTACTTCTAACTTTAGCAATATCAGGTTGTAGCAGCCTTTCAGGCCGTCGCGCTGAAAAACTTCCCGAACCTGACCGGATCATTTTCAGGTGCAATGGTGTGGAATATTCATCGGATGGACAGTTTATAAGGGCAATGGGGTCAGGTACCAGTCGCAACGAATCAACCGCAGCACGTATGGCAGGGCTCGATGCATCGGTAAATCTGGCCAGGGCGATAAAGAATTATGAAGAAAAGATCACTGCCTTTCGGGATAAACGGCAGGTGAAAAGGGGAGAGGCTGCCGTTGAATGGGAAGAAGGCACACTTACCCGCGAGCAGATCAACATGACCTTATCCAACGTATCAACCATTTGCTCTGAAACCAAAACCGACGGCGAAATGTATATCACTATTCAAATTGTAGAAGTTCCCATACATCAGGTAATCCCATCCAGGTAATAGTACCTGTTTTCAGGACGACTTACCTTAACGGTAAGGTTTTTGTCTTCCATGCATCATTTTTAATAACTTTGAATTATTTCCCAAAGTATTCGCTTTAATATGATTTAATGCTTTATTGCTTTGAACCGAGCATGATTCACTAAACACAATCACGGATGAAAATTCATCATGCGATTTCCATCCGACCTTAATCTAAAAATTATTTACAGATGAAAAAGTTATGGTTTCCTCTGCTTGCCGTATGCACAATTTCGCTGATCTTTAGCTCCTGCGAGTTGCTCGAAGATCCCTATGATGAAACCTATCTGTATGGCAAATGGCGATCGGGTACTTTATATTATAAATACCTGAGCAATGGTACCGGTGGCACCTGGGATACATCTGATGATGTGCGCGAAGATGAAGCCCAGCCCTTCACCTGGACACTTACCGGGACAGTTCTTAACCATATTCATATTATGGAAATGGGCGCTACGGTACCTAAGGTTTATGTCGTTACCGAACTAACAGCCACAACCCTTAAATATCGCGATGATTTCGGAAAGCAGTTTTCGTTTGTTAAAGCTGATTAGGATTTAACTCTTGTAGCTTTCACTTATAATTGTTATGAAGAAGATCATTAAATATATTGTCATTGTTTTCCTGTTTCTTCTGATTTTGTTAATCGGAGCAGCATCATATGTTGTTTGGTTTGTGTTTACTCCAGGAAAAATAACCCCGGTAGTTACACAGCAGGCGGCTAATTATCTTACCTGCCAGGTTGAAATGGGTGGCATTGAGCTAACCTTTTTCAGAACTTTCCCCCGTTTTGGGATCAAGGTTGATGATATAAAGCTCATCAACGAGTTTGAAGGAGCCAGCACCGATACTCTGGCCCGGATTGGATCAGTAGTTGGCACTATTGACCTTATGGCATTATGGCGCCGTAATGAATTGCTGGTGTCAGGGGTTTCCATTTCCAACGGGTCATTTTATATGTTCACCGATTCACTGGGAACTACGAATTTCGATATTATGGTTTCCGACACTACTGAAACCATGGTTGAAAGCACCGACAAGGCAACATCGGGTTCTCTAGATCTCGAGAGCATCGACCTGAAGAATGTAAATGTTGCCTGGATTGACCATTCAGCAGGCTTACATGCAACCGTTGCAGGTCTCGATGGCCGTATCTCAGGAACCATGATTGGTGACAGTCTCAATTCCTTTTTCAATATTTCAGCATTAAAAACAAATGTTGAATTTGATAACGAGCCCTGGCTTACCGATGCGAAATTGAAATACTCAGGGCCTTTGTCAATGAATATGTTAGCCCAGCGGTTCTGGTTCTCAGCTTCGGCCATTGATTTTGGCAATCTGAGACTTACCCTTACCGGTATGGTTGCAATTGATACCCTGAATGGCGATATAAAAACCGATCTTTTATACAGTACCGGCCGATGGAGAATAAATGAGATGATGGAAAATACACCACCATCCTATAAACCCTATTTTGATGGAATTACCGCCGATGGATGGCTTACTTCTAGCGGGTATGTTACAGGAAGGTATACCGGGAAAGAATTTCCCCTGATAGATGCAAAGCTGAATCTTGAAAACGGCGATCTGAAGTATGTTGATCTCGATCTTCCGCTCAGCAATCTTCAGGCAAGCCTTCATATTTTTACCGACCTGGGCACCGATTCCATCTCTTATGTTACCATCAACAATTTTTCGGGAAAAACATCAAATTCAACATTTTCTACTTCAGGAAAGCTTACCAGATTGTTCACTGACCCTTACAGTGATTTAATTACAGAAGCCGATCTTCTGCTTGATGAGTTCCATCCACTGATACCTGACTCGCTGATCACACTCATGACGGGCCGGATTTCAGGCAAAGTAGAAAGTTCCTTCTCAATGTCTGAAGCCGAAAAAGTGCAGATTGAAAAAATGAAACTTACCGGGTCGTTATACACACAGGCTATAGAGGTAAATTACGACAGCCTTTGGGTTGATGGCAACCGTGCCCGCATTGAATTTACACTTCCCAATCCACGCCCAACCCTTGCCGGAGCCGGTTTTGGAAGGGTAAATCTTATTGCCGGTAATCTCTCTGTCGGCAAACTGGGCGATTATACCGCCCTTTTAAAGAGCAGCAATATTTCAGCTGAGTTTTCTGATGTACGCGATACCACTTCCATCCCGTTTGTGGCCTGTGTCTTCAAAGTTGATTCTTTGTCAGCATCTATGGATACGATCCGTTTAAGAGTGCTTAAACCTGCAGGTAGATTTTTCCTTTCACCCAATCCGCAGGGTAGGCTTATGCCTGTTATTAAGCTCGATTATACAAGCCAGAATTTGAAATCGACAATGGGTAGCGACAGTTTAGTGATGAAAAATGTACACATCAACACCGAAATTGTAAATGATGATTCGCAGAAAGATATCTTTCTTAAATGGCTGGCAAATGGCTTTATCGATATCGAGGATGGGGTTATAGTTTCCCGGTCGCTCAGCTTTCCGTTAGTTATTCCGGTAATAAAAATGGATTTCAGCCCCGAACGCTTCCGGATTCATGAAAGCCGCATGATTATAGACCGTTCCGACTTTGAGCTTTCGGGTAAGGTGGTGAATATTCTATCGTATTTCAGGGGCGATTCCATTATGCGGGGCGATTTTGTGTTTGAGTCTGATAATACCGATGTAACGCAGCTGATGAATCTTACCAATGGCATAGGGAACGAGACTGCCGAAGCTCCCCGTCCGGCATCTTCAGGCAATGATACTGAAACAGCAACAGGGCCCTATATGGTGCCCAAAGGAATTGATATGTTGCTTACCACTAAGATTCGACAAGCCAGCTTCGGGATTGATACGGCCACAAATATTCTGGGAAATGTAAGAGTTTATGATGGCATACTTGTGCTCGAAGACCTTCTTTTTACCACCCCGGCTGCCAAAATGCAGCTTACTGCTATGTACCGTACTCCCCGTAAAAATCACCTTTTTATGGGGATCGACTACCACATGTTCGATATCGAAATTGAGCAGTTGCTGAAAATGATTCCCGATATTGATACTTTGATGCCTATGTTGCGCTCTTTCAGAGGAAAGGGAGAATTCCATCTTGCCGTGGAAGGATATTTTGATTCAACCTATGTGCTTAAAAAATCAACCTTAAGGGGTGCTTCGTCCATAAAGGGTGAAAACCTTGTGTTGATGGATGGAGAAACCTTCAGTGAAATAGCCCGTACTCTGCGTTTTAACAAGCGCACCGAAAACCGCATCGACAGTCTCTCGGCTGAGTTTACCATTTTCAGAGATGAAATTGATGTTTACCCCTTCCTTATTGTTATGGACAAATATAAGGCTGTGGTGGAAGGGAGGCATAATTTCGACCTGACTTTCAGGTATCATATCTCGGTGGTAGATTCTCCCTTACCTGTTAAATTTGGAATTGATGTTACAGGCGATCTTGATAACATGAAATACCAGGCAACTTTACCTCGATACGCAGAATTATACCGGCCCACATCACGCCGTGCTGTTCAAAACCGGCAACTCGAACTCCGGCGTATGATCAGGGAAGCTGTTACTCAAAGAGTGGTGCAATAAAAAAAACCGGGGTGAAATCCCGGTTTTTTAGTTAATTATCAAGTGGTTTCGTTAAATCAAACTCAGCTTCAAAAACCATTTCGCCGGCATAATGTAACTGGTAACTCATCGTTGTAAGGTTTTCGCTGAGTGCAATGGTCCATTTTCTTTCAATATTATCGGCCAGCAGGGTGTTGGTGTATTCGTCGGCCGGGAAGTTCTGAGCAAACCCATTACCTGTTCCGTCAGCAAACCCACCGTAAAGAGTCTGGTTTTCGGGTGTGCCATCATCGTGCCGGTGGTCGTGCCTGAAACGAAGTTTGCCTTCTTCGGCAAGGAACATCCAGGTTCGCGACTTATCATCATTAATATGGAAAGGGATATGCACTTGTGTTGGCTCACATACGGTAACATGCATAACCAGGATTTTGCCTGCCCAGCTGTTACGGCCTGATTTTGAGTAAATTTCACGACCTGCAAATGATTTGCCGCACAACGAAGCCAGGTTTTGCAGAAATGCAGCTTCATCAGCATTGATTAATACAGTTTCGCCGGTTTGTTCCACGGCTTTTTCTTTTACTGGGCCGGTTGAGCACGAAACGCCAAGGAAAAGGGCTATAAAAATGAAAAAGGTTGTCGTTTGTTTAATCTTCATACATTATTGGGTTTTGGGTAAGAATGATCTCTTTATGGGTTTGTTTCGGAAATAGAACCCGGATCTCGTCTTAATCCGCGTCACGGTGACCCAGTTACTGCGTAAGGCAGATTTATTATGGCCTGATTAACAATGTTTTAAAATATATTTAACCGGCAGTAAAAGGCTAATGTAAGATAAACAGCTTTGAAAAGTTTGGGTGATTAAAGTCCTGCCTTCAAAGCGGCTTCCATATTTTGCCTGAAAACCCTCATGAAATTCGCGGACCATACTTTTTCAATATCCTCTTTTGAGTATCCTCGTTTGAGCATTTCAGCAGTAATATTGGGCATCTGGCTCACATCGTAGCAATCTTCAAGCTCGCCACCCCCATCGAAATCGCTGCCAATTCCAACATAATCAATCCCTACAAGTTTAACAATATGATCGAGATGATCGATCAGATCAGCAACGGTAGCCATCTGTCCCGGAAAGTTTTCATCCATCAGGCTCCATTCTTCGCGCAGATTATGTATTTCCTCATCAGAAAGGTTCTGGAAGTTGTTAAATTTAGCTCTTAATCTGGCTCTTTCTGCATCGCGCAGAGGGTTGGCAGGGGTTGGTTTAACATACAGAAAACAAAGCTGTATTACCCCGCCATTGGCTGCCATGGCCTTTATCATATCATCAGTCATGTTGCGCGGATCATTGTTCACAACCCTTGCATTTGAGTGCGATGCGATAACTGGCAGCTTAGACAAGGATATAACATCATAAAAGGCTTTGTCTGATGCATGACTAACATCTATCATCATCCCCATGCTGTTCATGAGTTTTACCAACTCCCTGCCCCGTTCTGAAAGGCCATTATGAATGGGCCCTTCAGGATCGTTGGAGCTATCGGCAAAATGATTGTTGCGGGTATGACACAAAGTAATGTAGCGTGCCCCCAGGTTGTAGTATTCCAGTACTCTGTTCAGATCGTTGCCTATGGGGTATGCGTTCTCTAATCCAATATAAATGGCTCTTTTCCCTTGTTTTTTAAGCTGATAGCCATCGTTGGGTTTAAGGGCAATGGCGGCAACCCCAGCGTTTTCATTTACAACGTTATGAATATTTTCGAAAATTCCCAATGCCCTCCGATGAGCAATATCCCATGCCTGTTCTGAGCTTTCGCCCTGGCTGAGGAATACTGCAAAAAAGGCTGCATCAAGTCCCCCTTCCTGCATCCTTGGGAAGTCAATTTTCCCGCCTCGTTGCCGGGGGTTGTTGCGTTTCCCTATGTCAAAGCCACTTCGGCCAATCATCAAAGGGGTATCAGTGTGGCTGTCGAGGATTAGGATTTGCTGGTGCAATCGTTGAGCCTGTTGTGGATGAGTTAGGTGCCTGGTGCTACAGTTTGTAATAATTATGGTAAAGGCCATGAAAAGGGCCAAAAAAGCCAGTTTTTTCAAATTCATTGTGATGATTAATTATTAGAGTAAATTGTTAAATATAGCATATTAAGGTTTATTTTAAAAGCCTGAAGGTATAGGCTCCCATCGGCAAGGGGTGCAATTTTACTAATTTAATTTTTAAAAGGGGGGTGGAACGCCGAAAATTGTTTCATTTTTGGCAAATTTCTCTGTGTAAGGTTTGTAATCTTTTGATTATGAGAAATAATGAAGAGAACAAAATTCTAGAAAAATCATTTTGCAGGATTTGAAATAATACTGAATGACCAGATTTATTCAAAAAGTATTGAACCTTTGGCAAACCGGGAGAACTTCCCTGGTTTAAGGTTTTCGGAATATTGCAATATCCTGAAAATCCTCGCATTGTGATGCCAAATTGCAGTTTCGCCAGAAACCAGGTGAAATCAGGGTTATGGTAAGACCGGCATTTTTGGCAAGAGTATTTTTAACATGGGTCGCATCAAAGGCAACATTGGCCGATTTAACCCGTGCATCAAGCAATCGGTAATAGCCCTTGTCTATCGAAAACGAAAAGTACTTGTCACTGGTTTCCTGTGGCATATCATCGCCAAACAGAAAAAAAGTAGCAAGGCAATTTCCGCCTGGTTTCAGCACCCTCCCGATTTCTTTGAGATAATGGGCTACTTCATCGGGGAGCATATGGGTGAACACAGACGTTAGGAATACAAAATCGAATTCATTATCTCCGTAAGGAAAATCGAACTGAGTTGCGGTTGCACCTTTAGATGAATAGAGGTCGTTTTTAAGATGAATGAGCCTGAAGCGGAAGTTAGGGAATCGGGTTGAAATTTTTTTCTGACACCAGTCAACACCCGTTTCCACAATATCAAAACCCTCATAGCTGCCCTCATTCGATAAATAACCGGTAAGCGGAACAGCCATTCTTCCGACACCGCTACCCACATCGAGCACCCTGTGATGGGGCTTCAGTTTCCCGTGTTCAATAAACAATGATAAAAACTGTTTTCCGGCCTTCAGATAGTCACCAGTGCCTGTATAAATCATGCCCCTGGGTGGCACCAGTTCATGGCGTCGTCCGGTGGCCCAATCAAAGGCATCTGACGGGAAAAAAGCAATGCGCCTGGCAATAAGACGTTGCTTTGGACTAAGTAAATAGTAAAGTTTTCTCAACATGGGCGCAAATATAGCCACAAATTAATAAATGATTGTATGATAAGTAAAAACACGAATATATTTATACTTAATAATCCCCGAACTCATGCGAATATATACTTATTTAATATTTACGACTTTCTCCTCATTGTATTTGTGTAATAAGGGCTGTATTTTTCGATTAGATTACAATTTAATCCGACGATTGACATGAAATGCTGTTTTGCTAAAGAAATATGTGCAATAGAGTCTTCGGACGGCATTCAAATCAAATAATAATTGTTTAAAAAATAGCACTAAGTAAAATTTCTGATGTTGAAAAAATCATTCTTCATACTTCCCCTTATTCTCTTTAATTATGTGCTCCATGCCGCGGTTTACACGGTATGCAATCAGCTGGGAGTTAAACGCGATTTTAGTAGTATCCAGTCGGCTGTTGAGCATGCTTCACCCTATGATACCATATTTGTGAAAGGATCACCCATGAACTATGGTAATGTTCTGATTGAAAAGCCGCTTGTGCTTATTGGCGAAGGCTTTTCGGATGAATTTCATACAGGCCATACAGCCAAAATAACCCGTATTCTGCTAACATCCAATCCTTACAAACGCACCATTTCATCAGGTACCCTAATAAAGGGTTTTGAGTTTCCCTATTTTCCGGGGCAAAGACCCAATATTATTACCATGGGTACTGAGCGGGTTAAAATCGAAAATATTACCCTTGAGCGCAACTGGCTATGGTTTATTGAAATAGTTGGAGCTGCCGAAAACTGGACAATCCGAAATAATGTTATCCGGGGCTGGGTAAATGGTGGCGGAAAATCAGATAATTCCAACACAGGTGCTTTAAATTTTAGATTCCAGAACAATATTCTGAACTCATTGATGAGTTTTCAGAGAGGCCAGCTAAGCCTTGAAAACAACATAGTTTTGGGAAGATTGAAAGATGTCAGGGGTGCCGAGGTAATCAACAATATTTTTACGCGCGATGATGTTTTACTTGAGAATGTTTCGGGCAGCAGATTTCAGAATAACATATCAATGAGTACAAAAATTGGCCATGAAAATTGTTATGAACACCCTGGCCGGTTCGAATCAAGAATACTAACTAATGGTGTGGCAAATACCGGTTCAGCCAATCAAACCGGTGTTGATCCTGGCTTTATCTACTGGCCTGCCGACGACATTATGGGTGGAACGGTATTTTTGCTTATCGACAATTCACCTGCCCGCAGATCAGGGGTTGGGGGCACTGAAGCCGGGATATTTGGAGGCAGATTTCCATTTCCATCCAAATCATTCCTGAATCCGGAGATCGCCAATCCATTTCCCACCTTTATAACGAGTATTTACTGATCTCGTTTTTAGTATATAATTCTTTTTCCAGTTCTCTTATTCCTGAGAAAACCTGATATGATGAGTCTTGTGTCCCGGTTGTCGGCCGCGGGTTTCAGCAGCAATTTAAAATCATCGGCCGATTGAAGTTGCATTTCTTTATCAGCATAGCCATAGCCTAAGTATTTCCCGTTTTCAATCATTATGAAACCACTTTCGGAAGGGCAACGCCCCTGATCGAGTACTATAAGGTTTTCTTTGACAAAACCTGCGAAATCAAGAGCTTCCTGCGTCCGCTGGTTGTAGTTTTCGGGTGGCTCCTTGCCTATACATGCCCCACGGCATTGCTTAACTGCATATTGGAAACATGCCGAACTGGTTGCATATAATCCGGTGAGATTCTGGCACAGATTGAATTTTTCGGTGATGTTGAAAAGAAACTCCTTACCCTGCTCAAGCGATGCAAAACTGGTATGGGGAATGTCACTATTGTGGGTTTTTTCAACTTTCATGCAAAGATATCCATTGGTGTCGGTATAACTGTAAAGACCATAATTGTACATACATCGCCTTTGCTGGCGGTTGTAAAGGGGTTTATGGTGTTTTATTTCTTCCGATTCTCTTAAAAGAGCCAGGAGTTCGCTGCCGGTAACTTCGTATTGAATACTTGCAATCTTTTCTGCCATATCGAGCGAACGCTTCGATTTAAGGGTATTAACATGCGAAAGTACCCTCTGCTTAATATCTTTACTCTTGCCGATATAGATAATATTTCCTTCATCGTCAAGAAAATAATAGATGCCGGTTTTTTGGGGTAAATTATCGATTATATCCCTGGTAATGGCACTGTTAACAAATGCACTGCCATTTTTCATCCCCGGGGTTTCGGTAAATATGCTGTTGGAGTTGGTTTGAAGAAGCAGTTCGAATAATCTTACCGTGGCAAGGGCATCTCCCTGCGCCCTGTGGCGGTCGGTAATACTAATATTTAATTCGCTGCAAAGACGACCCAGACTGTAAGACTTTTTACCGGGAAGTATTTTGCGGCTCAATTTTACGGTACACAAAGATTCGCGCTGGAAAAAATAACCAAGATTTTTAAATTCTGATTTGATGAAGTTGTAATCGAAACTGGCATTGTGTGCAACAAATATGGTATTTTCTGTCAGTTCAACAATTTTTCGGGCAATTTCATAAAAACGGGGTGCACCAGCTACCATGTCATCAGTAATGCCTGTCATTTTTGAAATGAAATAAGGAATTTTCCTTTCCGGATTAATAAGGCTCTGAAATTCACCCACAACCTTTTCGCCATCATGCAAATAAATGGCTATTTCGGTAATTTTATCACGGTAAGGATTTCCTCCGGTGGTTTCTATGTCGACGATCGAGTACATTTTTTTCAGGTGTTCTGCGAAAAAGTTTTTTTTGCCGGGTGAGGGTTTTGGTTGAACCAATAACCCAATACCTAAAAGCAAAATTAAGTTTTTCCTCTTTTTGACAGGGATTTTATGATATTTCGACCCATTGAAAAAAAATTTTAAGAAATAGACAAATTGATTTAACTTTAATCCCATTAAGCCAAATAAATAAGAGAAATGGTTGCATACCAAATCTTATCAAGGTTAACCTATAATAAACGAGCATGATTCGTAAAAAATAGAACCGGATGCAATTTCATCATGCGTGTTTCATCCGACCTAAACCAAAAAACTGTTTCCGAATGAAAAGAATTACTATGTTTGTTTTGATGGGGCTTCTATGCTCACATTTGGCATTTTCTACTCAGGATAGCGTACCTTCTTCGTCAAGGGTAAAAACAGGCTGGAGCTTTGGTGCTTTGCCCGCAGTATCCTACAATACCGATTTAGGTTTTCAATACGGAGGGCTGGTAAACCTTTACCATTTTGGTGATGGCTCTACATATCCCAAATACAGGCATTCAATATATGCCGAAATTTCCAGATACACAAAAGGTAGTGGAATAAACAGGTTGTTCTACGATTCGGAGTACCTGATACCCAATATTAGGGTTACCTCTGATTTAAGCTATTTTACCGAAAAGGCAATTGATTTTTATGGTTTTAACGGGTACAATGCAGTTTATAATCCTGCCTGGGAAGATTCAGAAGATCCTGAATATATTTCCCGCATGTTTTATCGTCATGAAAGGAATATGTTCCGTTTTATCGCCGATTTCCAGGGCCCTATCAGAGGCCGTGAGCTCCGTTGGGTAGCTGGTTTGGGTATTCTTAGAAATTCTATTGATGAGGTAGATATAGAAGCCCTTAACAAAGGGAAAAAAGAAGAAGACCTTTTACCGACCAACGTTCCGGGTTTATTTGATAAATATGTGGATTGGGGAATAATAAGTGAGGAAGAGAAAAAAGGTGGATGGACCAATCACCTGAAACTTGGGGTGGTGTATGATACACGCGATAATGAACCCAACCCCTGGAAAGGGATATGGTCGGAGATAATCGTTTTTGCAGCCCCTTCGATATTTGGCAATGGTGATTTTGGTTATGCCAAATTATCTGCTACACACAGGCAGTATTTTACCATTGTGCCCAATCGGCTCTCTTATGCCTATCGCATTAACTTCCATGGAACTCTGTTTGGCAATGTTCCATTTTACATGCAACCCTATCAGATAAACTCTTTTTCAGCATCATCCAACACCGATGGCATCGGAGGTTCGAAAACCGTAAGAGGTATGTTGCGCAACAGGGTGGTGGGCGATGCAATGGCATTTGGAAACTTTGAATTCAGATGGAGATTCTTCAAAACCGTTCTGTTTAATCAGAATATTTATCTTGCTTTAAGTGCATTTTCAGATATGGGGATGGTGTTGAAAGAAGTGGAATTTCAAAAACCCACCCAAATTGGAAATTTTCCGAGAACCAACGTGGCAGTCAATGATTTTTTCCTTACTGATAAAGAAGAGGTGCATATAACTTATGGTGGC
Organism: Bacteroidota bacterium; assembly: GCA_037441525.1. GTDB lineage: Bacteria > Bacteroidota > Bacteroidia > Bacteroidales > UBA7960 > SKVR01. The sequence goes on from JBBISA010000002.1 coordinate 145,473, forward strand.
GGTTTCAGGATAGTTATGAACGAAAATTTCATCGTGGCAGTTGATTATGGAAAACCATTGGATAAGCGCGATGGCAAGGGAGGCCTTTACATAGGACTTAACTTTTTGTTTTAATACTAAATGGGTATACTGTTTTTTGGCCAAATAGCCGGGGTTTAAAGAAAATTCGTTAAACATTGGCTATTTGCGTTTTTTCCTTGGTTGCCATAACTCATAAATCTCTATTTTAGCCTTGTAAAAGTTGCAAAAACAAAGGCTTTTTGATGTATTTGCCGCATTTTATTACGATGAATCGAACCACAATTTCACCAGATGAGTTTTAATAGGTCACTAACCACATTTTTGCTGATTTTTTGCTGTATTTCTCTTTTTGCAAATGCCACTAAAAAAAACGTTCAACAGGCTTTTACCCAAAGAGCCTCAGAAGCCCCTCAAATTGACGGGATTATTGAACCCGAAATATGGGGTTTGGCTGAACCTGTTACCGAGTTTCTGCAATTCGATCCGGTTTATCAGGCTCAACCTTCCCAAAGGTCTGAAGTAAGGATACTTTTTGACGACAAGGCAATATATGTTGCTGCCATAATGTATGATTCACATCCTGACAGTATATTAAAGCAGCTTGGCCAGCGCGATGCCATGGTGAATGCAGATGCCTTTGGTATCCGCTTCGACACCTACAACAACCAACTCGATGCTTATGCCTTCGAGGTTTATGCATCAGGGGTGCAGCGCGACCATAGACGCCAGGACAACTCCTACGACGGGGTATGGCAAAGTGCAGTGCAGATACACGAAGAGGGCTGGAATGTGGAGATGCGGATACCCTATTCTGCGCTTAGGTTTCCTGCTAAAGAATGTCAGACCTGGGGTATGCAGATATACCGCAATATAAGAAGACACCGTGAACAAAACCAATGGGCACTTGAAGAAAGAGATGCATCGAACAGGCAGGTTTACTGGGGGCAACTTCTGGGAATCTGTCAGGTAAAAGTACCCCTGAGGTTGTCGTTGACTCCCTATTTTTCTGTTGGGTCGAGTCATTACCCTAATGGAGTGGAAGGGGTAAACAATTTTTCGAGCAGTTTTGGTGGAGGTATGGATTTGAAATATGGTATCGATGAGAGCTTTACGTTTGATATGACATTAATGCCTGATTTTAGCCAGGTACCGTCTGATAATCAGGTTAAAAATCTTTCAGCATTTGAAACTGTTTACGGAGAACAAAGACCCTTTTTTAATGAATCCATGGATTTGTTCAATAAAGGAGATCTTTTCTATACCAGACGAATTGGCGGGCGTCCGGTTGGTTATAGCATGGCCGGCAAAAATATGGCAGAAGGAGAGAAATTGACCGATAACCCAAAACAATCAAGGCTGATAAATGCTTTCAAACTAAGCGGCCGCACCGTAAATGGTCTTGCCATAGGTGTGTTTAATGCAATAACCGATAATACCTATGCACGTGTTGAAAATCCCGAATCGGGACTTGTGCGTAGGGTTCAGACCGATCCTACTACCAATTACAATATTCTGGTATTCGACCAGGCATTTGCCAATAATTCATCGGCCTATATTATCAACACAAATGTGCTCCGTTCAGGTGAGTTCAGGCATGCCAATGTTACCGGAGCAGGCACAACAGTAAGAGACCCATCCAACACTTACCAGTTGCAGCTATCGGGAGCATTCAACCAGCTATACAAAAAAAACCGCCAAGCCAGTAATGCCTTCGACGTGGAGATTGGTAGCCGCTATTTCGCATCGTTTGCCAAAACCAGAGGGCAATTTCAGTATTCCATAAACCGTACAGCCATTAATCCCAATTTCAATGACAATGACCTGGGTCTTACCCACAGAAACAACGAAATTACGGATGCCGTAAATTTCAACTACAGTATCCTGGAGCCATTCTGGCGGCTGCGCAACTGGAGAAATCGGTTAAGCTTACGAAATACCGGGCGTTACGACAATTATCGTGTTGAAAATACCCATGTTGAATACAGCACCAATACCACCACCATGAATTATACCCACCTTTTCCAGGGTTTGTATTTTAATCCTTTGGACAGGGTAGATTATTATGAGCCGCGTACTCCGGGGCGCACCTTTATTCGTCCACGCGGAATCGGAGTTTGGGGTGGAGTATCATCGGATTACCGAAACCCTTTTGCTGTGGATTTACACGTTAATTTTTCGCGAGTTGATGCTTTTGACAATAATAATCTTAATTACCGCATTGTACCTCGCTATCGGTTCAACGATCAATTATCTATTATCAACAGCTTATCTCTGAATACATCGCACAACGATGTGGGTTTTGTCGGCCGTGCCGATAACCAGATTTATTTTGGCAATCGCGAAGTTACTACGGTAGAGAATATTCTATCGAGCGAATATATTGTTAGAAATGATATGTATTTCAGTTTTCGGCTTAGACAATACTGGTCGAAGGGCGAATATGACAGGTTTTTTCAGTTGCTGGAAGATGGGCGGTTAGGACAAGGGGAAACAGGAAAACTTGCCGGACGCGATTTTAATTTCAATTCTTTTAATATTGATGTTGTTTTTACATGGTTGTTTGCGCCAGGATCAAGTTTAAATCTCGTATGGAAGAATGCCATATTGCATGAGCAAACCGGTGTAGTTGCCAATTATTTCGATAATTATTACTTGCTTCAAAATTCGCCGCAATACAACAGCCTTTCACTTAAAATTCTGTATTATCTCGATTATCAACAATTAAGAGGAGTTTAGTTTTGGAAAATATGATTATAGCCAGGAATATCCATAAATCTTATGGTTCGCTGAAGGTACTAAAAGGAATAGATATTGACATTGCACGTGGTGAAGTGGTTTCCATAGTTGGGGCATCAGGTGCTGGTAAGACCACCTTGCTGCAGATTATGGGCACACTTGATAAGCCCGACCAGGGAATTTTACATATTAACGGTACTTCTCTTGCCGGACTAAATGACAGGGATTTGTCTGCTTTTCGAAATAAGAATATCGGTTTTGTTTTTCAATTTCATCATCTTTTGCCTGAGTTTTCGGCGCTCGAAAATGTTTGTATCCCTGGATTTATTGGTAATAGGCCTACCTCGAAAGTAATAGAGAAAGCCAGAATCCTTCTTGATTTGCTGGGTTTATCAGAAAGATTGGACCACAAGCCTGGGCAATTATCGGGGGGCGAACAGCAAAGGGTTGCAGTTGCCCGTTCGCTCATCAACGATCCGGCCGTTGTGCTGGCTGATGAGCCCAGTGGTAACCTCGATTCTGAAACATCGAAAGAGCTTCACAAACTGTTTTTCGAACTAAGAGAAAAACTATCGCAAACATTTGTTATTGTAACACACAACAACGATCTGGCTGCCATGGCCGACCGTAAATTAACCATGAAGGATGGGTTGATTATTGAATCATCCGTTCAAACTCCTGTTCACTGATTACAGGAATATTCAGTTTCTCTGCCTTTTTGCGCTTTTCAGGGCCCATCTTATCTCCTGCTAGTACAAAGCTTGTTTTCGACGAGATAGATGAAATATTTTGTCCTCCCATTTTTTCAATAATCTCTTTGATTTGGTCGCGTGAGTATTTTTCAAATACTCCTGAAACAACAAATGTTTTTCCACTGAGTGGCAGATTTCCAGATGATGTATCTTTAATTTCTTTGGTTTGAAATTGCAACCCTGCCCGCCTTAGGTCATTTATTACTTCGATGTTTTCGGTGTTGCCGAAAAAATCCTTAATACTTCCCGCAATCCGATCTCCAATTTCGGGCACCGCCACTACTTCATCAAAGGTGGCTGTAAGTAATCGGTCGATGTTTTTGAACTCCCGGGCAATTTTTTTTGCTCCTGTTTCTCCCAGAAACCTTATTCCTAAGGCAAATAAAACTCTTTCGAAGGGTACTTTTTTGGATTCATCAATGGCGGCCAGAATATTTTCCACAGTTTTTTCCCTGAAACTGATTTTCTTCTGTTTGCCTGTTTCTTCGTCAGTGATGGCTTTTTCCAGACCCAGAAGGTTTTCATATTTTAATGAATACAGGTCGGATGCTTTCTTTATCAACCCATTGTTGATTAGAATTTCTATACGTCCTTCACCTAATCCTTCAATATTCATTGCCCTGCGGCCAATAAAATGTTCAATACGTCCCTGAATTTGTGGAGGGCAGTGTTGTGTATCGGGGCAGAACCAGGCGGCTTCGCCCTCATTTCGAATCAAAGGTGTGTTACACTCCGGGCAATGGGTGGCAAACTTAATTTTTCCAGCACCAATTGGTCGTTTGCTGAAATCTACCGCAACCACTTTGGGAATGATTTCGCCTCCCTTTTCAACAAAAACAGTATCCCCAAAGTGAAAGTCGAGTTCATTCATTTTATCAGCATTGTAAAGCGAAGCGCGTTTTACCATGGTACCTGCCACCCAAACAGGTTTTAAAATGGCCACGGGAGTTACGGTGCCGGTGCGCCCAACCTGATAGGCAACCCCTTTCAGAATTGTAATACCTTGCTCTGCCTTATACTTATAAGAAATGGCCCAACGGGGAAATTTGCTTGTAAAACCCAGTTGTTCCTGTATGTCATACTGATTAATCTTAATTACAATCCCATCAATGTCGTAGGGAAGTTGCGGCCTCAGGGAAGCTACTTCATCAACAAAGCCCAACACTGTGCTAATATCCTGGCAAATTCGGGTGTGGGATGAAACTTTGAAGCCCCATTCCCGTGCTTTTTGCAAATTTTCATAATGGGCTGAAAAAGGAAGGTTTTCGCCCAGTAAACCGTGGATAAAGCAATCGAGATTGCGTCGGGAAACGAGGGCTGAATCCTGCAGTTTAAGGCTGCCAGAAGCGGCGTTTCGGGGATTGGCAAACATGGGTTCGCCTGACTCTTTCCTCTGCCTGTTGAGCTCCTGAAAGCTTCTATGGGGCATTATTATTTCGCCGCGCGCTTCGAATTCTTCTGGCAGGTTCGATGCTTTTATCTCAAGGGGTATGCTGCGGATTGTTCTTATATTAGCAGTAACATCATCGCCTGTTACTCCATCGCCTCTGGTAAGTGCCTGTATTAGTTTGCCCCTTCGATAGGTGAGGCCAATGGCAACACCATCAAACTTCAATTCGCATACATAGGTAAAAGGTTTTTCAGTAAGTCTGCGTATGCGTTGGTCGAACTCAAACAATTCGCCCGAATTATAGGTATTTCCCAAAGAAAGCATTGGGTACCGGTGCTTTACGCTCTCAAACTTTCGGGTTATTTGTCCACCTACTCTTTGGGTTGGAGAATTTTCTGAAACAAATTCGGGAAATTTACTTTCGAGTTGTTCAAGCTCTTTAAGCAGATTATCGAATTCGAAATCGCTGATCTCTGGTGAGTCGAGTACGTAATAATGGTAATTGTGCCGGTTTAACTCATTGGTAAGAAATTCAATTCTTTCGCGGGCATTATTTTTATCCATAATGAAAAAAGGATTGCTGAAATATGACAATTAATGCGGGTAAAAATACAAAAAGCCAGCAACTGGTTGCCGGCCTGAAAAAAATATTGATGCAATGACAGTTTAAAGTCCTCCGATAATTACTTTTAAGTCTTGCGCATTGATGCAAATAACCGGAATTCTTTCGGTGTTATAAATGACTCTTTCATCGGGCGAACCCCAAAGGCTCCAGGTAATTTTGTCAGGATCAGTGCTTATCATAAGCATATCACCATTTATCTTTTTTGCAAATTCAATGCATTGTGCATCAAAGCCACCTTTTGACGTTGCATGATTATCAAAGTGGGGGATATTATGTTTTTCAAGAATTTTCTTTACCTGATTATGATCAGCCCTCAAACGTTTTTGAATAAATTCATCGGTGTAATTGTCAATGAATAAATAAAATTCACTTTTGAATTGCTGGTAAAGCGATACCGCCCATTTAACTTTTTGTTTAGAGCCCGGGTCGATATTTAAGGGGAAAACTATTTTTTTAAACTGATTGTTGTCGGCAGGTTTTTGAACAACCACAACAGGAACAGGGCAACTTTTAATGAGTTTCAATGCAGCACTACCCGAAATGAATTGCATCCCTTTTTTTCCATGGGTTCCAAAAACGAGAAAGTTAGCTCCCATTTCTTTTGTTACCTCAGCAATGGATGTAAATATGCTCCCTTTTCTTGAGGTACAATCAACTTCAATTTTAAATTTTTCCTTAATACCGGCCGCAATGTTCTTCAATTTTACATCTATGGACTCAATGGGTTCATTGGTCTTTTTGAGATTATTCAAAGAAGCTTTGTTGATGATGTGCAGGATACAAACTTTGTATTGAAGAATCGAAGCCATTTTAGCCGCATTTTCGATAGCAATATCTCCAATGCTGGTAAAATCATAAGCAACCAGAATTACGTTTTTGTTTTCAGTTTCCATACCTTGTTTTTTTTGGGTAGATACGTTGAATTGGTTTTTAGGGTTTCAATTTATGACTTTGAAAATGAGGCAAAATGATTTCCTCCGGCTGTAGCATCGAGCAAATTGAGCAGTTCTTTAACCTGGGTAAGGTTATGGGCTTTCTTTTCGTCTCGCAAAACTTTGGCCGCCTCAGTGAAAAACTCGTGTTGAATAATAAAGCTTTGTTGTTTTAGATACCAATCCTTGAAAGTGATTTTCATGTTGCTGTTTTCACTCCATTCGCGATGAAGGCGAAGGGCGGTAATAAAAAAATCGCCTCTTCCAATATAATCAAGATCAGCATCGCACAGTATCATGGCAAGCTTATCTTCCGGATTCTGAGGAATTTGTGTCGACATGATCATACGGCAAATGTGGTCTGTTTCATCATTGCTGTAGCCGTATTCGGGAAGTAACTGCCTGGCAAAATTACAGGCAAGGTCTTCATTGTTATCATATCGCCATAAAAAACCCGTGTCGTGAAAGATAGCAGCTGTTTGCAACAACATAAGCCGGTTACCTGTTATTCTTTCTAATTCTGCAAGCCGGTCAACAGACTCACAAACATCTATGGTATGCTGGAAATTATGATAGTAGAGATTTGGCTTTAGTTCCTTTTTTAACTTTTTAAGCACCAAATCTTTTAATCCGCTAAAATTCATTTATCTTATCTTGACTTTTTTCGTACGTAAGGTGAGCAAAGATACTTTACTTTTTAATGCAAAACATGAATTGAATTACCCATTTTATGCATTTAAAGTCGGTAAATCAACACAATATATTTTTTGGTTTAAAAAATGGAAATTTTACTTTAGATTAAACCTATATAATAACGAATAATGTATCATCACCGGGATTCTGCGTTTTGAATGGCCGAAACCAGGTACATAATAAGGGTCTAACCCTGGATTTGAAGAGCCAAATAGCCTGAATCGTGTTTTGAGGTTCCAACCCAGATAAAGATTTTTAAGAACTTCGGTTTTAAGACCACCACTCAATTCTATCCAGTGCAGGTAATACCCGGTATTGTCGAGTGAGCCCGTGGAGTTTCCCCAGTAAGGATTGGTTATGGCAAACTCAGGTGCTTCATGCGAAAGGTACGAATAGGCATACCTGATGCCTATCAACCCTAAGTCGTTGTTGATGGGCTCTGTTTTTTTTAATAGGTTAAAATCGATACCTGCCCGGGCAAAAAATCCATTCGCCTTATAGATATATGACTCGCGGTTTGCATTTATGTTAAGAAAGCCCAATTCAGCAATAACAAAATAGTTCTTCCGAACTTCAGAATCAATAGAAAATTCAAGCTGCCGAACTTCATTTTCTATAATCTGCCTCGCAAAGGAAGAAACATCAACGCCTATCCTGATAAAAGGATTGGGTAATTGAACCCCGGAGGTGTCCTTTTTAATAAGTCCCGCACTTCTGAGCGGTCTTCTCAGGGTATCCTGGTTGTTGGGTTGCCCCGATAAAGTGAAACTAATTACCAGTAATATAAGAACTGGGAAAAATCTTAATATGCTCATCAAGCGAATTGATTATTTGATTGTTATCAATGGCAACTGAATCTATCAAGGATTGGGTGTAACGCACTTTGTTTAACTGGTAGAAGGTTACGAAACCACAGTCCAAACTTATCAACAGAGGTTTTATGCTGTAATATAACCAAATAGTATCATTATATACTTCTCCGGGGAATTGAGAACTGCTAAGTTTCAGGACGAAAGCACAACTGTCGGCTGTTGAGTTCAGGGGCAATTCAAACTGCCCAACTCTATTCTGGTTGTTGTAAATAATAGAATCGCGGCCAACTCCATAAGCAGTAAATCCCGAAATTGTCAAAGGGTCGGCTTTGCCGGTTGCAGTGCTGAGCCTATAAAACCCAATTCTTACAGGAACAGTGGCTACATCTTCGCACACCTCTTCGTTAAGACATGAAACCGACACAAACCCCAGACTAACAATCAGGAGCAAACGTAAAACCGGGGCAGAGTTTAAAAATAATCGCATGTTAAACGAAAATATAAGCAGCAGTTACATCTGTGTAACGGCGGTTCAAAAGTATTCAATTTTGTTGTTTAACTCAGTGAGAAAAATAGATTTTTGCACCCAGGGAATGTAACTCTTCCAAAGGTCTGCAATCGGGGGCAAAAATATTTCCTAATTGATTTTTCGCAATCGATCCGCAGCCACCTCCGCACAATAACTGCAGATTGCAGTCCCGGCATTTTTCAATGTGTAGCACATCGCGAAGCTGCCATAGTTCAATTTTGTCTTTTTCAAGTTTAATATCAGGGTAAAAGGTTCCCAGTTTTTCATCGGGTTTTCCAACAGTGGCAGTACACGAATATATAGTACCTGTATGGTCAAAGGCCCATTCGCTTTTACATGCTGGGCAGGCATCGAAAATTGGATCGGGTAGTTTTCCATTTTCCGAAAGAAACCGCATGGCTGAGAATGCAGGTTTATGGAATTCAACAATATGCGGATTTGCCTTAATAAGTCTATACACTTGCTGGTAAAGTTCCAGGCGACTGAGCAACTTGCCTGGGCCGTTCTGGCAATAATGCAGCTCGTAATTACGGCCCAGTTGTGTCTTAAAACCAGGATTGCGGGTCCAGCCTTTTTCAATGGCGAATTGAGCCAGACAGGGTAAGTTTTCAATATTGTCGCCATCAACCACCATGCGCAGATTTACGGGTATTTCAGCATCGAGACACAAGTCAATATTTTTTGCTATACGCTCGAAAGTCGGCATGCCCGATTTTTCACTCCTGCGGCTATTATGGATTTCGGAAGTACCATCGAGTGTTACCTGCACTTCCCTGATTATTTTTTTATTTAACAGCGGAAGGTATTGGTTCAGGGTAAAACCGTTGGTTACTATTGCCAGTGTGATATTAAAAGTAGTTGCCTTATTGATAAAGTATTCAATGAGTTCGAAATGTTTTTTCCCGGCTAACAAGGGCTCGCCTCCAAATAATGTAATATAGAATTGGCTGCCAGAAAATTGTTCCAGAATAAAATTGAAAAATTTGTCGATAATTTCTGTTGAGAGATGGTTTTTTAGGGAAGGATAATCGCTCTGGTAACAGTAGGAACAATTGAAATTGCATTGGTATGAAGGAACAAAAAACAATTGGATTTCTTCCTTGTCGCGATTTTCCAGGAAATCGATATACCGCAGGCGATAGTTTAATTCTTCTGTTGAGGGGTCGGTCACATATCCTTTTTTAAAAAATTCTGAAGGATAACCGCCCCGGCTATCCTTCAGAATTTTGTATTCATGCCCTGAAATAAAATCGGCATTACCAGATAGTATGTTTACTATGAGATATTCTTTATCAGGTTCAATCTCAGAAATTATATTATGCCTTGATGGAAAGGGGTTCATAGCAAACTATGAGGTAATCGCTATTAAAATTGTAATCTTAGTCGTGGCAACCCACTTGATTTTTCGACAGTTTTGCACAGCATTGTGCTTGTTTTTTTTCAGTTGTTTGCTGATGGGCAGTCTTTTTTACCAGTGTTTTCATAGGACAGGAATTTAAAGTATTAGCACAAAGATATCGAAATATATAGAAGCATGATTGAATATTTCATTGATATTGCTCAATCAGAGTTTCCGGCCTTTAATGGTAAAACTGCAAACCTTAATTTTACCTTTTTCGTAGGGGATTGACTCTTCAATAAACTCAACCATCGAAAAACCAGCATTTTTAATGTTAGCAATATACTCTTCCTTTGTAACGGCCCCTGCCCAACATTCGGCAACACTTGCCGGATCGTTGCGAAACTTATCGGGCACCGGTTCAAGGGCATAAATATCACTTACCACAAAGTGCCCACCCGGCTTTAGTAGCCTTGATATTTCGCGCCAAACGGCTGCCTGGTCCAGGCTGTGATTGATGGTGCAGTTAGATAGAATAAAATCCATAGTTTCATTTTCGAGGGCTATGTTTTCCAATTCTGATTTAACAAATGCAACATTAGTTTGGCCTAATTTCCGGGCATTTTCGCGGGCAGTTTCAATCATAGCCTCCGAAACATCAATGCCGTAAGCAAACCCTGATGATGTTGCTATTGTTGCCATTTTAAGCACATCGAATCCTTTGCCCGAACCCAGGTCGGCGCAGACATATCCGGGCTTAATATCGGCGTAGTTGATTGCACCCCCGCACGAAAGGCAACATTGTTGCCCTGACAACTCATCGTAACGAAGTGAAATGGCCTTGGTAAACTCTTTTTCCATAACATTGGATTTGGAAAGTTGATAAAGTGGTACAAAGTTAGTCTAATAGCGGAAAAATTTACCAATGCAGTTTCTTTAAGGATTGTTTTCAATCCATTGGTGGGAAGTTAAAAAAGACCAAACTTAAAAGTGTGTTTAAACCTTGTAGAAATGTTGCTGTTTTAAAGATGCTGGTAAATTTATTAATTAAAAATCAATTAGTTGTTGTATCCATCTGCTCTAATAGAACTTCAATGCGCAATCTGACGAAATTATTTATCATTCTTCTGTTTACTTTAATTGTCACATCAACAGGTGTTTGGGCAGAAAAAAGGCCCGATATACAAATCTATAATTTCGATCAGTTTAGTCATTGGCTCAATCGCGATTCCGACTCAATATTCGTGATAAACTTCTGGGCTACATGGTGTGCCCCCTGTGTAAGAGAGATACCCGATTTTGAGAAGCTGAATGAAAAGTATGCATCCGACAAGGTTAAAGTTCTTCTGGTCAGTCTTGATTTCCCCACTCAGTTAGAAAGCCGTGTAATTCCTTTTATTGAAAGGATGAATATGAAATCGCATGTTGTATTGTTAAACGATACCAATGCCAATCGTTGGATACCTCTTGTAAGCGAAAGCTGGAGCGGTGCTATCCCTGCCACTCTTATTTACGGGCGTGGATTCACCAGGTTTTATGAAAAAGAGCTTAAATACGAAGAACTCGAAAAAATTATTGTGCCCTTTTTAAATTGATTCTATTTATAATTATAAACCTAAATCCTAAACTATGAAAAAGATCCTTTTCTCAATTCTTGCAATTTGTATGGTAACAGTAGCTGTTGCCCAGGGCTATAAAATCGGTGATAAAGTAACTGACTTCCGCTTAAAAAACATCGACGGCAAATTTATATCGATGGCCGACTATCCTAATGCCAAAGGATTTATAGTCATTTTTTCCTGTAATCATTGCCCCTATGTAGTTGCTTACGAAGATCGTATGATTAAATTGCATAACGAATTTGCTCCCAAAGGATTTCCTGTTATTGCAATCAATTCAAACGATTCAGTTATTCAGCCTCAGGACTCATGGTCGAATATGAAGGTAAGGGCCAGGGAAAAGAGCTTCCCGTTTCCCTATCTGCTCGATGCCGACCAGACTGTTTATCCGCGTTTCGGAGCTACCCGCACTCCTCACGTTTTCCTTCTCAGACGTGACCGGGCCGACCTACGGGTTGCCTACATTGGTGCTATTGATGACAATCACCAGGACGCTTCAAAAGTTGAGAATAAGTATGTTGCCAATGCTATTAATGCGGTAATGAGAGGTGAAAACCCCAGTCCTGATACTACCCGTGCTATTGGGTGTACTATTAAAGCGAAATAATTTTTTTGTTTAAGTGAACAAAACAATACTTAAACAGCTTATAGTATTGAGTAGATTAATACTTTGTTTTGGTGAATAATTTGTTGTATTGGTGTTTTATTGTGAAAAAGCCGGGTTTGCGCCTGGCTTTTTTTAATTCTCTCTCATGACAAACTCATCGTATTCCAGTTCAAATCGCAACTTGTGTTTCGATTCTTCCTGGGCAAGATTGAGAAATACGGCCTTGATGTCTTTATTTGTAGTGCGGTCGGCCAGATTGGTGTATAGTCTGAATGCTGCTTTTTCCTTTTTCATGGCCAGTACCAGTGCATCGGCATAATCCATGTCGGGCGAGGGTTTCACATTCACCACGTAATCTGATATCTGCAGGTCCTGCACTTTTTCGTTTGACAGGTCAAAAAGGCGTTCATCCTTAATTTTTTGAAGCCGTGCCTTGTGGCTAATTTCTTCCTGAGCAAATTCCAGGAATGTATCGCGCATTTGCTGGTTTTTCATGGTGGTAGCCAGCTGGTTGTAAAAATCAACTGCTTCCTGCTCGGCTTTCATTGCAAAATCGAGCACCTCATCGATAGACTGAAATTTCTTCATAGCTTATTGTTTTTTTGTTGTTTTCATGATATTGATATCAATGGGCGAAATCGTAAATAGAATAACCAGACACTGTAAGTTTTACTGCTTTTCAAACCTGGCATGAATACTATCACAACCATGTTCAAATATCCTGTTATAATTGTCTGAAACCGTGTAATGCAGTTTTCGCAGGTCTTTTTTAACATCCAGTTGCCTGAAAAGAGAAGCTGCTTCGAGCATAACATCGGCAGGAGTGTCGAATTTAGCAGGGATATGGAATGTGTGATGAAGCGCCTTAAGTTGTTCAAAACCTGTTTGGCTGACTGGCCCCTTATGGGTTTGGCCGAACTGCTGAATATATTTCTGGGTATTGGCAAAACTGCCGCCTGTTTCGAAGGGTAGGGTGGAAGGTATTACCAAATGAGCCTGGGTTGCAGTTTCGGTCATAAAATAATCCTGCACAACCATAAACTCTGATTTGTCTAACCAACCTTTTATTCTTATTTTATCGATGGTTGTTCCCACAGGGTCTTCTCCAAAAATAAAAAGGTTCTTTGCCCTGCCCTTATCGAGCCATTCAATGGGGTTATCGATTACGGTTTTTGGTAGGTTTTCTTCTTTCCATGCTTTTGCAAGTATATCCCTTACCTTCCCATCGGTGTAGCTGCATCCGCCTGGGGCCAGAGCAGAGCATGCGCCCATATCAAAAATCCCCTGGGCATTGTTTTTCTCTTTCAGGGGAAGCAGTCCTGATGCTGTTTTTCCGATTTTTCCTGTAATCAGGGCCAGGTTGCGTAATTCGGCGCAGGTGTGCGATGAAATGTTTTTTTCGGCAAAGACTATAACGGCATGTTGCTCCTCGTTGTATTCGATGGCAAATTCGGCAATGGCCTCAGGGGTGCTGCCGCTTACTTTAACCAGTGTATTGAAATCTTCTGCAAGAACCTGCTTTTTATATTTATCAAAATCAGGGCAATAATCATCGAGATATACCCTGTTTTCGAGCCCCGAGGATAAAATAAAATGAATGGCCGCTTTCACAAAATGGTAATAAGAGTTGATTTTCAGTTCGTCGTCGGCCTTTTGCCGCATGACACTTGCATCAAGAGTAGTAATAAGCGAAAGGGGAATGTTGCCGGTATAACAATGGTTGTAAATCCAGAAACTTGCAACACCGTTTTCCATATTGGTTTCACTTCCCACAAGGTAAATACGGCCAGCCTTTGATAACTGATCAAAGGGTACACATTCCTCACTGTTGAGCAGGTAGCTTCCACGGTTCAGATAGTGGAAACTGGAAATAAGATTGGTTTTAACCCCTGCACGCGCAAGCTTCTGAATAAGGTAAATCTCTTCGTTGGTAAGCCGGGTTCCTGCAAAAAAAGCGTTTTCTTCCGGCTTAACACCCGCTACTTTTTCGGCTATCAGGTCGTAGGCTTCTTCGAAGGAAATGGAGACGAACTCACCGTTTTCGCGAAGCATGGGTTGTGTTATCCTTTCGGGATGGTTGATATATTCATAGCCAAATCGTGGGAACCGGCAAATATTAGCATCCTTGTTAATCAGTCCTTTGCTTCCGGATACCTTCATCACAAATCCCGTTTGATGATGGTATTCAACAGCGCAACCTATTGAACAATAATTGCATACCGATGTATATGATTCGAGTTTTAGTGGCCCTGGTTTAAAGGGGACATTTTCGGTGATGGCACCTGTGGGGCAGGTTGAGATGCACATTCCGCACGATTCGCAGTTGGTATCTGAAAGTTTATTGCCAAGGCTTGGTGCAACGTAAGTATCAAAACCACGGTTTACCAGCCCAAGGGCATTTGCCCCAACCACTTCGCGACAAATTCTTACACAACGACCGCAAAGGATACATTTATTGTTATCGATCTCAATATGTTGATGGGAGAAATCGACTCTGAATTCCTGAAAGGTACCACCATATTTTTTCTGTTCTGCACCATACTCAGTTGAATATTTTTTAAGGTCGCAGGTATAGTATTCGGTACAGCCACATTCCATGCAACGCTGTGTTTCATTCATTGCCTGAACAGGGGTATAGCCCAGTTCAACTTCATCGAAATTTAGGCGTAAGGCAGGGTCAATGGTAGGCATTTCTTCCCTGGTTTGTTTTTCATACCAGGCATCATAATCCTGTTTAAGCTGTTTTTTGAAATTATCGCGCCTGCTTATGAATTCCTTTACAGGCGGGGTAACCGACTTTTCGTTGAGAAACTTATCGCAGCTTTGTGCAGCCAGTCTTCCCTGTGCAATTGCCTCGATAAGCGTTGCAGGGCCGGTAACACCATCGCCACAAGCAAAAACCTTTTCAATAGAAGTTTGCAGGGTGGCCGGGTTGGCATCAATATCGCCCCATTTGGTTAAAATAAGTTCTTTTCCGGCATGCTTATTAATATCGTTGATGAAGTTTACAGTGGTTTTCTGCCCTATGGCGGCCAGGATGAAGTCGAGTTCTATGTCGAAATCCGATCCTTCTACCTTAACAGGCCTTCTACGACCCGAAGCATCGGGTTCGCCAAGCTCCATCCTGAAACAGGTAAGTGATTTCAGATTACCGTTATCATGCTTGTTAACCCTTGCCGGGGCGGTAAGGAACAGGTATTTGATTCCTTCGAGTTTCGATTCGTGAATCTCGATGGGGTTTGCGGGCATTTCCTTTTCGGTTCGGCGATACAGAACAGTAACATCAGTCGATCCGCAGCGCATAGCTGTTCGGCAGCAATCCATGGCAGTGTTTCCTCCGCCAATTACAGCAACTTTTTTACCGGTAAAGTCGTATTTCTGGCCTGTCATTTCCATGTTGCGCAAAAAATCTATACCAGAAAAGATATTTCCGGCATCGTCGCCTTCACAACCAATGCTTGTTCCTTTTTGCGAGCCGATGCCCAAAACCACAGCATCGAAGTTTTTGTCAAGGGTTTTATAGGAAAGATTATCACCCAGTCTGGAGTTATAGCTTATTTTAACCCCTAAGCCAATGATGCCTTCCACTTCACGTTCAATTATATCGTTGGGAAGGCGATAAGGAGGGATGCCATACCTTAACATTCCGCCCGGGCTTGGGCTTGCTTCAAATATTTCTACCTGATGGCCTTCGCAGGCAAGGAAATAGGCAGCGCTTAACCCGGCTGGTCCGGCGCCAATTACAGCCACTTTTTTGCCTGTTGCAGGTTTTACATCGGGCATGAAACGGTTTTCAGAATTCAAATCGATATCTGTAGTATATCGCTTCAGGTAGTCAATCCCCACGCCAACACCTTCAACCAGGTTGCGGCGGCAGGCCACTTCGCAGGGGCGCACACACACGCGGCCGCAAATAGCCGGTAGTGGGTTGGTATTTTTTATCAGTCCGGTGGCTTCGCGGTGTTTACCCTGGTTTATCAGGGCAATGTAACCCTGTACATCAACCCCGGTAGGGCAGGTTTCCCGACAGGGAGCAACGCAATCGGCATAATGGTTACTAACCAGCAGATCGAGGGCGAACTTCCGCGATTTACGAACCCGCTCATTATCAGTTTCAATACGCATCCCTTCGTTTATTTTGGTTGAACAAGCCGGTTGCAACCCACGCATCCCTTCCACCTCAACCACACAAAGGTAGCACGATGAATAGGGTTCGAGCCTGGGGTCATGACACAGAGTAGGTATTTCGACGCCCAGCCGGCGCGACATATCAAGAATAGATTCGCCCCTGAAACCGGTTACTATTTTTCCGTTGATAATAATGTTGAGTTTACTCATGGTTATATGATTGACCTGAAGCGGTATTTTAATTTTTAAAAGGGTTGAAGAAAGAATTGGGCAGTTCCACAGTTTATTGGTTACGATAATTTGATAGCCTTGAACTTGCATTTTGTAAAACATACGCCGCATTTAATGCAAACGTCCTGTAAAATAAAATGGGTCTCTTTTTTGCCCCCTTCAATGGCATTTACCGGACAACCTTTTGTACACGCCATGCATCCGGTGCAGTTTTCGGGGATAACTTCGTAGGTAAGGAGTTTCTTGCAACTTAGTGCCGGGCATTTCTTGTCGCGTATATGTGCCTCGTATTCATCCCTGAAATATTTAAGGGTGGTGAGAACAGGATTGGGAGCAGTTTGTCCCAGTCCGCAAAGTGAACTGTCTTTGATGGTTGCTGCCAGTTCTTCGAGCATTTCAATATCGCCGTCGCGGCCATTGCCCTCAGTAATACGGGTAAGAATCTCCAGCATTCGTTTGGTGCCAATCCGGCAGAAAGTGCACTTACCGCACGATTCCTTTTGGGTAAAATCGAGAAAAAACCTGGCCACATCCACCACGCAGGTGGTTTCGTCCATTACCACCAATCCGCCTGAACCCATAATGGCTCCTGTTGCATTTACGCTGTCATAGTCCACCGTAGTATGCGAAAGATATTCAGGGATACATCCACCTGATGGGCCTCCCAACTGGACTGCCTTGAATTTTTTGTCGCCGGTAATGCCACCACCAAGTTTAAAAATAATGTCTTTGATGGTGATGCCCATTGGCACTTCCACCAGCCCGCCATGTTTGATTTTCCCGGTAAGGGCAAAAACTTTTGTGCCTTTACTTTTTTCTGTACCGTATTTAGCATATTCAGCGGCGCCGTTGTAAATTATCCAGGGGATGTTGGCAAAGGTTTCAACGTTGTTGATGTTGGTGGGGCTTTTCCACAACCCGCTTTCGGCAGGGAACGGCGGACGCCGGCGAGGCATCCCGCGTTCGCCCTCTATTGATGCAATAAGGGCGGTCTCCTCACCGCAAACAAAAGCACCTGCTCCTTCTTTTATCTGAATGTTGAAATCGAAATTGGGTATCCCGAAAATGTTTTTGCCCAGATAACCTTTTTCCCGGGCCTGCTTAATGGCAATATTGAGACGCTTTATAGCCAGCGGATATTCGGCCCGGCAATAAATATATCCTTCAGAAGCGCCAATGGCAAACCCGCAAATCATCATCCCTTCCAATACACTATGCGGATCGCCTTCAAGGATTGACCGGTCCATGAATGCCCCGGGGTCGCCTTCGTCGGCGTTGCAGATAACATATTTCTGTTCGGCCAGGTTGTTACGGGCAAATTTCCATTTCATACCTGTGGGGAAACCACCACCGCCCCGTCCGCGAATACCACTTTCGAGCACACTCTGTATCACTTTTTCGGGGGAGAGATTTTCTGATGATATTTTGCGCATGGCATCATATCCTTTCCTGGCTTCATACTCATCAAGGCTTTCCGGGTCTATGTGCCCGCAGTTTCTGAGAGTAATTCGCACCTGCCCGTCGAAAAATGTACTGTCGGCCGATTGGTACTGCTCGCTCTGAATAAGGTATTCAGGAATTGGTGAGTAATTGCGGATGTGTTTTTCAATGAGTTCATCTACGCGCGATGCATCTATATTACCATAGAGATAGCTGCCTGTGTCATCGATTATTTCAACCAGGGGTTCGCGAAAACACATTCCTAAACAACTGGTCTTTTTTATCTCGAAGTCGATATTGTCGGTTTGCCTTATACGGTGGAATTCATCGTAGGTTTTTCCGGCTCCGGCAGCGAGTCCGCAGCTTCCGAGTCCGACAATTACTTTGGTTTTGGGCATTTTTGTAAGTATTATAGTTCAGGGTTCAGGGTTCAGGTTTCAGAATCTTGGGTGATGAGTTTATAGTTGATGAAATAAACGGCCACAAAGAATCATTCGGCTACTTCGGCCCGTTTGATTTCTTTCACGATTTTGAGGGCTTCTTTTGGGGTAAGTTTTCCGTAGGTTTCTTCTCCTATCATCATAACCGGGGCCAGCGAACAGCAACCCAGGCAGGCGACAGTTTCGATGGTGAACAGGCCATCGGGGGTAGTTTCACCGTCTTTTACATCCAGAAAATCTATAATATCTTCAGTAACAGCGGTAACATTCTGAACATGACAGGCAGTACCATGGCACATTTTAATAATATGTTTTCCGGCAGGAGCAAGCCTGAATTGGGCATAAAATGTGGCTACTCCATACATCTCATTGAGTTCGAGACCAGTTTCGCGATTTAGTTTTACAAATGCCTGCCGGGGAATAAATCCATATATTTCCTGGGTACCTTGTAATAAAGGGATAAGGTTCCCTTTTTTATTGCGGTAACGGGCAATTATTGGGTTCATCAGGCTCAGGTCAACTTCGTCAGGCTGTTTTTCCTGGGTTACTGCTATTGTTTGGGGGATTCTTTTAATACGCATGATTTAAAAATTTTTCGCAAAATATAAATAATTCGGCGATTCAATTGTTATGGAACAAAAAATTATTTTTTAAGAAAAAATTTGGTGATTTCAATAATTTTGGTACTGAAAATACCCGGTTCTTTATATTGTTTGCCTAAAGGTTGTAATGCTATCAGCAATTTTGCTTTTGAATAAAAAGATTCGTTTTTTTATTCCAAGCCTTGTAAATAAAATTTTCGATCTAATCAGCACCTTTTGCTGTTTATTCCCTGCATAAAACTCCTTTCTTACTATTTATTTGCAAAGCAGCATAGGTTGATGTAGCCAAAATCAAATAAAGATTCTTACTTGGTTTCATTATTGTTTTTACTTCGTTATCAGAAAAAGTCATAGTGTAATTTGTTTGAAAAATCCTGCTAAATGAATGGCGAAGGTTTGACCCGCTTTAAATCCCTGAACAATCCGGAATATCTTTAAAACTGTGTAAGGGTATCTTGGTGCCAGGTCATTTTTAATTTTTATTTTTAATAGTTGTTGGTTTATGTTTTGGTTTTGTATTTATCATAAATCTATTCGAATTGCAAAAGTAATCAGAAATGAACGGTTAGTTTGTATTAGTTAACAAGTGTAAAAGTAATTTTGCACTCTGCGAAAATCTGAGAAAGTATTGGATTTACTCGTTGAATTAAATTGTGTTTAATCTAAATAATAGCTGATAATATGTCTGATGGATTACTTGCCCTGCTCGCTTCCCTTCCTATTATACTGATCTTTGTATTGATGGCTGGATTAAAGCAACCTGCCACACGTGCAATGCCCCTGGCTTTTCTACTTACGCTCGCACTGGTAACTTTTGTTTGGAAAACGGAGCTCAACTGGATTGCTGCTTCTTCGCTCAATGGTGTAGTGATTGCTTTTAAAATATTACTGATAGTTTTTGGCGCCCTAACTTTGCTGTTTACCCTTAGAGAAAGTGGCGCTATTGCTGCCATTAATGAATTTTTCACTGGAATTTCGCCCGATAAGCGGGTTCAGGCTATCATAATTACCTGGCTTTTCGGGAGTTTTCTTGAGGGTGCTGCAGGTTTCGGAACCCCGGCTGCTATTGCAGCCCCGTTGTTATTATCACTTGGTTTTCCGGCACTTGCAGCGGTTATGGTGGCGCTGATTGCCAACAGTACAGCCGTTTCTTTTGGCGCTGTGGGTACACCCACCATTATAGGGATTGGCGAAACGCTTAATATCTCCGAAATTCACCAATCACTGGAGACATCGCAGGGAAACCTTGAGGCATTTATGCATGAGGTAGTTTTTAACACAGCCCTGCTCCATGCGCTGACCGGCATTTTTGTTCCTGTATTGATGATGCTGATGTTAACCCGGTTTTTTGGCCCAGAGAAGAGTTTCAAGCCGGCCATTGCTATTATCCCGTTTGCATTGTTTGCCGGTGTAGCATTTCTGCTTCCATATGTTTTAATTGCCATGCTTGTAGGGCCCGAATTCCCAAGCGTTTTGGGTGGTTTGGTGGGTTTAATGATAGTGGTTCCGGCCTCAAAAGCCGGCTTTCTGGTGCCCCGCAAAGTTTGGGATTTTCCCGAAAAAAACTTATGGCAAACCAACTGGAATGGTACCATCAGCATGGAGTCATCAAGCATATTGTCAAAAAAAATGTCGTTGCCTATGGCATGGTTGCCTTATTGCCTTATTGGATTATTACTGGTGCTGACCAGGGTGCGGACTTTGCCCATCAATGGATGGCTTACCTCCATAAAATGGCAAACCACTGAAGTTTTTGGCAGCGGTGTAACCATAGATTTCGATCCACTTTACAACCCGGGGATTTTTCCATTTATGTTTATTTCGCTGGTTGCTGCCTGGCTATACAGGATGAAAAGTCAGCAAATTTCAGTTGCCTGGGGCGAAGCCTTTAAGAGGATAAAGGGGCCTGCCATAGCCCTGGTTTTTGCTGTACCCATGGTAAGGTTAATGATGCAATCGGGTAACAACCCACAGGCTATTGCAAGTATGCCTGTAGCCATGGCCCAGTATGTTTCAGGATTTTTTGAACAGGGGTGGCCCATGGTAAGCTCATTGGTTGGTGCATTGGGTTCATTTATAGCTGGTTCAAATGCCGTATCCAACATGTTATTCACCTATTTTCAATATTCGGTTGCCGGACAAACCGGCTTGCCGGCATCACTGGTGGTCGCGCTGCAAAATGTTGGCGGTGCCATGGGGAATATGATCGCAGTACATAATATAATTGCCGCCTGTGCCACTGTTGGTCTTGCAGGGGTTGAAGGGGTGCTGCTGCGCCGCAATGCCATTCCGCTTATTCTTCTGGCAGCGATAGCCGGGATAGCCGGATTGATACTTTCCAGTTAATTAAAATAAATGAATTCATTTTTTTAAATTGGAGTTATTTTTGCTCATTGGTTTAGCGCTCACGGCAAAGTCCTTTATAATTACCTTCATAACTTTTTCTGCTTGAATCGAAGTATTATCTGTTTTATTGTTTTGATATTCAGTCTTCTTGCAATATCATGTAGCCCTGCCCGACGGGTGCCTGAGCCTGAGTATCTCCTTAGCAGGAATCGCATCAAAATTGAAAATGCGGAAATAAAAAGGTCTGAATTAGCCAGTTATTACCGTCAAAAACCCAATCGCCGCATTTTAGGTGTTTACCGTTTTCACTTGCAGGTTTACAATCTTGCGGATGGTTTCGGAGAAAATAAGTTTTTCCGTTGGATGAAAAACACCATTGGTGAACCCCCTGTAATATACGATGAGTCACTTTCGCAAGGTACTGTGCGCCAATTCGAAATGTATATGCGGTCGAAGGGTTATTTTAACAGTGAAGTGAGAGCATTTGAGCGCATTTATAGGCGCAGTGCAATTATAACATATGCTGTTACAGGCAACACACCCTACACCATCAGAAATATATCCTATAATATTGCCGATCCTGCAGTTTTAAGAATTGTTGAAGCCGAAAGAGTCAATTCGTTGATTAAAACCGGTGATAAATACGATGCTGATAAGCTCGACCAGGAGCGCAACAGAATTACCCGAAACCTGCGAAATGATGGTTATTTCAGGTTTTCACGCGATTTTATCCTTTTTGAAGTAGACAGTAATCTAAACGCGCATCAGGTAAACATACAAATGCGCATAAACAGCCCAACCCAGCCCGTTGCTGGCCGTCGTGATTCCGTTGAAGTTTTAAGACACAGACGTTTTCTGATCAACCAGGTTAATGTGCTGCCCGAATTTTCGCCTCTAACCTCACAGGTTCCAAGGAATGATACAACAATCTTTTCTGTACAAAGCAAGAAACCTGATGTTTCACGCGATTTCCTTTTTTTGCACCATGGCCCACTCAGAATCAAACCCCGGGTAATTGTAAACCACCTGATGGTGCGGCCTGGCAATTATTTCAGGCAAACCGACGTGGAACAAACCTATACCTTTTTGTCAGAATTGCGAAATTTCAGGTTTATCAATCTTCAGCTTCAGGAAACCCATGCGTCAGTATGGGCAGAACCCAGCGACACATTGGGTTTTCTAAATACAGTTGTTCAACTGAATCGTTCTGCCGCAAATGCCTTCACCATTGAAGCCGAGGGCCTTAATACGGCTGGAAACCTGGGTGTCGCCAGCAACCTGTTATATCAGAACCGCAACGTATTAAGAGGTGCTGAAATATTTAACCTTCGTTTGAAGGGTGCACTCGAAGTATCAGGCGAAACCACTTCAGAAGAAGTAATTAACCGCCTGCCATTTAATACCCTTGAGCTTGGGGCTGAGATTGGAATTGATTTCCCTAAACTATTACTGCCCATAGCTATTGACTTGCTTTCCAGAAATTCCAGACCAAAAAGCAGTATCACAGCCGGGGTAAATTTCAGGCAGCGACCCGACTATACCCGGTATGTGCTAAATTTGAATTATGGGTTTGAATGGAACGAAACTCCTCGCAAGCGCCATTTTATCAATCCGATAGATATCAGTTCGGTCAGGGTTTACAACGACTCGATTCTTCGGGCCAGCATCCCCGATGCCAATCCATTTATTCTTAGCCGCTTCAGGGATCATTTTATTCTTGGGTTAAAGTACACTTATGTATATAATACACAGGTAGTTGGACGGGTTAGTGATTTCGAATATCTTCGTACCAATTTCGAATCGGCTGGAAACCTGCTTTCCCTGGCAGCCAATGGTTTGAATCTTACAATGGATGAAAACGGAAGCTACAATGTATTTAGTATCCCCTTTTCTCAATACATAAAGGCAGATGCAGATTACCGTTATTACAAGGTTTTTGTTGCATCGCAGTCGCTGGTGTTCCGCATTATGGGTGGAGTAGGGATGCCCTACGGCAATGTAAATGTGCTGCCTTTTATTAAGAGTTATTATGGCGGTGGTGCCAACGGCTTAAGGGCCTGGAAAATTTACACCCTTGGGCCCGGCGGTTATGTGGGTTCCGATCAGGTAAGGTTTGACCGGTATGGCGATATAAAGCTCGAAACCAATTTAGAGTACCGGTTCAGGTTTTATAGTTTTTGGCATGGTGCTTTTTTTCTGGATGCCGGCAACGTATGGTTTGTAAAAAGCAACGATCGCTTTCCCGGGGGTGAGTTCAGGCTTGATAAGCTGCACCAGGACATTGCCATTGGCGCTGGATTTGGTCTTCGTCTGGATTTCGACTTTTTTATTCTTAGGATTGATGTTGCCACGCCGGTAAAAGACCCTTCAGAAAGGGGAAGACTGCAATGGATTCAAGGATGGCCTGCCTTGCGCGATTATAATTTTAACCTTGGGATTGGTTATCCCTTCTGATGAATAATCCGAAATAAAATGCTGGATATTTCCCAATTTAAAGAACTGTTTTTTCGTACATTTCCTTATGAGCCAACCCCTGACCAGTGGCGCTTAACAGAAGAGCTTTCAGATTTTCTCTCATCGCCTGATGCTGCTTCGTTGTTTGTTTTAAAAGGCTATGCCGGTACCGGCAAAACTACTGTTGTATCCAGTCTTGTAAAAATTCTGCCCCTTTTAAAGGCTGGCTTTGTGTTACTTGCTCCCACCGGCCGTGCCGCAAAGGTGCTATCTTCATATTCTGGCAAACCAGCATCGACTATTCACCGGAAAATATACAGTCAGCATGAAACTGCCGATGGGCTTATTTCGCTCTCACTGACACCTAACAAACATGTCGATACTCTTTTTATTGTTGACGAAGCATCCATGATAGCCTTTCAAACACAGCAGGAAGAATATTCACTTTTTGGCGACAATAATCTGCTCGACGACCTGATTTCTTTTGTGTACAGTGGGGAAAACTGCCGTATGATTGTTATTGGCGACTCGGCTCAGTTGCCGCCTGTAAAGAGTCATTTAAGTCCTGCTCTGGATGTGGAGTTTTTGAAGAATAAATTTCATCTCAAGGTATTTACCATTGAACTAAAGCAGGTAGTAAGGCAGGAAGCCGATAGCGGGATTCTTTATAATGCTACTAAACTACGTTTGAAAATTGCCGAAGCCACTGATGGGTTTACCACATTTGAAACAGAGGAATATAAAGATTTTATAAGGCTTCAGGGGGCTGATGCTGCCGACGAGATAAATGATGCTTTTTCGCAACGCAACTTCGAAGAATCCATAATAATAATCAGAAGCAACAAAAGGGCTAATTTATATAATCGCCACATAAGGCAAAGGGTACTCTTTCTTGAAGATGAACTAAGCGCCGGCGACCTGCTAATGGTGGTAAAGAATAATTATTTTTGGCTACCCACCGAATCACAAGCCGGTTTTATTGCTAACGGCGATATAATTGAAGTGCTGCGGATACAGAAAACCACTGAGATATACGGATTCCGATTTGCACATATTTCGGCCCGGATGCTTGATTACCCTGGCGAGCCTGACCTTGAAACCATAGTGTTTCTTGATACGCTGTATATTGATGCTCCGGCTCTCGGCGCTGAAAATACCAGCAAACTATGGCAAGAGGTCAGCCGCGATCATGAGCATGAACCATCCAAAAGAAAACGCACAGCCCTTACCCGAGGCAACCCCTATTTAAATGCCTTGCAGGTAAAATTTGCATACGCCTTAACATGTCATAAGGCGCAAGGAGGGCAATGGAAGAATGTTTTTGTTGAAATGGGTTATATTCCCGAAAGTAAACCCGATACTGCTTACTACCGTTGGCTCTATACTGCATTTACCCGTGCCACCAGTAAACTTTTCCTGATGGGTTTTTCAGATGATTTTTTTGGCCGGATATTTGCAAAGGAATAAAAAGTGTAAAAAAAACACTTAAATTGTTAATTTTTGTTTTTTCATTACAACAATTATTTAATTTCGACAGTTAATAAATTATTTCAGATTAAAACATTAGTAATCAATTCATTTACATTTCTTCTGTTCCATTAACGTTTTTTATTGGCCGCGACCTACTCAAATATCTTTAATTTTGTTGTCGCATAATCAATTTTCAGTCAATTAATTACTCAAAAAACCAAAATTATGATTACCAGCACAAAAAAAATGCTTAGCATTTCTACACTGCTTATGTTTGCCATTGCCCTGCTTTTAACAACAACTGTAAATGCATCACAATCAAACGACAATCTTCAGGAACCCAAGCAAGATCCTGTATTTCGCTTCAGCAATGAAGCGTTGCTTAATTTCTTTGATGCCAACCGCGAGCTTAGTGAACTAAACAAGGAAATGCAGGAAAAAATTGCTGAAGCAGCCAAATCGCAGAATCTTACCCTTGAAAGGTTTAATCAAATTTCAAATGCCAATCGTATGGGTGCTCTCCAGTCAGGTAATTTTACAGAAGCCGAAATTGAAGCTTTCAATATCCTTGGACCACAAATCAGTCAGATTCAGAGAGAGCAACAACAGCTTATCCAGGCCACACTTCTGGAAAAGGGATTCACAAGTCAAACTTACCAGGAGATATTGTCTGAATACAGATCAGATCAAAATCTTCAGGCCTATGTCAGAGATCTGCTCCGCGAAAGAAGACGTCAGGAAATCCTGGAAGAAAGAAGACGCGAAGCCGAAGAAAGAGCTGCCCAGGGTCAACAAAATTAATATACGATACACCATAATGATTAGCCGGATTAACTCCGGCTTTTTTTTTGCCTAATTTTTTTCTAAGGCGGGGTTAATCCCGGCGAAGTCATTAGTTTACTGCATCCCTAATGACTAATCCGGGTTAAATATGCAAACACTTGGAAAGTATCAATTTCATGCATCCATTTTGAATCAAATGGGTATTTGGTAATGTTTTAAAATCCATCAAAAGAAAGCCCGGATATTGGCTCAAAGTCTTATCGAATCTCATATTTTGTTCACCAGTTCAACTTGCCGGGAGGTGCCCCACAAAATCGTTAACAAAATACACAAGATTGAGAAATCTACTTAGGCAACCGTTTCTTCGTATGGTTTCAAAAAAAATCCACCAAAATCTGCGTAAAATAGCAGCTACTTGTTTTAATTTAGACTTTGTGATACGGCTCTTTGGCATATCTTTGCTTATGCTATTTTTTAATTAACGCATCAAACAAAAATCGACAGGGGTGAAGCCATTCAGGTTAACCCCTATAAACAAATACTTTGTCTGATTAGTACCCCTAATCTCAACCTCAACCTCAATCTCAACATCAACCTTAACATCAATCTCAACCTCAACCTTAACCTATACTTTAATGCGCATCGCTCTCGAAATCAGCTACTACCCCCTTCAAAACGATTTTATACCCCCCATTGATCAGTGTATTGAAAAACTACAACACCCCGCACTTGTGGTTGAAACCAGCATGCTGAGCACCCTTGTGGTGGGTGAATATGAGCTGGTAATGCAACAGGTAACCTTGGTAATGAAAGAACTAATGCAACAATATGCATCCGTTTTCAATTTGAAGATTACCAATGCAAGTCCTGATCTCTAAAATGTGATAATAATTATGGTATACACTTAGGTTAATAGCGGGAAGTTTTCAGGTAAAAAAGAGCTAAAAGTACTTTGATGTCTTATTAAGCAATCAAGGTGGATAAAAATAGTTACTCCAAATGGTTCTCTCAAGCTCATCTAGGCTAAAAAACTATTGCATTATGGGCAATAATCTCTATTTTTGATGGCATTTAATCTGAAATAAACCATTTCCCATGACAATTGCTTCACGATGTAAAGGCATACTGGTTTTGGCAGGTATAGCCATTTGCATGCCCATGTTTGCGCAGGTTGCAAAAACATCAATACCCGATTCACGGCTCCTTTCAGAGCATTGGACTGCCTACTGGATAACCCACCCCAATAGTTCGGGAGTGGAATACGGAGTGTACCACTTTCGCAAGGATTTGATGATGGAAACGGTTCCGGAAACATTTGTTGTAAATATATCGGCCGACAACCGGTATAAATTTTTTGTCAACGGCACCGAAGTCTGTTTTGGTCCTGCCCGCGGTGATCTGGCACATTGGTATTATGAAACCATTGACATAGCACCTTTTCTGAAAACAGGTAACAATGTTCTGGCGGCAGTAGTTTGGAATTTCAGTGTTCACCGCCCATGGGCACAGTTCAGCCTTCGAACTGCTTTTGTTTTGCAGGGGAATACGGTTGCAGAAGAAAATGCCAATACAAACAACACCTGGAAGGTGATCAGGAACGAGGCCTACCAGCCCATTACCGATTTCACACATCTGCAGACATTTATTGTTGTGGGACCAGGAGAAAGAGTGAACGCAGGCAAGTATCCATGGGGATGGAACCAGCCAGGATTTGATACCCGCAACTGGCTTCAGGCAAAACAAATAGTAAATCCCAAGCCCCGGGGCATCGGCACTGATATTGACTGGGTTATGGCTGCGCGCGATATTCCTCTGATGGAAAATAAACTGGAGCGATTAAAATCGGTCAGGCGGGTTGAAGGTTTGCGCGATGATCTTTCAGGTATACTTGCAGGTAAACCAAAAATTATCCCGGCGCGAAGCAAGGTAACCATTCTATTGGATAATGGCCATCTTACCAAAGGATATCCTGTTTTAAACCTTTCAGGTGGTGCCGGAAGCAAAATCACCATTACCTATGCCGAGGCATTATATGCCCTTGATGATAACCATCCTGACCCGAACCGGCGCAAAAGTAACCGCAACAGGATTGAGGGAATGGAAATGCGAGGTACCTATGATGTTTTTATACCCGATGGTGCCCCCAACCGTGTTTTTTCGCCGCTGTGGTACCGCACCTACCGATATGTGGAACTGAAAATTGAAACCGGCTCCCGACCACTGACCATTAACGATATATATGGAATTTTCTCTGCCTATCCATTCGAAACCCAGGCTCGGTTTTCGGCCATCGACCCATTATATGAGCAGATTTGGGAAGTGGGCTGGCGCACTGCACGGCTATGTGCCCATGAAACCTATTACGATTGCCCCTTCTATGAACAATTGCAGTATGTTGGCGATACGCGCATACAGGCGCTGGTTTCATTATATGTTTCGGGCGATGACCGGTTAATGCGGAAATCTCTTCGCATGTTTGATGCTTCAAGAATCTATGAGGGTATTACCCATAGCAGGTATCCATCTTATAGTCCGCAGTTTATCCCGCCTTATTCCCTTGTATGGATAAACATGATCCACGATTACTATATGCACCGTCAGGATGAAGATTTTATAAGGGGATTTTACACGGGGGTGATGAATGTAATTCAATGGTACCTGCAGTATATCAATCCGGAAACTGGTATGCTCGGAGCTGTACCCTTCTGGAATTTTGTAGACTGGGCTGATGAATGGCCCTGGGATAACAACCAGCGTATTGGCGGTGTTCCTGCTGGGAACAGGGATGGTAACTCATCTATACTTACATTGCAATTAGCATACACCCTTAATGAAGCTGCTTCGCTCATGGAATTTTATGATGACAAGTTGCGTGCATCAGAATACCGCAAACGGGCAGAGCAATTAAACCAGGCTGTATTAAGCCATGCATGGAGCAGCAGCCACGGCCTTATTGCCGACACACCCGGAAAAACCATTTTCAGCCAGCATGCCAACATCATGGGTATTTTATCTGGCGCATTGCAGGGCAATCAGGCAAAGGAGGTAATGAGGAAAATTCTTGAGGACAAAAGCCTGATCCAGTCTACCATGTATTTCAGGTTCTATCTGTTTCTTGGTATGATTGAATCAGGGTTTGGCAATGAAATAACCCAACAGCTGGATCAGTGGAAAGATATGCTTGATCTTGGTTTAACCACATTTGCCGAAAAGCCCGAACCCACCCGAAGCGATTGCCATGCCTGGAGTGCCTCTCCGCTCTATTTTTTCCTTTCATCAGTGGCCGGAGTGGTACCTGCACAACCCGGATTCAAAACCGTAAGGATTGAACCCAGGCCGGGTGAGCTAAAAACCTTTCAGGCTGAGATTCCCCATCCTTCGGGAACTATTAGGGTAACCGGGGATAATATGGGTGAGAACAATCCTATTTTCCGCATTGGGTTGCCGGAAGGACTAAATGGAAGATTTTACTGGCAGGGGAAAGAGTATGGGATAATACCCGGTTACAATGAGATTAGACCCTAATAGGTTCAGGCAAAAGATTTTTCCCTTGCTTTTTGTATTTATTAAGATTTTAATTCACAACTTCCACAAATATGAAAATCACAGACCGAAATAAATGGAATTTAGCAGCTATCACTCTTGTAAGGGTTGCTATTGGCTGGCATTTGCTTTACGAAGGTGTTTCCAAGTTACTCATGCCCGGCTGGACATCACAGGCATATTTGGCCAACACATCAGGGTTTCTGTCAGGGTTTTATCACTGGATTGCTGCCAACCAGTCAGTACTGGCAGCAGTAGATTTTCTGAATATTTATGGATTGATCCTTATCGGCCTTGGTATGTCGTTGGGATTGCTGGTTCGGGTTTCGGCCGGTGCGGGGGCACTTTTACTTGCACTCTATTATTTTGCCTATCCACCGTTTGGGTCTTCCATGATCTGGTCGGGCGATGGTCATTTGTTTATTGTTGATAAGATTTTTCTGGAAGCTTTGGTAATGATCTTTTTTGTTTTTACCAAAGATGTAGGTTATGGTATTGGTAATCTTCAGTTTCTAACCAGATTCCGATTAAATCAGAAGCCTGTACCCAATGATACTGCCTACGCTGGTGAAGGAATGCAATCGCGACGCGAAGCGCTGAAAAATCTGGCAACACTTCCCTTGTTGGGTGCTCTGGGTTGGGGCGCTTTCAGGGTAAAAGATAAATATGGGGTTGATGTGCTTTCGGGTGCCACCATTCAGGTAAATGCCGGTTCATTAAGTGAACTTAAAGGAACTCTTCTCAAGGGTAAAATTGCCAACCACCAAATCAGCCGTCTTGTTTTGGGTGGAAACCTGATTGGGGGCTGGGCCCATTCGCGCGACCTGGTTTATGTCCCTTCCCTGTTCAGGGCCTACAATAACGAAAAGAAAATTTACGAAACCCTTATGCTTGCCGAAAGTGCCGGTATCGATACCATTAATATTGGATTCCCATCCAATGGATTAATGGAAAAATACAAGCGAATGACAGGAAGTAAAATCAAAGTAATATCGCAGGTTGCGCCTAATATGGAAAAAGGCGATTATTTTGAGCAGATGAACCAGGCCATGGATATGGGTGCCGATATAATTCAGGTCCAGGGCAACTGGTGCGACTGGCTTGTGCGCGATAATCGCACCGACGTAATTGCTGCCATGCTTGAACGTATAAATGGGCAGGGTTACACAGCCGGATTGGGGTGCCACACCATCGATGCCCTTATCAGATGCGAGGAACAAGGTATCATACCTGATTATTATATGATAACCATGCACCACGACCAATACTGGTCGGCCCACCCCCGGGAAAACCGTGTGCCCTTCGAAGTGGATGGGCAATACCATTTAGATCATAACCGTTTCCACGATAATATGTTCTGCCTGTTTCCCGAACGCACCATTGAGTTTGTTAATCGTACGCAGGTGCCCGTAATGGGATTCAAAGTATTGGCTGCAGGTGCCATTCGCCCCGAAGATGGTTTTAGATGGGCTTTCGAAAACGGCGCAGATTTTATTTGTGTGGGAATGTTTGATTTTCAGATCGTAAATGATGTAAATATTACCCTGGATGTGCTTGCCTCGTTAGGAAACCGGCAGCGAAATTGGTATGCATAGCGGCTACCAGAATAAGTGAAAGGGAGAGCTGAAGATTGAATACAAAAAAGAATAAACAACTTTGAGACGTAAGCTGGCCAGGAATGAGCAAATCAGAGTTTCAGTAGTCTTACACAAGCAATTATTCTTATTCAACTGAGCCTACATTAGAAAGTGATCATTTCAAGATTATTCATCCAACGCTACGTCAGTCAACTATTTATTTACAACCAATCATTCGGGCCTGCGAACCTGTTTTAATAATTAGATTGGTTATCCGCAATCCTGCCAGTGAATTCCTGCTAATATTTACTATACTCCTTTCTGTAAATTGTGCTATCAATTGAATTTGCATTATTTCACCTGTTTATATCGTAGTGCAGATAATCTTATTATAATCTTTTCTGTTAAGGCTGCTGAGCCTAAGGTCCCGCACGTATTAGGATTTTTAAATGAAATGGGTTGTAGGCCCTTAACTTTAATAGAAATTGATTAATTGTAAAAATTTGCGCTGCGTTAGAATAGTATTAAAATGATTATGTTATTGTGTCGGCGCAATTGAGGTTGTATACGCTTTATTTCATCGTGTAAGATTACGAATACGCATAATAAATAGTTCATTCCCTTCCTTATAACCAATCCGGCCAAAATAAAGGTGGGGCCTTTGGGCTTTATTTCAGATAGCCCAATGATTTCAGCAGAGGCCGGACAAAGACTGCGAACTAAACCATTATACTACTTATCCTGAAAAAAGCCGGGTGTAAAACCAGTTTTCAGGGGTGTAAACTATTAATCCAAACTGTCAAGAAAATCGAATTTTTGCAGGGCCTTTACATCTTTCTGATCTTCTTTTAGAACCATGTAATTGCCCAGCACCAATACATCCATATCGGTGCGCATAAAGCAAACAAATGCATTTTCAGGATTGCATACAATGGGCTCGCCGCGAACATTAAAACTGGTATTGATAATAACCGGATAACCGGTGATCTCTCCGAATCTCTCAATCAGCCTGTGAAAACTCGGATTAGTCTCCATATGCACAGTTTGTATCCGGGCCGAATAATCGATATGGGTTATGGCAGGCACATCAGAGCGTTCAAAATACAGTTTCTCCAGCACCGGAAGCTTGCTGTAACCTTGCGGTACCGCTATTTGTCTCGATTTTTCAACAGGGCACACAATAAGCATGTAGGGCGAATGAGATGGTGTGTCGAAAAAGTCGTGGGTTTTTTCTGAAAGTACTGCCGGGGCAAAGGGTCGGAAACTCTCGCGAAATTTTATCTGCAGATTCAGTCGTTTTTGCATCTCCTTGTTGCGGGCATCGCCCAGGATACTGCGGTTACCCAGGGCACGCGGACCAAACTCCATCCGTCCCTGAAACCATCCCACGATCTTCCCGTTATTTAGATAATTGGCGGTTTGGGTGGCAATTTCTTCAAAATCAACGATCTTTCTCCAGGTGGCTTTGTATTTGCTCAATGTTCTGAGAATCTCATGATCGCCAAATTCTGGCCCGAGAAATGCTCCGTTCATGCCATCTGAACCATTATCAACCTGAGTTCTCTCACGTTTGAGGTAAATATATGAAGTGGCCAGTGCTGCTCCCATAGCTCCTCCGGCATCGCCGGCGGCTGGTTGTATCCAGATACGATCGAATATGCCGCTGCGTTCAATTTTTCCGTTGGCAACACTGTTGAGAGCCACACCGCCTGCAAGCACCAGATTGGCCGAACCGGTGAGCTCCTTTGCGCTAAGGGCGAGTTTCAACATAATATCTTCAGTTACCTGCTGGATGGCAAGGGCCATATTGCAATACGATTGCCCGATATCGGTTTCGGGTTTGCGGGGCGGAATACCGAATAATTTCTCCCACCGCTTGTTATTGGTCATTTTAAGGCCGGTGGCATAATCGAAGTATTTCATATTGAGCACAAACGAGCCATCTTCCCTTATGTCAATAAGTTCATCAAGGGTCTTCTTTTTAAACATTTCAGTCTCTTGGGTGCCATTCTGCCCATAGGGTGCCAGTCCCATCAGTTTGTATTCGCCACTGTTAACCCTGAAACCGCAGTAATAGGTAAATGCCGAATAGAGCAACCCCAGAGAATGAGGGAAGTGTATCTCCTTCAAAATGGCTATGTTGTTCCCTTTCCCGTGGCCGATGGTAGTGGTGGTCCATTCGCCTACGCCGTCAACCGTTAAAATGGCAGCATCTTCGAAGGGAGATGGGAAAAACGCACTGGCAGCATGCGACAGGTGGTGCTCAGGGAAAAGGATGGGAAGTTTATGCAAACCATATTTCTTCAGTTCGTTGCGAATGTTGCTGCGAATGAGTAGTTTTTCGCGCAGCCAAACCGGGATGGCCTGGAAAAAACTGGTTATACCCTTTGGCGCAAAGGCATGATAGGTTTCGAGCAACCTTTCGAATTTCAGCAGGGGTTTATCGTAAAATGCAATGTGGGTTATCTGCGAAGGGTCTTCATCCAGTGCCGACAAAACATATTCCAGTGCATTGGCCGGAAAGTTGCTGTCGTGCTTTTTACGGGTAAAGCGCTCCTCCTGAGCCGCGGCAATTATCTTACCATCTTTGATAACACATGCTGCACTATCGTGGTAAAACGCTGATATTCCTATGATTATTTCTGACATTTTTTAGGGATAACGGATTGGGGACTGGGGATTGGGAATATAGAACCGGGAGCAGGAGATTAGGTAGAAGGCGATGAAAGAATGCATCAGTAAATAACATGCACTTTCCAACACAATGCACTTCACCCAATGCAATAATATATCTCAGATGCCTAATCCCCAACCCCTGAACTCTAAAACAAGGTATAAATAAACGGGGCAATAGCACTACCTGTTGATAAAACAATAAGAAAGCTGAAAAACAGCAAAATTACAATTAGCGGAATAAGCCAGTACTTTTTTCGTGTTTTCAGAAATCCAAGAAGGTCTTTGATGAGTTCCATGGTATGTTGTTATTAAAATGGTTTTTCAAAATCGGCTTTAGTGTATTGATGATTTCGTGTTTTAAAAAGGGAAGAATTACCGGTTTTGAAAGCATTGATCTGCATACTGCTTCGGATATGTTTACGCTTTATTAATCCCACCGGGATAACAAGGAACACAAATACAACACTCATGATAATTCTGCTTACCACATATCCCATACCTTCGCCTAAGGCAAACCATAAGTATCCAAAGTATTTGAAAGGCAATGGCCAAACCATAAGCAGAATAACCAGACCCAGCGCAATCTCGGCAAAAACCTGCTCCTTGTAATAAAGGTTTAGCCCAAGCATAATAAGGATCAAAGCAAGGCCCGAGCCGTATATCTGGTTTGTATTAAGTTGCCGTTTTAAATGCTTCATGGGGTTGGTTTTAGTTTTTGATTAAGGCTGGTAAAATTATGAATATTTATTACATGATGAATTCTGCATGATGTTGTTGATGCTTGGATTTTTCTGGAAAGAAATGTTGGATTTATGGTTTATACCTTCATAGATTTGCCTGAATTTTGAAGTCCTTTTCCTGAATGTTAGGTTTTTGTGAAGTCGAACTCATTATTATATAATTTTGACCGTTCAGATCACTTGCCAATAATTTCATTATTTATGCAAACATTTCATGTTATTGGTGAAATTTGTATTTCAACTATATAGTTTTTCATTCTATTTCCACCTATTTTTTTAAAGTTATGTAAGTAAAGGTTGGTAATTATTTTAATATTCAAACAGATGAAAACAGAAAATGAAATAAAAATGGTAATCGCAGGAACTTTGGGCGAAGCCGAATTTGTTAAAGGTTTATCCAAAGATTCAGAAATTGATTCCTTCTTAAAGGATGAGTTTATGGGATATCTTGCTCCCTGGCAGGCATCACCAGGTGGAGTGGGCTCTGTTAAGGTTATTGTGTCTGAATTGGATTATATGCAAGCTAAACAGATTGTGGATGCATATAAACAAAACCGTTCATCAAACCCATAATACTGCATTGAATTGAAAATGAGTTTAGGAACAGATAATTTAATCTGTGAAACAAAAGGGTTAAAATTAAAACATTTACTATGCGAATAATACTAAGTTCCGTCTTTTTTTTACTTTTTATCGGCCTGGCTCAATCCCAAAACTTTACTATACCGCTTTGGCCCGAAAAGCAGATACCCAATTTTAAAGATACCGGAGAAACTGAAATCCGCGATTCCACCGAAATTGTGAGAATTAGGAACGTACAAACCCCCGATATAGCTGTTTTTTTGCCTGCAAAACGCAATTCGAATGGCCAGGCAGTTGTAATTTGTCCGGGTGGAGGATACTGGATTCTTGCCTACGACTGGGAAGGGATTGATATAGCACGTTGGCTCAATTCGAAGGGGGTTACAGCCATCGTACTGAAATACAGACTACCATCATCCAACAACAACATTGAGCCACACAAGACACCATTGCTTGATGCTCAGCGGGCAATAAGGATTGTAAGACATCATGCCGCCCAATGGAATATCGACCCCACCCAGGTAGGCATCATGGGGTTTTCGGCAGGGGGCCACCTTGCATCAACCTTATCAACACACTACGACCGTGGAAATCCGCAAAGCCCCGACCCTGTGGAACGTCATAGTTGCCGACCTGACTTTTCCATACTCATGTATCCTGTTATCTCTTCCGATCCCGAAATATGGCACCAGGGTTCCTTCAGGGCACTGCTGGGTGAAAACTCAACAAAGGCAATGCTTGATTATTACTCCAATGAGAAGCAGGTAACATCTGATACTCCACCTGCTATTCTTATCCACTCTGCCGATGATAAGGCGGTACCGGTTCAGAACAGTATCCGCTACTATGAAGCACTTTTAAGGAATAATGTGCCTGCCGAAATGCACCTTTTCCCCAAAGGTGGCCATGGTTATGGGCTGGCCCTCGACAAGGGATACCTGGCATCGTGGACCGACATGGTGGCAAACTGGCTGGAAGCATTGCGATTGTTGTAATTTATATTTCAATTTTGTCTGATTGCCCGCACGACCAATAATTAAATTCTTACATTTGACTCTGATGATTTCAATGGCTGTTTTATATTACAAACCCAAAAAGAAATTTTAATATGGCAAGACCAGTAACGCTATTTACAGGCCAATGGGCCGACCTTGGTTTCGAAAACATTTGCAAAAAGGCAAAGGAAATGGGATTTGATGGTGTTGAACTGTGCACCTGGGGCGATCACATGGAAATAGACAAGGCAAACCAGCAATATTGTGACAACAGAAAGAAAATTCTGGACCAATATGGCCTGAAGTTGTTCGCCATTTCAACCCATCTGGTGGGGCAGTGTGTTTGCGATCCTATCGATCAGCGCCATAAGTCTATTCTTCCCGCTTACATCTGGGGCGATGGCAATCCGGAGGGTGTGCGCCAAAGGGCCGCTGCCGAGATTATCGAAACAGGCAGAGTGGCCCAACGCCTTGGGCTCAATGTGGTGGTAGGTTTTACAGGAAGTCCTGTCTGGCACATGTTGTATGCTTTCCCACCCACACCGCAGACTTTGATTGAAGAGGGCTTTACCGATTTTGCCCGCCGGTGGAAACCCATACTCGACCAATACCAGAAAATGGGGATGAAGTTTGCACTGGAAGTACACCCCACTGAAATTGCCTTCGATATTGTTACAGCCCGCAGGGCATTGAAGGCGCTCGACTATCACCCTGCCTTTGGCTTTAATTACGACCCAAGTCATCTTGGTTATCAAGGGGTGGACTACGTTAAATTTATCTATGAATTTGCCGACCGTATTTTTCATGTGCACATGAAAGATGCCCACTGGAAGGATGTCCCTGGTGAGATTGGCGTCTTTGGGGGTCATACCGATTTTGGCAACAACAACCGCCATTGGAATTTCCGCAGTATTGGCCGAGGTCGAACCGATTTTGAAAGTATCATAAGGGCGCTGAATGATATTGGTTACCAGGGGCCACTCTCCATCGAGTGGGAAGATAGTGGAATGGACCGCGAAGCTGGAGGCCGCGAATCGTGTGCATACGTTAAACGGATTGATTTTGTCCCCTCAGGTGTTGCTTTCGATGATGCTATGCAGAAAAAGGATTAGATTAAGTGCTTATCAATAATTTGCTTTAAAGCTTGGATAAGTTCTGTTTTTCAAGAATTATACCTGCAAATACTCTTGGTTGAGAAGTACTTTATGCCAGGCAACAACATGAAGCAAGTTTAAAATTTCACTTCAATCTGAGTCCATGAGTTACCTCTGGATGAAAAAGAAAAATCCATTTGATATTTAATCTGACTGGCTTTGCCGGAGATTTTTCTCAGTGAGAAAAACCTTACAAAGAATCATTATTGGTTGATTTCATGCATTAAACCTTCCCAATCCAGAGGGCGGGTAAACATATCTATGCTGCCATCGGCCTTCTGGGGCCATTGGTTGTGCGGCTTATCCCAGTAAAGTTCAATACCGTTTTTATCAGGGTCTTCGAGGTAAATAGCTTCAGACACTCCATGATCAGACCCACCGCCTATGGGGTACCCTTTTTCGTTAAGGCGCTTTACAATGCGGGCAAGATTGGCCCGGGTAGGGTAGAGGATAGCCACATGGAAAAGACCCGTTGCATTTCGGGCTGGTTGTGGGCCGTTTTTACTATACCAGGTATTAAGGCCAATATGATGGTGGTAGCCACCGGCCGAAATAAAGGCTGCATCGGCGCCATAGGTGGTTATAAGGTCGAAACCCAGCACACCACAATAAAAATCAAGAGAACGTTTTAGATCAGCCACTTTAAGATGCACATGGCCAATACGTGTTTGGTCGGGAATTTTATAATTGGTTTCCATAATAACTTGTTTATGTTTCTTTCATTAACACCGGCAATCCTGTTTTGTTTCTGAATTTTTTTGCATATATTATAACGGTTTTTATATATGTCGGTATTTTATGTAATTTCATGCATAGAAGTACTAAGACAAAGTGTTTTGATTGTGTAGCTTATGTATGTGCCTCATGATTTTATTTGCAAAGTATTTTCAAACCTAACAATCAACCATATTATGAATATAAGGTCTGTCGCCAAAAGGCATATAAGCATTTTAATTCTTACATTCCTGTTTATTGCCATCCCATCTTGCGATCTTCTTACCAGGGGAAAGAAAAACCCATCTAGGAAATAAAGAGCTGTTCAGGGCAACTTATAACGTGGCCATCGAAAATCGTAAGCGGTTCACGGATTAGGGGGTTAAACCAAGATTCCCATCTGGATAAAAAGAATAAAGCGCCTGTTGGCCAGTATGTCCCGTGAAATAGTATTACAGGTCAAAAATAGAAATGTAGTTTATTCTAAAAAAATGTAACCAACCAAAGCAGTTGATTTTTACCAAAGGAAAATATCTGTTGTAAATTCAATAGGTAAAAACACCTGTTCTTTGCTATTGTTTTGGCGAATTGCCAGGTTTATCCTGCATTTATTCCTATATTTGCCAGTAAATATTGTTAATAATAACCAAACCTACAAACCCTCTGAAAAATTTGTTAATTGGAGTTTTTCTAAGCCGATCAAATCCCTAAACTGACTTTCTGATCTAAATTCCTCATTTATGTTTCTTTTCCGTTCTTTTTCTATTTCCAGAATATTTACCATTTGCCTGTTATTGTTTATTTCGTTAAATACTCTTGGGCAACAAGGCGTGGCTATCAATGAGGTGATGTCATCCAACCGAACCACTATTGCTGATGAAGACGGCGATTTCAGCGACTGGATTGAATTGTATAATTACTCTGATGTACCTGTTGATATCAAAGGATGGGGGTTGTCAGATAATCCAACCAATCCCCTGAAATGGGTATTTCCGGCCACCAAGCTTAATCCCCGGGAATATCTCCTTGTTTGGGCATCAGGAAAAAACAAAACAGCGCCACCCCTCACTCAAAAAACTTTAATTTCAGAAAATAGTATATGGAAATACCTGGATGATGGGTCGGACCAGGGTACGGCCTGGAAAGAGTCTGGATTTGACGACAGTGTCTGGCCTCAGGGGCCTGCCATGCTGGGTTATGATACCAATAACAACACCCAATTCGGAACCCAATTGAGCTTTGGTACCAATGCAAGCTTCAAGCATTTAACTTACTATCTCAGAAATGATTTTGAGATAATTGATGCTTCGAAATTCGAAGAACTGGAGCTTAAGCTATCGGTTGACGATGGTGCTATCATTTATATCAACGGCCAGGAGGTGGTACGAAGGAATATGCCCGAGGGGAATGTTTCCAATACTACTCCTGCTGCTATTTTGGTAGGAATCCTTGATGTATCGCAACACCTGATACCTGCCACCATGCTGGTTAACGGCAAAAATACCATAGCGGTGCAGTTGCATCAGATAAATCGCACCAGTAGCGATTTGCGATTCGATCTGGAATTAAAAAGCAGAGGCAGGTTTCTTCATACCAATTTCTCCATTAGCAATGGAAACGAAGAAATCCTTCTGTCTCATCCGCAAAATGGACTTGCTGATCGCCTGGATGCTATTGAATTGCCTGCTGATGTATCAGTGGGGAGATGGCCCAATGGTACCGGTGAATTTGGATTTTATACTGTTCCAACGCCTGGTTCACCTAATAATGATCAACGTTTTTCTGAAATTTTGGCACCCCCAGTTTTTTCGCATGCTGCAGGCTTTTATTCACAGCCATTTACCCTTGCAATAACAAGCAACAACGAAAATGCAACTATCATTTATACACTTGATGGCTCCGAACCAGACCCGGAAAACCTTACAGGAAAGACTTTTACCTTTAAGAACAGTTTCCCCGGTTCTTTGCTTACCTCGACCTTTAAGAGCTTTTTGTATTTTGAGCCATTGCGAATCATGGATAAATCCCCAAATCCCGAATACATTTCAACCTTCGCCAGCGATTACAACGGGGCAAGATATACCTCAACCACAAACCGGCTTTTCAAGGGCACTGTAATAAAAGCCAAAGCAGTAAAGAGCGGAGCACTGCCAAGCCAGTCGGTAACAAGTACTTACTTTATTCATCCACAACTTCACAACAAATATTCATTTCCCGTGCTTTCTATCACTACTCCGGCAGCCGATTTGTTCGATTACAATACCGGAATTTATACTCCAGGAGTAATTTGGGAAACTCAGGCAAACAACAGAAGAGATGGTGGTGCACCTGCCAATTATAACCAGCAGGGCGATGAATGGGAAAGAGCTGCACATCTTGAATTCTTTGATGGCGCTCCCATCAATCCGGTAATATCGCAGGGCATTGGTATCCGTACTCACGGTGGATGGAGCCGTTCATGGCCCATGAAATCATTGCGTGTTTACGCCCGCAACAGTTTTGGAAGCGATTATATGAATCATGCCATTTTTCCCGGAAAACCATATCTGCAATACAAAACAATTATATTGCGCAATTCGGGCAACGACTGGGGGCGCACCATGTTTCTGGATGCAGCTGCACAGACAGTGGTTTCTAAGATGCGATTCGATACACAGGCTTACAGGCCCATCATTCTTTTCATCAACGGCGAATACTGGGGTATTCACAACATCCGCGACCGCTACGATAACTATTACCTGAACCGGGTATATGGCGTTGATCCAGAAAATCTGGACTTGCTCGAGATCAATTCGAGCGAGCCCCGCGAAGGCGATTGGGTTCACTACAACCAGCTTATTTCTTACATCTCCGCCAATAATTTAGCGCTTGATAATCACTACAAGCATGTTCAAACCCTTATGGATGTTGAGAATTTTATGGATTACCAGATTGCACAGATATACCTCGCCAACACCGACTGGCCTGGCAACAACAACAACTTCTGGCGATTGCGCACCACCCAATACAAACCCTATGCCCCCTATGGTCATGATGGGCGCTGGCGCTGGCTTATGTTCGACACCGATTTTGGTTTTAGCGGAACGAATAATGCCACCCACAATACCCTTACCTTTGCCACAGAACCCAATGGACCCGCCTGGCCAAACCCTCCCCAGTCTACTCTAATATTGCGAAGATTACTGCTGAATACATCTTTCAAAAACGACTTCATTAATCGGTTTGCCGATATGCTCAATACCCATTTCGCACCTGGCAGAGCCAACCAAATAATCAATGAGATGCGCGATGCTCTTAACCCCGAAATGCAGGAGCACATTAACCGTTGGGGCCGCCCTGGTTCTATGACCAACTGGCTTACCGATGTTTCGCGCATGAATGCATTTGTGAACGCCAGACCAATGCAGATGCGGCAGTTTATGCAGAATTATTTTAATATTCTGGGGCAGGTTACCCTAACGGTAGATGTATCAAATCCTTCGCACGGATATGTTCGTGTTAACACCATTGAGCTTAATGGCTCTACACCAGGGGTTGCCGGACAGCCATTCCCCTGGAATGGGGTTTATTTTTATGGTACCCCAATCAGATTCGAAGCAGTTTCAAAACCAGGATTTATTTTCTCACACTGGGATGGGCTTATAAATCGTTTCACACCCATTGCAAACCAATCATTTTCCACTTCATCAGCAGCTATTAGGGCTCATTTCAGGGCATCAGATGTAGTGCATGCATGGCATTTTAATAATCTTCCAAACAACGCCCTTCAGTCAGTAACAACAAATCTGTCGCTTCCCGAAACTGGCACCATAACATATCCGGGTTCGGGAGATGGCTATATGGACAGGGTTAACCCAGGTACTACCTTTAATACAATTGATGAAAACCCGGCCGGCTTTGGGTTAAGGGTAAGAAATCCGGCAAATACACGCGAACTAATCCTAAAGATACCTACAACAGGATACCAGAATATTGTTTTTAGCTATGCCACAATGCGTACCCTAAATGGGGCCAATATTCAGGAAGTTTATTACCAAACCATCGCTGGCGGCCCGTGGATTCCTCTTGCCGAAATGCTCAGGGTGGAAGAAGAATGGATGGTTTACAGGTTCAATTTGCCGGGAAATAATGTAAACAACAACCCCGACCTGGCCATAAAGATTTTGTTCAGGGGCGAGCAGGCTGAAGGTACCTCCGGAAATAACCGATTCGATAATATTATGGTGGAAGGACTCAATATTTTAACATCGGGGGCAAGCCAAAACTCCGATTTGGAAACGGAAATTAAAAAGGAAGAACTGAACATCTGGCATCGCAATGGAATTTTGCGTTTCAATAATCCTTATCAGGGCAATGCTACGCTTGCAGTGTTTATATCATCCGGATCAACGGCAGGTCTTTTTGCCGTATCAGGTCATGGAGGGCAGGCGATTCCCTTTTTGTCCAAACCAGGTATATATGTAGTAAGGCTTGTCAGCAACGAAGGGGTTTCAACGGGTAAATTCGTAGTTGCTGAGTAATTCTTTTTCTCCGTTGGTTTTTTCACAGAAAATTCCTGTTCTGTTACCTTTCTCGTTTTGCTTCAATATTCATAGTTCCGTTTTAGGTATATTTCTATATTTGGCAGCTTTTAACCAAAAATAATTAAATACACTATGAACGAGAACGGATCGCCGAAAGTTAAATTCTACAGCGGGGAGCAAATCCCAGTTGAATTGCACAAGGTACGTATTGTACAAAAACTTAATCTCAAACCTGTTGAAGAGCGTTTGGTAGCTATTGAAAAGGGTGGTTACAACACTTTTTTGCTTAACACCAACGACTTATTTCTCGACATGCTTACCGATAGCGGTACCAATGCCATGAGCGACAATCAGCTTTCTTCAATGATGCATGCCGATGATGCCTATGCCGGGTCGCAGAGCTTTTACCGCATGGAAGCCGCTCTTCAGGATGTATTTGGAAAAAAGTATGTACTGCCGGTACACCAGGGCCGGGCTGCCGAAAATATTATTTCGCAGGTTTTTATCAATAAAGGTGATATCATTCCTATGAACTACCACTTTACCACCACCAAGGCTCACATGGAACTAAATGGCGGTAAGGTTTTCGAAATATTTACCGATGAGGCGCTTAAAATTAAAAGCAATTATCCTTTCAAAGGGAATATTGATGTAGAAAAACTGAAGGGACTTATCGCAGAGTATGGTGCTGCAAAAATTGCCTTCATTCGTTTCGAAGCATCAACCAACCTTATCGGCGGGCAACCCTTCTCACTTCAAAACATGAAAGATGTGAAGGCAATTGCCGATGCCCATGGTATAAAAATAGTGCTCGATGCCAGCCTTATTGGCGAAAATGCCTATTTCATAAAACAACGCGAAGAAGCCTACAAGAAAACAACTATCAAGCAAATTCTGAACGAAATGTGTGGAATTGCCGATATTGTTTACTTTTCGAGCCGTAAAGTCAGCTCAACCCGTGGTGGTGGCATCTGCACTTCCGATCATAGCCTGTACTTGAAAATGCGCGACCTTATCCCATTGTTCGAAGGGTTCCTTACCTACGGTGGTATGTCGGTACGCGAAATTGAAGCGATGGCAGTAGGACTTTACGAAACTACAGATGAAACCGTTATCAGCCAGTCGCCATCGTTTGTTGCTTACGCTGTTAATACATTGGATGAAGCCGGTATTCCAGTAATTACCCCTCCGGGAGCGCTGGGCTGCCACGTTGATGCCATGGGATTTCTGCCCCATGTGCGCCAGGAAGAATACCCTGCCGGTGCTCTTGCAGCAGCATTGTACATAGTTTCAGGCTGCCGCGGCATGGAGCGGGGTACCATTTCGAGCGACCGCGACCAACAGGGCAACGATGTGCTTGCCGATATGGAATTGCTGCGGCTGGCTTTCCCACGCAGGGTGTTCACCCTTTCGCAAACTATGTTCCTTATCGACAGGGTAAAATGGCTCTATGCCAACCGCAATCTGGTTGGCGGATTGCGCTTCGTGGAAGAACCCCCGGTGCTTCGTTTTTTCATGGGCCGCCTTGAACCCGTTTCTGACTGGCCGCAAAAACTGGCCGCAAAATTCAGAGCCGATTTTGGAGACAGTTTGTAGCAGAGGACAGATGGCAGAGTTCAGAAAGCAGAAGTTTGAAAATCAGATGTGAGAAAGGCTTAGTGTTTTTTAGCATCGTTCTTTACAATTGGTTATTTCTGGATATCTGAGAATAGACATGTTAAAACCGCTTCGGGAGAGATTCCGGAGCGGCTTTTATTGCAGCGTATGTTCCGGATAAACCAATAGAAATACACTGATTTAATGACTTTGCTGCGGAGCCTCTAAAATTATAGCCCATCCGCGCTGCGAAGCATCTGCGCAATCTGCGTTCCATCCTATCCGCGTTACGGAGTAACATCTGATAATCATAACCCATCTGCGCTGCGAAGCATCCGCGCAATCAGCGTTCTATATCATGCGCGTTCCATCCTCCAGTAAAGCAATTTACAAAAAGATTACATATATTGATAAATTGTTTATATTTGAACAAAAAAAATGACGTTCGCATAATTAACACTGGGGGCATAAGTGAAAGGCATAAGGAAAAATACCACGATCTGCAATAATTTTCTTAAAGCAGCCAGCGTAAAAACCTGGTTTCCGGCAGTTATGCTCACCTGCCCTTGTATCCCAATAAACAATACATCGAAGGGATTGGTGTGTGACGGGATTTTT
This sequence comes from Bacteroidota bacterium, assembly GCA_037441525.1. Lineage (GTDB taxonomy): Bacteria > Bacteroidota > Bacteroidia > Bacteroidales > UBA7960 > SKVR01. The sequence continues at coordinate 190,140 of JBBISA010000002.1, forward strand.
TCGCCCGGTTGAAGCGTAAGCAAAATGGCTTTTGTTTTTTCGCTGCTATGCATAATGCGCCCGTCGATGTCGAAATTAACTTTGGCGGCTTGTTGCGGGGTGGTCTTTTTTATCATGGCAATTTTGTTTTAAGATTAGCATTTCTGCATTTCCGACGGTAATTTTTAATCCAGATCACTCCACCTGAAACGAGTATTGTCAAAATCACCAGTCCGGCCAGTGGAATGAAAAGGATGTAGTACTTACCAAATATAACGGAGTAAAACCTTCCGGTATGAATTTCAAGGGCCAGGTTCCACAGAGGCATGGGAGAGTGGGCACTTACCGGCTCGGGCATTGGCAGATTGGGAAGATTGCGGCTTGTAGAGAAAACGCCTGCATTATAATCGAAAATATATTCACTTCCGTTTCCCGGGTTAAAATACCCGGCCACAGGCACCGACCCAAACGGATGTGCCATGCCTGTACCTGGAATTACGTACATTCCTGTTATCCGATCCTGAATAAAATGCTGTGATGGTATCCAGGTATGAATACCGCTGAATGAACCGGTAATGAAAACACCATCTTCAGGTTGTTCAAAAACATTTATTCCCATAACACTTATGGGTGGTTGAGTCGGAATACGAAACAGGGAATCAGAAAAACCTGGTGTGGCAGCAAAGAAACCATCTGACGTAGATATAATAAATGCATCGGCCAGCCTATCATATTGAATATCGCGCAATTTATCGTACCAGGGGTTTGGATGATCGATTATGGTGTGCTTCAATGCAGGAAACTTGCTGTTAACAATAGCAATAAGCAACGGTGGGCGAAGAAACATTCCGGTTATGGTTAGGATGATAAGAAAAACTACCGACCAGATTCCAATATGATTGTGCCATTTCAAGGAGAACCGGTTAACCTTGGCGACCCTCTTTTTAAGGGTCGGTTTCTTTTTCAAGGCTTTCATCATGTCGGGTGCCATAAACCATACAATCCCTGTTAAACTCAGAAATATCATGAACACTCCCATTACATCTACAAGCAATTTGCCAGGAGTGCCAAGTATTTTGCCGCTGTGTATTACCCATAGGGCTCTGAACAGGGTAGTTTCGGCTTTAAATCCGGCAGGGTGGGGCAGGGCTACTTCAATGGGTTCTATGGCAGAGTCGGTTTTCCGTGCCTTCATCAGGTGCGAACGTGTTAGTATCCATAATCCATCGGGAGTTTCTGTTATGGCAGTAATTCTTGTTTCTTTTACCGGCAACGTGATAATTTTCCAGGTGTTATTATCAAGGAAATACAGCCCCGACATGGTTCCGGCCAATATTTTTCCATCAGTGGTTTTTATTATGGAAGCAGTTCGGCGGTTGTCGGAGCCAGGCTTTATTCCCTCATTAAATGGTTCAAAGCCTGAAAAAGTACTGTCGGTAAGCCAGATACCTATGTTGCCATAGAACAAAATGCTGTCGGTGCCAATTTCTGTTGCCGATTTAACAGCTGCCAGGTTCCAGTTGTTATATCTGTAATTTTTCGGAAGATACTTTCTGTTGATATCAATGCCTGAAAAAAAACTCCGGTGGTTGAGTACAATGCCACTCAGCGCAAACATAAGGATGAAAAGTGCTGCCAGAACACCCAGCCACCGGTGCAAAAATTTAAAGGTCTTCAATTGTTCTGATATTTAGATATAATCCTTAGTTTGGTTAAATAAAATTCAGCCATCTCACATCTGTTTTCTGCCCTAAGTTTTCTGACTTCTGTCTTATGCCCTGACTCAACTCCCTTTGATCATGGTGAGAAGCATTTTGAACTGCTCAACAGCAAGCACTGCATGGGGAATCTTGGCAGGCATAATGATGGTTTCGCCTTCGTTTAGCAAATAGGGGATTTTGTTAATGGTAATTTCAACTGACCCTTCCACACACTGAACCATGGCATCGAAGGGTGCAGAGTGTTCGCTCAGCCGTTGCCCTTTGTCAAAGGCAAACAGGCTTATATTGCCTGTTGACTTTTCCAGAACTCTTTTACTCACTACGCTGTTTTCGGCGTAGGAAATATCGTTTTTAAAACTTATAATACTGCTGTGACTGAAATTGCTCATGATATTAGGGATTAAATGATTTTCGGATTAATGAATTATCGAATTATCGGATTATCGAATTATCGAATTATCGAATTATCGAATTATCGAATTATCGAATTATCGAATTATCGGATTATCGAATTATCGAATTATTGGGTGCCGTTTATTTCTTCAAGCAGTATATAAATTTCGTCAACGCAGGCGCCACAAACTGTTCCTGCTTCGGTTTCTTCCTGAACCTGTTCAACAGATTTCAGATTTTTAGCTTTAATGGCATCTTCAACCGTTCCTTTGGTTATGTCAAGGCATGTGCATAGTATGTCGTCGCGGTCCATGTTTGTCTTTTTTATTAACCCCGAAGACTTTTTTAGAGTCTCCAGGGTTTTGATTACTGAATGGGGTTACATGTGATACTTTTGATTAGTTGAGGAAGAGCTTCATGTCTTCATCAACAGAGCCAATGGGGGCTATTCCGAAGTTTTCAACCAGCACTTTGGCAACGTTGGGTGAAAGGAAAGCAGGAAGTGTGGGTCCGAGGAGGATGTTTTTAACCCCGAGGTAAAGCAGTGCCAGTAAAACTATCACCGCTTTTTGCTCGTACCATGCAATGTTGTAGGCAATGGGCAATTCGTTAATATCGTTGAGCTGGAACACTTCTTTAAGTTTGAGGGCTATAACAGCCAATGAGTAGGAGTCGTTGCATTGTCCGGCATCAAGTACCCTTGGAATTCCGCCAATATCGCCCAGGGGCAATTTGTTGTAACGGTATTTGGCGCAACCTGCGGTAAGTATAACGGTATCTTTGGGCAGTGCTTCTGCAAACTCGGTGTAATAATCGCGATCTTTCATGCGTCCGTCGCAACCAGCCATTACAAAGAACTTGCGAATAGCTCCCGATTTTACAGCATCAACCACCTTATCGGCAAGTTGCATAACCTGGTTGTGGGCAAAACCACCGATTATTTCGCCGGTTTCAATTTCTACAGGGGGCTGGCATTTTTTAGCATGCTCAATAATGGCAGAAAAATCTTTGCGTCCACCTTCGGCACGGTCAGGAATATGAATAGATCCTTTCAGCCCTGATGAACCAGTAGTGTATATGCGGTCGGGATAAGTTGCTTTGGCCGAAGGGGGAACAATACAATTGGTGGTAAAAAGAATAGGTCCGTTGAAGGTTTCAAATTCTTCTTTTTGTTTCCACCAGGAGCTTCCGTAGTTGCCCACAAAGTGATCATATTTCTTGAACGATGGATAGTAGTTGGCCGGAAGCATTTCACTGTGGGTATACACATCAATGCCGGTACCTTCGGTTTGTATGAGCAGGTCTTCCATATCGCGCAAATCGTGGCCGCTGATAAGGATAGCGGGGTTGTTTCTTACGCCAATATTCACTTTGGTAATTTCAGGATTTCCGTAAGCAGTAGTATTGGCCTTATCGAGCAATGCCATTACCTGCACACCATAAGAACCGGTTTCAAGTACCAGGTTAGTAAGCTCAGCGGCACCCAGCGAATCATCAAGGGTTGCTGCAAGGGCTTTTGAGATAAAATCGAAGATGGCCTGTTCGGTATGGCCAAGGTTAAAGGCATGTTCGGCGTAGGCCGCCATCCCTTTGAGTCCGTATATGGTTAGTTCGCGCAATGAACGGATATCTTCATTTTCGCTCAATTGTAAAACACCCACCTGTTGTGCTTTTCTTTCGTATTCGGCCGGGGTGTAGGCATACCACCTGGCCGCCTCAGGTAAAGTTTCTCTATCTAAAATAATACCTGCCTTTTCAATCTTATTCTCCAGGTTGATCCTTAGTTTAAATCCATCGCGGATTTTCTGAACAAACCTATCATGATCGAAATTGGCGTTTGTAATGGTCATAAACAGACCCTCAAATAAAAATTTATCTTCGGACGATGTATCAAGCCCATATTTTTTTGCATTATTGTTGTAAACTGCAATTCCGCGCAGTTGGTACATCAATACATCCATAATACCGGCTAGTTCAGGCTCTTTTCCACATACACCTTTAATGGTGCAACCTGTTCCTTTTGCTGCCTCCTGACATTGAAAACAAAACATGCTCATTTCTTTAATAATTTAATGGTTATTGAATAATTTGTTTGTTGGTGATTGGTAAATTTTAACTGATAATTAGTTTAGGGTTTAAGTTGATGGTTTCGGGTATGAGGTATTGGGTATCGGGTGTAAGGTGTTGGGTATCGGGTATTGGGTATCGTGTGATAGGTGTTAGTTTTTAGATTTTAGATGTTAGATTTTGGATATTAGATATTGGATGTTAGGATAAATATAACCTTTGAACGCAAAACTCTAAACTCTGACCTCTCAACTCTAATCTCTGATCTCTAAACTCTTTACTCTGTACTCTGAACTCTCAATCCAATACCCAATCTTCACTTCTTATTTCGCCATCAAGGCCTACTACCATTGCCTTTACCGGAACTTTACGTTGTGCCTGCTTGGTGGCCATTTTGGCGATCTGGAGCAATCCTGAGCAACAAGGTACTTCCATAACCATGACAGTAAGGGTATTGATTCTGGCCATATCGATCATAGCCGTAAGTTTTTCCACGTAGATATCTTTACCGTTATCTAGTTTGGGGCAAGCAATCGCAAGTCCTTTACCCTTAAGGTATTTACTGTGGAAATTTCCCATGGAAAAGGCTACACAGTCGGCTGCCATGAGCACATCGGCATTCTGGAAATAGGGAGCCTGAGGGTTAACCAGGTGCAATTGCACGGGCCATTGTCTGAGCTCAGATGGTTGATCGGTTGTTGCGGCCGCAACTCCTGTTGCATCTGGTTTGTCGAACGACATCATTCTTGATCCGGGGCATCCGCCGCCGCCATGTGCATGCATTTCCATTTTAATTTCTTTTTTAGGGGTTTCGTGATTAATTGTTGGTTTAGATGATCTTTTCAGCTTGTTAAGGTCTATGTCAAGTTTATGGTTTATGATAAACTGAATACCTTGTTCCACATATTCGGTCTGGTTGTGGGCAATAAGGTGATGTAAATGGGCCAGAACAGTAGCTTCGCCTTTAGGAGAAATTCGTTCCATAACCTTTTTTTCGTCGTAGGGTTCGGCTTCACGCTCCTCGAAGCTTATGGCACCTACCGGACATTCGCCAATGCAGGCTCCCAGGCCATCGCAATACAGGTCGCTTATCATGCGGGCTTTGTCGTCAATCATTTGCAGGGCGCCTTCATGACAACCTTCCACACACAAACCGCAGCCGTTACAAAGGTCTTCATCAATTTTTATTACAGTTCTTTTCATTTTTTCAAGGTTAACAGGTTATTAGTTTTTTTCTGAATTTCTTTCAATTAATCTGCGTCTCAGGTACTCTTTTATCTGTTTTCGGTTCTCATTATATTTTACACTTCCATTACTCCTTTATTCATTAGGTAATTTCTGAACTCTAAACTGAACTTTTGTTCCAACCCGCCAAAAATACATGACGTAAAGGGACATAGCTCGCATTGCATCTTGCAGGATGTTGTATCTGCAATATCACCTTCAATAGCCTTGTAAATATCCAGCAGATTTGATTGACGTGCTTTTGCGCTGAGTAAAAAGCCACCTTTGGGGCCACGGGTAGAAATCAGGTACCCATTTTTTACCAATTGCTGAAGGATTTTTGCAATATGATTTCTAGAAAATCTTGTTATTTCCGCTATTTCATGGGCATTGATAAGCCTTTCGCTACGCGCTATCAGCCCTATGGAATGAAGGGCGATGGTGGCTGCTTCCGATAGGTTAAAAATCTTGCTCATTGACTTAAACAGGTAAATGGGTAAAACAATACGCAAATGTATGAATGTTTTTTAGAATAAAAAATTATTAAGGTATTAAAATACCACATTATTTGAATATTTTTTTAGTTTGTTGATTATCTGAAAATTACAATTAATATACAACAATTATAAATTGAAGAAATTTAAAAAAATACAAGGGTATCGGACAATAAGAATATAATGATAATTTTGAATTACCAATTTTAAACAGTTCTTAGGATATGATAATCAAAGGGAAAGCTATCTGCGACAGGGGAGTGGTCCGGTCAGGCAACGAAGATCATATTTTAGTCAATCAGCGAATATTTACTGATGGTGCCATGGAATTTGAATTGAATGCCAATCTGGGAAACCATTGGTTTGCTGTAGCCGATGGAATGGGTGGGCACCATGGGGGAGAAGTGGCAAGCCGTCTGGTCTTAGAAAATTTGCGCGAAATCACCCGTGAAATCGAACCTGATATCAGTTTGAAGGAATTTGATGGAAGGATGTTTGCCTGGCTCATGGATATAAATGCATCCATAAAAATGGAGGGGGAACTAAACACTGCTCTGAAGGGAATGGGTACCACCCTTTCAGGGGTGTTCCTTGGCGAAAATTCTGCATACATATACAATGCCGGCGATAGCAGGGTATATCTTTACCGCAAGGGATTGCTCGAAAAGCTCACTCGCGATCATACCCTGGGCGAATCAGCCGGACGAAGGGATATCCGTTCGCATTTGCTTGTAAATTGTATAGGCCCCATTAACCACCCGTACATTGATGTTGATGATATTTCGCGCGAGATACTGCCAGGTACGGTTTTGCTTATTTGCAGTGATGGATTGACAGAAATGATTGATGGGATCGAATTACTTAAAGGTTGCGAAACCGGCTCGCCCGATTTACTGGTTGAAAAAGCCTGTAGCGCCGGTGGACGTGATAATATTTCACTGATCTGGGTCGAATTTATTTAATAATTGTGGTTGCCCGTATTATTATCTTACCAGATTAGTCAGCAACAAGCATGCGCAGGATGTTAATAGAATCATCGAACTTCACGAAAATCCCCTATCCTTTTTAATGGAATTGTAAGCATCATTTACCTTCTGGAATTTCTCCTTGGCTGCCTGCTGAAATTCTTCGCCCAGATGGGCTACCCTGTCGGGATGGTATTTTAATGCCATTGCCCTGAAGGCTTTTTTTATCTCTTCCTCAGTTGCATCGGGGCTTATTTCAAGAATTTTATAAGCACTATCGGTATCTTTCACAAACATATTCTTAATGGATGTAAAATCGTACCGGTTAATACCCATCCAATCCGATATGTCTTCAATCATCTTTACTTCTGTGGGGTGGGTTTGTCCATCGGCAAGGGCAACGCCAAACAAATAATGAAGCAACTGCAAACGGCTGTGCAGATCCATATTGTCGCGAATCTGATAACAAACCTGCTGAACCGGAATTTCCTGCTTAAGAATATCGCGTAAGGTCTGCATATAATTTTGTGTTTGCACAGGCCCAAAGTTCTGCGTAAAAAAGGCTTTTATATAATCCAGTTCTGAGCGCAATTGCTTGCCATCAGCTTTCATAACCGCCGCCGAAAGCACCAGCAGGCTTATTCTGAAATCGCCGGGTTGCGTGGTTCTATATTCCTGTTGCGGACGGTATTCATATTCGCCCGAGTTCATACTATCGAAGGCAGAACCCATTATAAATCCAATGATGCCTCCTATAGGTCCACCAAATGCCCATCCGAGACCACCGATAATCCATTTTCCATATCCGCTTAGCGACATAAACCTCTAATCTTTTAATGATTCAACCCGGCAAATGTATTTTATTTTTTTCGCTTTCAACCCGAGCCTGAAGTATAATTTTGTGGAGACTTATTTACTATGTCAGGGGCAACTGAAAAATAAGTCAATGTTGAAAAATCTGTTTTGTAGGATGATTATCAATTCTTTATCTAATGCTCTGCTGTGCAATAGTTCGCTAAATACATTGTTATTCTGCTTTTTCCATCAGCAAAGCTTTATTTTATTCCATTATTTCACAATTTTTTAAACATTATTCATAAATTTACGCCTTTTATGAGTATGTCCTGATTAAATCAGGCTCAGGTAATACTTTTCGAAGGAATTACAAAACGGATTTTTAGTGTTAAATCAAAAACAAATCAAGAAAAACATGAAGAATTTATCCAGAAGAAGTTTTATCCGCACAACTGCAACCGGATTGGTGGGCTTGTCGGTATTACCCCTTTTAAAAGGGTGTAAAGTTGGCGCTAATGATACCATACGACTTGGTTTCATTGGCCTGGGGCAGCAAACCGTTTACCTGGTAAATGGTTTCCAGAATATTGCAGGAGTAAAAATTGTTGCCGGTTGCGATGTATATGGCGTGAAACGTCAGCGCTTCGAAAACATGGTAAAAAGCTACCAGGAATCTACACAACAAACGGTAGAGGTTACTCTTTACGATGATTATCAGGATTTGCTGGCCCGTCCTGATATTGATGCGGTTATTATAGCCACCCCCGACCACTGGCATGCCATGATGACTCTTGATGCTGTGCGCGCCGGCAAGGACATTTACCTTGAAAAGCCTGTTACTTTTACCATTGAAGAGGGAAAAGCCATTGTGAAGGCAGTTCGCGACAACAACCTGGTATTGGCTGTGGGCAGTCAGCAACGATCCGACCTTCGTTTTCAGCATGCTGTTAACCTGGTGCGTGATGGCAAGTTGGGTATTTTGCGCAAAATCAATGCGTGGGTAGGGCCTCCTCCAACTCCTTACGATTTGCCCGAAGAAGTAGTCCCGGCCGATTTGAATTGGGAAAAATGGCTGGGCCCCATGCCTTACGTTCATTATAATAATGGATTAAACCCGCCTATTACTCTCGACCCGGTACAAAATGAAACCTTCTGGGCTAAATGGCGCTATTATAAGGAAACCGGCGGTGGATTCCTTACCGACTGGGGCGCTCACAATTTCGACATTGCCCAGTGGGCACTCAATATGGACAATGGAGGCCCGGTAAGGATCGTACCCATTGGCGCAGAAGGGAACGAATATATTAAATTTGAATATGCAGATGGTGTTTTGGTTGAAAATGCACCATTTAGCGAAAATCGTGGTTTTGGTGTTAAGTTCTATGGCGACGATGCATGGGTTGAAGTTTCACGCAGCCATTATTCTGCTTCCGACGATTCATTGTTGCCGCCTCCGCTGGAAGAGGCTGACGGCAAGGTTCCCTACGAAACCAGCACCGCACACTACACCAATTTTATAGAGTGTCTTCGTTCACGCAAAGATCCCATCGCACCTGTAAATGCTGGTCATAGGTCAGGTTCCTTAGGTATTCTGGGTAATATTGCCACCAACCTGGCACGCCCGCTTAGGTGGGATCCTGTAAATGAGAGGTTTGTTAGCGATTCTGAAGCCGACCTGCAGCTTACCCGCCAATACAGACCTGGCTTTAGCCTTTAACTATAATTAAATGCATATAAATCATTAACCCCGGCCGGCTATCCTGGTTTTATAGGGATACAGGCTGGGGTAAATTTTAATCGAATAAAATATGGATGTGAATAAAACTACCCGTAGAAATTTTCTGGGCAAGGCCCTGGCAGCTTCGGCTGCCACAGTGCTGGCTGCCCAAGGACTGCAGGCATGTGGTTATAAGCCACTGGCTGCAAATATCAAAGGCCAGGAACCGACCCTCAAAAACAAAAAAGTATTGTTTGTTTATGGTGGTTGGGATGGCCATGATCCTGTTCTAAACCGCGACCTTTTCGTTCCATGGATGCGTGAAGAAGGAGCCGAAGTTACCGTTTCAGATAAGCTCGAAATTTACCTTGACAAAGACCTGATGTCGTCGCTCGATCTTATTGTTCAACAGTGGACTATGGGGCAAATAACCGGCGACCAGGAAAAAGGATTGCTCGAAGCCGTAAGGAACGGTTGCGGGCTATCGGGATGGCATGGTGGCTTGTGCGACTCTTTCCGCAATAATGTGGAATACCAGTTTATGACAGGTGGCCAGTGGGTTTCACATCCCGGTGGTGTTATCGATTATAAGGTTAATATTATTGACCATAGCGACCCCATTACCCGCGGGCTAAACGATTTTGCCATGCGCTCCGAGCAGTATTATATGCACGTTGACCCCAATGTGAATGTGCTGGCCACAACAAAATTCACTGGCGAACATGCCTTCTGGATTGATGGCTGTACCATGCCCGTGGTATGGAAGAAATATTACGGCAAAGGCCGCATTTTCTATTCATCGCTTGGTCACGTGCGTCCTGACTTTGATGTTTATGAAGCCCTGGAAATACAGAAACGCGGTACCCGTTGGGCTGCCGAAAGCAAATATCATCCTTTTGAAGAGTGGAGAAACCCGGTTTATAAAGTGTAAATATAACACTTAGTATTTTTACCTTACTCTGGATTCATCATCATGACAAATCTGAAATGAAGTCCGGGCCTGACTTCAAGTCAGACCCGGACTTGTTCTATTATAAACCCAAATTTAAATCCAAAACCACCAAAAAAATGAAAACACTTATACATACTATCATTGCTCTTTCTTTTACCGTTGCATCACTTTCCCAGACACCACCCCCCGAATATATGCGCCAATACAACACATCGCGCCAGCGCACAGAATGGATGACCGATGCCCGTTTTGGTATGTTTATCCATTTTGGTGCCTATGCAGTGCCTGCGCGTGGCGAATGGGTAAAAACCCACGAGTTTATGACCAACGATGAATACCAAAAATACATTGATCTGTTTAACCCCGTTGATTGCGATATGAAAGAGTGGGCGCGCCTGGCTAAGGAAGCAGGTATGAAATATGCTGTGATGACTGCCAAGCACCACGACGGTTTCTGTCTTTTCGACAGCAAACTTACCAACTACTCCACCGGCAAAACCATTGGCCGCGACCTTGTGCGTGAATTCCTTGATGCTTTCAGGGCTGAAGGATTGAAGGTAGGATTGTATTATTCACTGATTGACTGGCATCATGCTGATTATCCTAAGTACAAACATACCAACCACCCCATGAGAAACCGGGAAGAATTCAGGGATGAACAGATCAACTGGGTCAATTACCTTAAATATATGCATGGCCAGGTGGAAGAGCTCACCACCAGCTATGGCCGTATTGATGTGATGTGGTTCGATTTCAGCTATGGCGAAATGACCGGCGAAAAATGGCAGGCCCGTAAACTTGTTGACATGGTGCGAAAGAACCAGCCCCGCATTATCCTTAACAATCGCTTGCAGGCTTCCGGTGAAGGGGTGATAGGTCTGAGAGATTTTTACCTGGGCGACTTCGACACCCCCGGACAGGGAGTACCAGAGCAGGAAATGAAAGACCAGTTTGGAAACTCTCTGCGATGGGAAACCTGTCTTACCCTTAACAACAACTGGGGTTATGCCCAGAACGATAACGATTGGAAATCGCCCGAACTGGTGATTCACACTCTGGTGGATATTGTGAGCAAGAACGGGAATTTGCTACTCAACGTAGGGCCAGATGGACGGGGCCGTATACCTGAGCAGTCGGTAAAAATATTGCGTGAAGTGGGAGTTTGGATGCGCAAAAACGGCGAAAGCATTTATGGATGTGGCAATGCAGAAATGGATACACCCCAATGGGGCCGTATCACCAAAAAAGGTAATACCCTTTACCTGCACTGGATGTACCCCAGAATTGGCTATATCAATATGAAAGGATTTGCCGATAAAACCCAAAGCGTTACCTTTCTTTATAACGGTTCTGAAGCATTCACAGCCACCCAATGGTGGGGCAACCAGCGCGATGATAATTTCCTGATCAATTTCAATACCCCCATTTATCATACCTTTCCGCTGCCCGATGAGCGCAACACTGTGATAAAGATGGAGTTGAAAGCAAATCCATAAGTATTTTGCATTATAATAACTTTCCAACGCCCTGATTTGGCCATGTTTGTATACACATGGTTTAGGTAAGCCTGTTTGGTGCCAATCCTTTCGTCAACTTATTGAAATACCCCACTGAATCACGATATACTGTGTATTTGGGTGAAAATAATTCAATTGCCAGTATAAACATGAACTTGTCGTGATTGTCGATAAACCATTGGTAAAGATCATTTTTGCTCATTTCAGTGGGCGTTTCCCCCACTGCTGAATTTTATCTGAGTGTTGGCATAGCAAATTGGCAGATTTATATCAAAATTAAATTAATTCTCTGACAGCCATTATACCCGGATTCTTCCAAAGTTTTGCTGGCATGGTTTCATCCGAACACGAATTAATACTCATTATTCTACTTCATTTGTGCGAGATATACTCTACCGGTACAAAAAAGTTTTAAAGCATCGTAAAACCAAAACCATTTTTCTTACAAACAAGAATAAGGCTTTATCCTTCTGTTTTTTGGGGATGTATTATATACCTGTTGGAAATTCCGGTTTTACTATGTTTTGGGTTTGCCAATTTAAAATTGTCACCTTTAAAATTACAACCGTTTTACGCCAGAGAACTCCTTCTAATCCCGGAGCTCCGAGGCAGCTTCCCAAACCCAAGCTGCCCTTTGTTAAATGCTCCGGTTCCATCCCCATTGTCGGCAGTGCCGGTTCCCTGGCTTCATGGCGGAATGAGGGTGCCATTATTTCTGATTTTTTGGTGTGTAAAGTTTTTGATAGTGATTTGACCAGATGTGATGGGGCAAAAATAAAAACCGGGCGCGCCAAAATACGTCGTTGTGATGGTAAAATTGGAAAAAAGTTGAAGGAATTTTAGATTGTGCGGGTGGTGGGCATGATATAAATATTTCCAGCTCTTTAGGCCGGAAGGGTGAGTTTTGGTTTCAAGGTTACCCCATAAAATGCTGGCGTAAAAGGGGAGCGGCTTACCCCTGGTAATCTAACGGTTCATGATCTCTGTAATAGTGATAAATTTTTTTCAGGTACACCACTCAACAGGATGATTGTTTAAATGGGAAGGGTTGCTAATTAAAACCATAATACCCGTTTGATATCTGTACCAACAGGGTTATTGCTTTCATTACCAAACCGGGGAAAAAAAAGCCGCCATGTTTGCATGACGGCTTCCTTGTTGTCGGATCAGAAAAGAAATGTTATTTCTCTTCAGTATAACCTTCGTGTTTGCTCATGGTTTGTGCCACAACAGTGAGCAAGATACCATAAATTACCTTGGATGACACATCGGCAATGGTATAAGTAATTTGGCGCCCCACAAAACCTATCTCGCTAAACAGAGCTCCTTCCAGTCCGACAAGGTGCGGCATCAGGTATGCACCCGGATACAACATCCACGATACCGGGAACAGGGTCCAGATAGAACCAAGGGAACGTTGTGCCTGTGCCGGAATGCCCTGCTTTCCTTCGGTGATTACCCTGCGCATGAGGATCAGGATGTGGAAGAAAAACAAAGTTGAAATAGCGCCCCAGGCAAAGAACGCGGTAATGTTGGTCACCTCGTAAAACTGACCGATATACCCGGTGATAATCATGCCGGTACCCGAAAACCAGAACTGGTTGCGAATGCTTGAGAAACTTGATTTGGTGAGTGTAACCACAAACAAAATCTGGAACAAAAGCATGGGTACATCGATAAGCCTGTTGAGATACCTGTATCCATTGTTAAACAGGTCCTGACCTTCGCCAAGGAAGTATTTGCCACGGGCAGCATCGAAAACAAAACTGTTTGTCCAGTTACTGGCCTGGGCAAACAATAAAAGAAAAGCCGATACCATAACCACTACCGACAATACAGAAGAAGTACGAAAGCGCGGTGCAACAGTTTTGATAGTAAGGATGAAATAGAAAAGACCAGCCAGCATTACTGCCTAGCCTAAAGTCAGAACGTGTGCTACCATCTGATAACCCATCTCGCTGAGACCCTGATCCAGTCCGATGTAATTTTCAAATGTAGCATTACCTAAATTTTTCATAGTATTTGATGTATTAAGTGTAACAAACAGTAAAAATTATTTTAATTGCACCTTAATAACGGTAAATAAATATCATTGTATAAACATATGATTAAATAATTAAACAAAAGCATCTAATCAGACAACAGGCAATAAATCCATTTATTCCATATCAGGCTGATTAAAAGTTTTAAAAAAAAATGAATTTGAAATGTTTAATATAATATGCTAAATTTTAAACATTATATACTTTTTGGATAGGATTTGTAAGCTCCTTTTTTATTCCATCGCGCCTGCCTGGTTTGATTGACGAAAAAGTTACATAATTGTTTATGTAGTATTTATCGCGAAGTAGTCGTTAGAAAAGAGGTGAACTAATGCCTTAGCCGGGTTTTACCCAGGTTTAGAAAAACTTAATTTGCAAGTATCTCTGATTACAAATTTTTAGCTTCTCATAATCGGTTTGTTTTCTAAAAATATTATTATCAATTGTGTCTTAACCCCCTAATTAGCTGGACATAAATTAACATTTTAATTTTGTACAG